>NZ_JASHIN010000022.1:0-67703 GCF_030733705.1 Roseovarius sp. MMSF_3298
ATTTGATGCAGTTCGTGGTCATTGCTCTTCTCCTTGTTTGCGTTGCAATGATGGTCACCTTGCAGCTGGCCAAGGCCCGGCCACACCGAAGGCGAAGCGTAGCGGAGAGGGGCAGGCGCCAGTCTTTTTGGTGCGCGAGGAATGACCCGCAGGGGCAGGGGAAAAAGATCGGTGACAACCTTTGTGGACGGGACGACAGCTGCGACCAGCATGTCATGCAACTCAGACAAAAGGAGAAGCGCGGTGGCCATGAAGGAAGGTGGGTGAACAGCCGAAAGTCAAGAACGCCAAAGCTATCCTTGCACAGTCACACCTGATCTTTCGAAATACACCACGACCCGTCGCAACGCGGCACCGGCCCGTATTCATTTCCTCGGTCGAGTCACAAGGGGCCTCGAGCAGAAAGCGATCTGACAGGCTGGAGAAGATGAAATGCCAGGGCGAGGAAACGCGAAACTGTCCCCGACGGCTTCAATCCCGGCCGCGTTGCGAACTTCGAGAATGTCCCGTATGGCAGCGCGAAACTGAGCAACGACGCTTGCGACTCGGAAGATCGAGCAATTGCTCGGGCCCGCTCCAATCCTGTTGCGTGTCGGCATAAGTGAAGAGGATAAGCTGTTGGACGACGCAACACCGAATGTGGTCGCCGAGGACGGCCTGCGCGACCTGCTCTCAGATGGCTATCTCATCGAGGTAATCTGCAACCAGACCGCCGAGAAACGCCATAACAGCTGGTATGGCTCCTGGGTCGTGCACATGGTGACGAAGGATGGTCAGGATGCGAAGATGCTTGTGACAAGCCGCAGCATCTTCAAATTGCGCGAGTTCAAGACGATCGTCGGATTGGTCAGTTTCCTGGCCGACATGGGGTGCCTCTCGGCGAATATCCCACTGACGGCCGGACGACGCGAGCGTCACAAGGCATCAGGAAGGCCCGCGACGGCAACCAGATAGGAATACTCATCCGCACACTCAGCAGTCTGACAGACCAAATCACGCAGAACTGTGAACTCAAAGAGCGAACCGCACAAGGCGCTCAGACTGATGTCATGTTAGAACCGGGGCCTAAGCCCCGATCCTCTTGATGCGGATCCCGAGCTTGCGGGCCTTGTCGACGATGTTCTCGGTGATGCCCGAACCGGGCGTTGCGATCAGACCCTGCGGCATGGTCTCGAGCATCTTGTCATTGCGCTTGAAGGGAGCCGCCTTGCCATGGCTCTTCCAGTCGGGCTTGAAGACCACTTGGGTCACACCGCGCGTATCTGCCCAACGGGCGGCGATCATCTCGGCACCCTTGGGCGTACCGCCATGCAAGAGCACCATGTCGGGGTATTTCGCATGGGTGGCATCGAGTACGGACCAGATTAAATCGTAGGCCTGATAGTCCCCGCCTGAGAAGGCGATCCGCGTGCCTTCGGGGCAGTGCACCTCGGTCTCCTTGCGGCGTTTGGCCGAGAGATAGGCGCGGCTGTCCACCACGGCGGAAGTGAGGCCGCGATGAGAGACCTTGGATCCTGTGCGGGGCAGCCAGGGTGAACCCGTGGCGGCCGAAAAGTGGTCCACGGCCAGATCGCGCATCTGCTCGAAAGCGTCGCGATGGTCCCAGAGTTTGAGCCCGATCATCTGGAGGCGCTCGAGTTCGACCGAGGCGACCTCGGAGCCGTCCTGGATGGCCAGACTTTCCCGGACCTCGAATTCGTTGTCGTCGAGGAGCTTCTGGATATGGGTGAGCCGGCGATGGAAGATCGAGGTGAGGGACCAGAGCATCTCTTCGAGATTGTCTTCCAACTGGCTGCCGGTGAGGAGGCCAGTGGTGGTGTCGAAGAGGGTCGCCATGGCGAGCTCGACCTCGTCGGGCTGGGGCAGGGGGCGGTGATCGGTCTCGCCGGGACCGGGCGTTGCGCCGTGAAGTGCGAGATGGTCGAGGATGGCAGAGGTCACGCCGGTCTCCTCTTGGATGTCTGTCTGATGGGGCATTGTCTGGTTCCTCTGTTTGATCTGACCCGATTTGGATGGGGCGATAACAGGACCGGCGGCGACCGGGCCGCATCCGTCAGGATCGGAGCAAAGCGGAGAATGCGCCGCGGGCCGGAAAATTGTTCCCGCGAGGAATGAGCCGAAGGCTCAGGGGAATTTTCCGGGTAGCGGCGCATTGCTGCCTGGGCGAGGGGCACTCAGCCCCAACCCGCCGGTCCATCGCTCCCCTTTTCCAAACGGGATCAGATCGAACCCGCGGAACCTTTGCCCCGTCGGGCATCACCGGGGAGGTTGGCGCTCACCCGTCCCCGATCTCCAGACCCTGCTCTTTCATGGCCTTGAGCAGAGACCGGCGCAGCGCATCCTTGCCGAAAGCCCGCAGATCGTCGTTGAAATCGCCCAACTGCGGCACTAGATCACCACCGGCAATTCCCTTCGATTCCAGTTGGTTACGCAATCTCATGGATGCGTTACGTCCAGCCTCGTCGTTATCCCGCGCGATCCAGATGCGCTGGATCCCCGGCGGCGGAATGAAGAGGCCGAGATGGGTAGCCGTGAGACAGGAGGCAAGGTCGAACTCGGGCAGAGCCGTGCCAACCGAGAGGGTATTCTCGAGACCTTCGCCCACGATGAGATCGGCGCGCGAGGTGCCGGACCAGAAGCGGATGGCATGACCGTGCAGCTGCCCAAGGATCCGTTTCGGGCTCTCGATCTCGGCCAAGCCGCCGGTGGACGGGGCGAGATAGAGCCGCGCACATCCGGTGATCTGGCCCCGATTGTCGGTGATCTTCGCGAGCAGGGCAGGGGCCCTTTGCGGCGGATCGGGATCGTCCTCACCTTTCCGCAGGAAGACCCGCGGGTGATAGCGCAGGGCCGGGCCAAGACGTGTGATCCCGCGCCCTTGCAGGTAGGTGGCAGCAAATGTGCCGAGCACCGGCTTCCCAGCGGCGAAGAGTTTGCGTGCCCGCGCGATGCGTTTGCGGGAGGCTACATCTGGGCGCTCAGCCCGTTGGGTTTCACGAGATACGGCAGGGCAGGGGGCCTCGCCGAGAAAGGACCGGGCCTCCCTCAGCGTTTCCTTGAGCGTGACCGACCCAAGCCGTTCATGTAGCAGGTCGATCAGATCGCCATATTGCCCCGTCGCATAGTCGGCCCAGGATCCGGCCTTGCGCCCACCCTGCGCTTGTAGGCGGATGGCGAGACTCTGCCCCTTTGCGCCAGAGGTGTCGCCAACCTGCCAATAATTGCCCTGCTTGCGCCCCTCGGGAAAATACTGGCGGCAGAAACTCTCGGCCCGATCAGCCAGATCGGCCGAGAGGTCTGCGATGCTGCGCCGCGCGCTCATGCGGCAACATCCGCGGCGCTGCCACCAACCGGATGCTCGGTGAGCACGCGCGCCAGCGCGTCAATACCGTCCACCGGAATGAACACCCGCGTCTTCCACTGGATCACCTCGGTGAAACACCCAATGGCCTTCAGACTGGGCAGGGCCGCGCCCGACGCGCCGATCAGCTCGAGCCTCGGCTGTCCCATGACCAGCGACCGGCGCAACTGGTAGCCGCCGAGCAGGCTGAGGGTCGTCTTCGCGTCCATGACCGCGCCGAAGACCTCCTGCGGCGTCATCTCGATCTGACAATCAAGACCGAGCCGCTCGTAGACGTTCAGAAGCTGCTCCTGGCTGACCAGGCGCCCAATGGCGCGCTCGCCGTCTTGGGTCTGCAGGCGATAGATGCGCATGTTGTCGGCGGGCAGCCGGTCCCAGATCGGCAGGAGCAACCCACAGATCAGCGTGATCTTCGAGATTGTAAACTCCGGCACCGCGTCGACCTCGGCCTGCCAGAGTTGTTCGAACATCGCATCATCGATCTCTTCCCAGTGTGATTTCGAGAACTCGGTGAGCGCAAGGATCTCGGTCGCCATGGGGCGCAGGAGCTTCACCCGCAGGATCGGCACACCGTCCTGGTCCATGAAGGCCGGCGCATTCACCATGAGTGCCGCGCGCTTGGACGTCTTGTTCCAGCACAGCGTCGCGCCCTTCGTATCGGCGCAGATCGCTCTAACCCGGGGCAGGGTCAGCGGATCGTTGCGATCAGTCCGCTCAACGGTCAGGGCGGTGGCCGTCGCCCCCGTCGCGTCGTGCTCGAAGATGACCTTGCGGTCGACAATCTCGAATTTCTCCGCGCGCAGGGTCTCAAGCCCGACGTCCAGCGTACCCGCTTGGCGCGCATCCTCGATGATGGCTGAGAGGAACCCGCCGAAGGCATCAAAAATTGCGTCCTGCATGTCGATGCGGAGAGCGAGACAGCGGTTCAGGAACTGCTGGATCGGCGGCAGGTTTTCTTTCATGGTGCCGTCCGCCTCATCGAGCGTCAGCCCGGTCATCTCCTGAAACTGCGCGTAGGAGCAGGCCTCGATCTTGCCCGCGCGCAGTTTGTAGAAAAACTGCCGCAGCGCCGCGCGCGCGTAAGGGCTCTCGAGGTTGTCCTCGGCGCGGAACATGTTCTGCCCGCCGGTCTCGCGCTGCCCCTTGGTGATGGCGCCGAGCGTGTCGAGACGCCGCGCGATGGTGGAGAGAAACCGCTTCTCACCTTTCACGTCTGTGGCGACGGGGCGAAAGAGCGGCGGCTGCGCCTGATTGGTGCGATTGGTTCGCCCGAGCCCCTGAATCGCGTTGTCGGCCTTCCAGCCGGGCTCGAGCAGGTAGTGCACCCGGAGACGCTGGTTCTTGGCCCCAAGATCGGCGTGATAGCTGCGCCCGGTGCCACCCGCATCAGAGAAGATCAGGATGCGCTTGGCCTCATCCATGAAGGCTTGCGTTTCACCAAGGTTGGAAGAAGCAGGGCGGTTCTCGACCTTGAACCGCCCCTCGCGCGTTGTCACAATGCGCCGCTTGCGCCCCGTGACCTCGGCCACGGCGTCCGCACCGAAATGCCAGAGGATCTGATCGAGCGCGCCCTGCACTGGGGCGAGAGCCCCCAGATGCTCGACAAGATCGTCCCGCCGCCGCTCCGCCTCACGGCAAATGATGGGATTGCCATCGCCGTCGAGGGCAGGGCGCGAGCGGAGGTCGCCGTTCTCGTCGGTGTAGGGCTCGAAGAGCTGCGTCGGGAACGAATGTATCAGGTAGTCCATGATGTTCTCGCGCGGCGTAAAATCGACCTGCAGGTCGTCCCAGTCCGAGGGCGGGATGTCTTCGAGGCGGCGCTCCATCACTGCCTCGCTGGTCGAGACCACCTGGATCACCGCCGCATGGCCCGCCGCCAGGTCCGCCTCGATCGCGCGGATGAGCGAGGGGCATTTCATGGCGGTGATGAGATGGTTGAAGAAGCGCTGCTTGTTGCTCTCGAAGGCCGAACGCGCGGCAGATTTCGCCTGGGCGTTCAGGGTGCCCGTCTCGGAGGAAATACCGGATGCCTGTAGTGCTGCCTCAAGGTTGTTGTGGATGATCTGGTAGGCATCGGCGTAGCTATCGTAGATCGCGACCTGGGCGGGCGTCAGCTCATGCACCAGCATCTCGTATTCGACCCCGGCATAGGAGAGGGACCGCGCGAGATAGAGCCCGAGCGCCTTCAGGTCGCGCGAGATCATCTCCATGGCGGCAATTCCCCCAGCCTCCATCGCGGCGACAAATTCGGCCCGCGTAACAAAGGGGAAATCACCCGTGCCCCAGAGACCGAGACGGGAGGCATAGGCGAGATTGCCGACGACCGTCGCGCCGGTGGCCGAGACGTAGAGCACGCGGGCGTCAGGAACCGCGTTTTGCAGCGCGAGACCAGCAAGACCCTGTTGGGACGCCTTCTTGTCGCCGCGCTCCGACTTCTCGCCCGCGGCATTTGCCATGGCGTGGCTTTCATCGAAAGCGATGACGCCATCGAACCCTTCGCCAAGCCAGGACGTCACCTGGTCGAGGCGGGAGGCTTTGCCCTCGCGCTCAGTCGAGCGCAGCGTGGCATAGGTGACGAAGAGGATGCCTTCGGGCAGACGGATGTCGCTCCCCTGTCGGAATTTCGAGAGCGGCACGATATCACTTTCGCGCCCGCCGAGCGCCATCCAGTCGCGCCGCGCATCTTCGATGAGCTTGTCACTCTTCGAGACCCAGACCGCCCGGCGACGCCCCTTCAGCCAGTTGTCGAGGATGATGCCCGCGACCTGCCGCCCCTTGCCGCAGCCCGTGCCATCACCAAGGAACCAACCCTTGCGCAGACGGAAGGCGCCTTCATCGCCCTCGGCCGCGGCCATCAGCTGGCCTTCGATCTCACCGCGCTTGAACCAGCCCTTGAGATGCGTCTGATGCGCGTTGCCCGCGTAGATGACGCTTTCGAGCTGCGGCGCGGAGAGGAGACCGTCCGCGACGAGGGTCTTTGGCAGGAGCGGGCGGTAGGTCGGGACAGGTGGCGGAACCGAGGCCATGGCGGCAGATTGGACCAGCGCTGTCGGATGTTCCGCCGCGCCGTCGATCCGGATCGCCTGAAGATCATAGGCCTCGTAGACCGTGTCTTGCAGCGTGCCCTCTGGTTCGCTCCAGGCTTTTGGCAGGTAGTCGAGCGGTGCCGTCTCGATGTCATCGAAAGGGTGCTTCGCGCGTTCTTCGGCGATGGCGCGGGTTTCCTTGCGTGCTGCGTTGCGAAGGGCGTGCAGGTTGGTCCGCGCCGCGGGTTTCGGCACCGCAAAAGCCGCGCTGGTGGGGCAGGGCGGCGGGCTGCGACGTTCCGGGCAATGGGTCAGAACTGACGCGAGGAGATCGGCCGTTGTCGCGCAGATCGGATGATAGGCGGCCTCGATGTCGACCGGTGCGGTCGCTTCAGCGCCAGCCGCGCGCTTGTCGATCACGGTGAGCCGCGTGTCGATTATGGTGCCATGCCGCGCGAAGACCTTGCCGTCGATTGCAGCGGAAAACACCACATCAGCGCTTTGTGCGATCCGCTGAAACGTCGACTGGAAGGATTTCGTGGAGGGGCGGAAGCTTTCGCCAGTGATGACGACAAGACGTCCGCCCGGCGCGAGGCGCGCCAGGGCGGAAAGCACATGCTGACTGGTTGCTTGACGGAACCGGCCTTCGACATGGTTCGCAGCGGAAAAGGGCGGGTTCATCACGATGACAAAGGGCGTGATGGAACGGTCGAGGCGGTCGTCAATCGCCGCGGCATCGTGATCCGAGACCACGGCACCGGGAAACAGGTTCTCCAGCAAGGCGCGGCGGGTCTCGGCAAGCTCATTCAGCGCCAGGCGCGCGCCTGCGATCCGGGCGAAGATCGCCAGCATGCCGGTCCCGGCCGAGGGCTCGAGCACCAGATCGTCGGTCCGAAACCGCGCCGCCAGCGCGACGATGGCGGCAAGAGGCAGAGGTGTCGAGAATTGTTGCAGACGGACGCTGTCCTCAGAGCGCCGTGTGTGGGAGGGGGCCAGACCGGCGAGTCGTTCGATCGTTGTGAGGAAGGCTTGCGGCGAGGATGCCTGACGTTGCACCAATGCGCCATAGCGCGAAAGCATCAGGATCTGCGCGATCTCAGCGGCCTCATAGGCGTCCTTCCAGACCCAGGCACCACTTGTATCATTCGCTCCGAAGGCATCTTCCATCGCGGCGCGCAGCACGGCAGCGTCGATGGGTTTGCCGGCCTCGAACAGGGGGACGAGGGTTCTCGCAGCCTGGATCAGGTTGTGGGCGAGGCGCGAGGCTTCCGGGCGGGCAGGGGCCTCGGCCTCGGGCGCAAGCGGGACGGAATGGGGGTGAGCGTTCATCGGCAATCTCCGGGGTTGAGGGTTGGCCCCGAGCCCCGCGCGCACTCTCTCGCCCGGGAGGGGTCACCCCTCCCGCCCTGCCTCTCGCTCTTTCATGGGATTGCTGAACTCCGTCCCGGCAGCGGAAAGTTATCCCCAGAATCTGGGGATGGGTCTGTGGGCGCTATCGCGGTAGTCCTTGTCGGCTTGGCGTATTACCAACTCGCCAAAGTTTTGGGCGGTTTGGGGCCTGCGCATCCGAAACGGTTACGTCGTCCACCGAGCGGCTGCTGACAAAACTTGGACAACCTTCGGGAAGAGCTTTGAAAAAAAGGCGGCATCCGGGAGGAGGTGGATGCCGCCGCTTAGCTTTGATCGGTTCAGGGAGGAGGAGAGAACCGATCACATTCAAAACATAGTGGTCATGCTGCGACCGCACAATAGCCGGGTCATGATACTTCTGCATTGCAGCAATGCGAGACCGATTGGGATTCCCGCAAGAAAGGGAGCGTATGCCACCTGTGCCGGTTCCCAAGGGTGAGCCCGCGCTTGAGCGGCAGCGGACTCGCGTGTTTGACTCGGCAACGGTGCTGGCACCTCCCGGCGCGCCTCGAGCAGACAGTCCAGCTCATAGTCGCCGACAAACCCCCAGCAGGCGTCGACCTCCTCGCCGTCCCGCTCGATGACATAGCCATAGACCCGCCCGCCGAGATAGGCGTCGTAGCTGACAATTTCTCCGCGCAGGATGTCTTCAGCCTTTTCGCGCAGAGCCTTGGTGACACGCTTCGCGCCGAACTCCTTCCGAACCGCCTCAAGCGTCACATAGATATAGCCAACCTGGCCGGAATCCCACGGGCAGTGGAATCCGATGGTGTTCATGGCGAGCCCGGAATGATCATAGAGAAACACGGGCAGCAGGATCGCCTTGCGCTTCGCACGGTGGCGCAACTGTTCCATCGAGAGATCGCTCTGATACGAAACACCGGCGAGGTCGCGCAGGAACGCCTCAGGGCTGTCGAACGGATGGCCGTCGCCAAGCCGGTATCTCCGATGCCAACAGATCAGCGTGCCGAGGTTGCACCACTCACGCGGGCTTTCCGTGTCGGTGTCATGGTAGATCTTGATAGTGTGGCCTTGGTAGGCCTCCTCGTAGACAGGGTCTTGCATGTCGTTATCCTTTCTTGAAACGCAATCGACCCGCCGAGCCAGCTGAGGCCGCAGGCGGGTCGATTTGGACGTGGTCAGATGGTTGGCGAGTTTGCCGCCCGGCGGATCAGGCGGCGGCGCGGTTCTGACGATGCTGGACGTGCTCGACAGAAACCTTCAGCAGCCAATCCTCAAAGCCGAGAATGGTCTGGTGATTGGCCACCGCCTCGATCCAGGCCGCGCGCGGATCGCTACCAATCTGCGTCGGTTCGTTGTCGATCCGGCCATTGGCCATCCACGGCTCCGGCTGAATGCGTCCGAGCCAATCTGCGAGCGACGGGATACGCCCCTGGCAGTCTTCGCGCACATGTTGCTCGCCGATCCAGCGGATCGGGACGACCCGGCCCGTGCTGTTGGTCAGGCTGTGTCCGAAGATCCGTTGGGCATCATAGATTCCGGCCGCATGTTATCTGGACAGTCAAGCTGTCTCTTCGGAAAAACCTCCTGCCCTCATTGAGGTTTTCCTGTTCGGCATGGGTGAGACAGTTCATGGGGGATCCCTCTCTTCTTATCCCTGTTTCACCCCCACCCTGCTCACCTCTTTCTCTTTCTGATTGTGACCTCAGGTGCCGCCCTGGGACGGCGGCCTGAACGGCAGGACTTTCGGGTCACCCCTCGCGATCTGCTCTTCCAGAACCGAGATCAGGCGGCGTTGTTCTTCACCCTCCAGCGCGAGGATCTGGATTTGTTGCGCCAGTGTTTTGGTGGTCGCGCGCAACTCGGCCATCTCGCCACCGCGTGCGGTCCGGAGTTCGGCTTCGAGTTCGCGGATACGCTCCTTCAAGCCCGCGACAGATCCCGACCGGAACCGCGCCTCCGCCGCACGAAACTCCGCAAGAACGGCGGTGGCCCGGTTGGCCGTTGCCCGGCTGACACCGGCCTCGCGCGCGAGATTGGCGACGGTGAGGCGCCCGTCGGTATGGACGGAGGTTCCTTCGAGCAGTCGCATCATGGCGGCGCGCAAGGCGTCTTCGGTCTTCTGACTGACGGGCCGTGTCATACCTTTGGGTCCTCCAGATGAGCGATCAGCCGCCGCTTTCGATCATTGTCCTGTGTGATTGCGACCTTCTGAACCGCTGACAGGGTGTTGCCCTGCAGGAGGCGCTCACCCTCTTCGATCGAAGCCTGCCAGGGCGACACATGACGCGTGGTCAGACAGGAATTGGGGCAGCGGTCCGGGCTGCAGCGCGAAATCACCGGGGCCACCGGCTTGTCGTCAGGCCGAAGGCAGAGGGCGCTGGCGGGATCGAAGAAGCAATCGTTCAGAAATCCGACATGCAGGGTCTTCCCAAGATGCGCCAGCATCGTTCGCAGGCGTTTCTGATCGAGGATGCGCCCGGGCAGATCACCGAGGGTATCCCGGATGTGGGAGAACTCCTGCTTGAGACGGGACGATGCCGGGCCGCCGGGCTCGTCACCCTGCAGGTAGGCCTCATAATAGGCGACCACATCGTCCAATTGGCCAAGCGCCCGTTCCTGCTCGACCGCCCGGCGAAAATCTCCGTGCGGCGCGCCGGCATAGCCCTCGAACATCGCCACGGAGGCATGCTTGTACTGGATTTTTCCGGCAATCACGCCGAAGGGGCGGTTCGCGATGTACCATGCGATGGTGCGCCGAAACTGCCGGGTGCTGAAATGCCATGGGCGTCCGTCGACATGTGGAATTGCGGGCGGGTTTGCGACCTTTGCATCCAGACCGTCGCGGAACATCTTGATGATCGGTGACGCCTGCGCGGCAAGGTAATCCGCCGTCCAATCCCATGGCTTCAGCGAGACCCAGAGGGATCGAAGATCACGGTCGCCGCGCGCACGACGCGACAGGGCTTCCATGGCCTCAACGGCTCGTGCGACCGGAGCGATGGTGATCCAGTCGGCGGAAACACCCGCCGCCTCGCGGTGCTTATAGACGTTGCTGCGTACTCGATAGCGCTCGATCAGGTTGTCAGCACTGCGTTCAACCGAAACGCAGCCCGGCTCCATGTCCTGCAACTCGCTGTCGCGCATGCCCGTCAAGTAGGCACAGACGATGTAGCAGGCCGCCTGCAGCATCTGCTCTTCATGTGGCAGGCTGTCCGTGTCGAAACGCTCCCTCCAGGGCAGGCCGGTATCGGGATCGAGGCTGATCGGGGTATCCATGCCGCCGACCTCGGTTCCCATCTCACCCGCCATCTGGTCCAGCATCCTGATGATCGCGGTAGACTTGCTGAGAGTCCCAGTTTGGGGGCACCCGACCTGAAGGCACATCAGCCTGAAATTATACGCGTTGCCTTCCTTAACATCGGGAACACCGCGGGTGGTGTTTGGACGGCGCTCCCAGATTGGCACGCCCCGCCCTTCCGCCCGGCGGGCCTCGAGCCAGGTACGAAGACGGTAGCGAAACCGTTCGTGGCGGGTCTGACGCGCATCCTCGGCAATAATCTGGGCAGCGCGGGCTTCAAGGCGATCCAGCTCTTCGCGCGCCGCGAGGATATCCGGGGCGAAGACATCGACGTATCGCATCGACCAGTAGAGCAAGGCGCCGATGACCGGTTCGGGGATGCGCGGCGTGGTGTTCTCCGAACTCGTCCGACTCCGACCGCTGACATTGCTTGCCGTGCGCCCACCCCAAGGCAGGAAGGGAATGCCGCCCCCGGTCACCCATGGCCCGAAATGATGGAGGTCAATGGGGACATCGACATAGAGGCGAATCTGGTGCGATGAACGTACGCCGTCTGCCCCCAGATGCGCCAGATACGCGTCCAGCACTTGCTGGTCGACGCGCGCCAGTTCGACGGAACCGATACGATCTTGCAGGAACTCTCCGAAATGGCGCAGGAACAGCAATGTGCCCTTTGCGGTCGAGGGGCCGCAAGGGCCCCGGTAGCTGCGCAGCGGCGCCTGAAGGCGGGCAAGCATATACTCCTTGGCGAGCCGTCGAAGCGCGGGGTCTGCAATGGCCCCGAAATCAACACGAAACGCGGCCGGACGCGCGTTGGCCCGAAACATCGCCGGACTGAGATCCCAGACATCGTCGCCGAAGCGGGACAGCATCAACCGCTCCGATCCCGGTCTGAGCGGTCTGCCTGCGAGGATGTCGGTGTCGTCAGGATGGATTGCCGATGGCAGCGATGGCCTAGCGGTCGTGAAGTCTGGATTTGCCCTCATGCGAAACCCGCCTCCGGGGGAAGGTAGATCTGTGCCGATTGACTGGCCGCGAGGGCACGCGCGGCGGCGAGATCGGGCTCAGAGAATTGAGGCAATATCTGCGCAGAGATCCTGTGGTGGACCCGCCCGAACTTCGCCTGCCAATCTGCTTCGGACAAAACCTTGCGCTGGTCCACCACGAAATCCAAAAACGCCATCAGCGCGGGAAGCTTGCGAGTGGTGATGACGCCGTTGCGGCATTCGAGGCAGCCCCAGAACGGCACCGGGCAGGCCTCTCCCGACGTGGCGAACGGGCTGCTGTAGAAGCCGGAACAGCTTGCCAGCCATACATCCTGTTCGCCTGCCAGCAATGCCGGAACATCGGTCGCCAAGCCCTCCGGAAAACCGGGCTGAGCCGAAGATGGAGCTGCCAAGACTTCGGCCTCGGCCTCCGGGGTCAACACGGTAGGCTGCAACGCATCTTCGAGAGCGTCCATCAGCGCCTCGGCGATCGTGGCTTCGTGGATCGGCCGCAAGGCGGGAATGTCCCCATAGTGGTTCGCAGCAACCTCGACGGTATGTCCAACCGCAAACCGGCGCACCTGACCGCCGGTCTTGCGATACCACGCAGCCTTGTGGGTCTTGCGCAAACGTGAGAGGCAGAGCTTCAACGGCTTTCCGTCATCATCCTGCAACCCGTGATGTTTGACCCAGACCTTTCTGGCCGATTGCATCGGCAGAACGACATCGGTCAGGCGGCCGCGGCAGTAATACGTGAAAAGCTGTTCGCTCTTGAGATGACCGCGCGCCGTTGCGGTCCACTGAATTGCGAGGCGCAGGAGGCCGCCTGGGGTGCCTGACCCTCCGTCCCGAACCCGCAGCCGCTTCCACTCGGCATGACGGGCGCGGCGCTTGCAATACTCAATCTCGACATAGCCGTTGGAAGGGTTTTTGAGACAATCGGCGCGCAAGGTTTTGATCGCCTCGATCTCGAGACCGGTCTCCAGCGACAGCAGAACGAACAGAGCAATCAGGTCGCCGAGGAGCAGATGCCGTGTGCCATGCATCCTGTCGCTCAGTCCCTCATTCGAAATCCCTGCAAAGTTCCGCGCCGCGTAGAGTTGGCGGAATAGGAAGCTCTTGACGGTAATGAACCCGACGCGGTCGATCTCGGCGAAGGCGTCCATCTCTAACCGATCGATCCGCGTCTCGCACTTCTGTACGGGCATCGACCGAAACCGCTGCACGATCGCTGCGACGTCAGCGCGCGCGGCCGCCTTCAGGTCCGCCCGGACATTGTCGCTGTAGGCATCGCGCGGGCGCGGCGGTACACCCGGCCGCGTACTGACATAGAATAATCGGCGGGAAGCCTCTTCGGAAAGGCGGCCTGGTTCGCCCGAATCCGCCAACCGCAGCAGCATCACTACATCTCCCATCTGGTGGCGGCGATGGTTGGGATGCTGCCCGCACTCATCCATCCAGGCGTCGAAGCCTTCGATGGTAGCGACATCAATCTCGGCAAGCACCTGTACGGATGAGTCCGTCGCATCGAGATAGCGCCAGAACCGATGGATGGCTTCGGCCAATGACATGGCGGTGCGAACGGTGCCGGCGGGGCCACCGACCTGACATGCCTGCCAGAGTGCCTGCGTGAAGGCCCGCGCAAGCGAATTGCGACCCGGCAAACGCGTCAGGTCCATCGTCGCGGTCCGTCCGGCCAGGGTAATCTCGAAACGGCCCGCGGCGATGGCAATGGCCGCAGCGGGGCCGGGATCTGGAAGGTGTTCGGGAAAGCTTGCCCTCCGTCCCGGGCGGGGCTGTGAGACGCGGGCTCTCCCGGTCATTGTTCGTCCGCCATGAGTTCGTCGGTCCAGCGATCCGCCGCCGCATCGACGAGTTCCTGCGCCTCGGCAAGGCTGTCGAGATAGATGTAGGTGCTGGTGATGTTCGCGTGGCCGAGGAGGTGTTGGAGATGGCGGAGCGGATCGCCAAGCATCTGGCGATAGGCAGCACCATGCGCATCGGTCGGGTTGAAGATCCTGCCCACCTGTTCGCGGATCAGCATCGACAACATGTTGACGGCAAAGGTGTGCCTCAGCATGTGCGGCGTGACAGTAATATCGAGACCGAAGGACTGACATCGCTGGCTTGCCCTGCGAAAAGCAACCTCCCAGGTTCCGGACGACACGGGTTGACCACGCTCAGTGAGCCAAAGCGATGCGTGTTCAGGCATCCCATCAGGCGATCGCAGCAGCCGTTGGCGGTCTTGTGGCCGGAGCTTGGTCAGCGCGATGCGCCGGCCACTGCCATCGATGGCGCTGCGGCCATCGGGTGACAATACGAGGGGGACGCCCGGAGGAGGCGACGCCTTGGCGGCGGCAACGTGGCGCTCGATATCGCAATAATCCCCGATCAGCTTGAGCACACGGCGCGGCAACCGGATGCGGCGCGGGCGTTCGCCCTTGGTGATAGCGCCCGGAAGATCGAAAAGAAGTATCCGCGGGCTGTCCGACGTCAACCGAGGCAGTTCGTCGATGATCAAGCTGCCAGCCTCACCGAGGCGCATCCCCGTTGTTACGAGCAGTTCCGCGAAGACGGCATTCCGCTGGCCATTGCGGCCGCGCCAGGCTGGGTCCTCGGACCCGTCCGGCAATCTTCCTCTCAGGCCGATATCCCGGAACGCGAGGTAGCGGCCGATATCGACGAATTGCATGTCATGCGGGCGTGCGGCACGTTCCCGCGCCCTGTTGCCCTCAACCACCTTGGGCGCTCCCCGCCCTTGCCCATGACGAAAGGACAGGTCGTAACGAAACGGGGAGGATGCGATCAGGCCCTCTTCGAGCGCCCATCGATACAATTTGTCGAGCGCCGCGATCGCCCTGTTCCAACTGGATGCCGAAATCCGGAACGGTGCATCCGACAAACGCCGTGCATGGTGAAACGCGATGACATCGTTGTAATCGGCACGCCAAAGCTGCTTGCCACCACGCCGTTCTTCCAGAAACCGCATCCAGACGAAGATGTCATGGGCGTAGGCGCGCAAACTGTGCCGCGAACGCACCCCCATGGTCGGACAGGCGCGAAAGAACCGGTTCACTGCATACAAGTAGCTTCCGTCTCGATCAAGAAAGAACGGCATGCCATCCATCAGGCCGATCCTGCCAGCGGCCTCGGTCAGGGACACGGAAAGATCGACCGAAACGCCTTCGACGGAAACGGGCGCGCGCAGCGCCGATCCATCGGTGAAATAAAGCTGCGTCATCCATCCTCCAAAGGCGTTCGCGTCCAGCAAACGACGCCCGCGACTCCAGTTGCTCTAAAACCGAAACGCCGCCAGCCCCGTCCCTACGGCCCTTTTGATGGAGAGCGGGCCGGGGCTGGCTCATCTCTCAATCCAACGGTTCCGCATAACCCGCACAATGCACAGGAATAAGACGTTTCCATAGAGTCAGGATAACGTATGATGGCGATAGGCTCTGTGAACAAAGAGACCTAGGTGCTCTTTGGATGAGTCAAACCAATCATGCACATGCTGGTAATCATCCGGAACACCGCCGAATTTTCGGGCCGAGCTTTCTGCGTGATGGAGGGGATGTGCCATGTCAGAGCCCCTCGTGTTCGGTGGTGTCGGTCTCGATATAGCGGTTCGAGTGGCTGACATCGATCTTGTCCGCCTCGAGTGCCCAGGTCAGTTCGCCATAGCCGCCCTCGTTGTTCTCGAAGCCCGGGCTCAGCGCATAGGCGAAGTCCCAACCGAAGTCTTCGACGCGGCGCCGAAGATTATCCGTCAGGGTGATCGTGCCAGGTGTCACGACGACATCCTCGACATTGCCTGAATCGCCGTAGCCTTCGTATTGCACCTCGATGCTCGTCACTCCGAGAGCGCGCAGCTCAGAGAGAAGGGCCGCGCGGGTCTCGACCCGTTGCTCCACCGCAAGTCTCTGGGATTCGAGCATCTGCGCGTAGAAATCAGTCGCTTGTGTCATGTCTTTGGTCCTTTGGAATCGGGGGGAGAGGTGGGCGACCGCTACGCGAGGCCGCCCCGGTGGTTTACTGTGCGGGCTTCAGGCAGCAGCGTCGCCGCGCAGCTCACCCGTCCGGTCAACCAGGTTGAAATAGAGGTTCTCGGTCGCGCGCTTGAACCCAGGCGGTTTGCGCGGGGCGAGACAACGCACCGAAGCACTGCAACTCTCACCGTGCTCCATCGCGAACTGCGTCACCTTGTCCATCAGGTCATCCATGCCCGCGGCCTGGATGCGCTTTTCGGGGTAGCTGCCCATCATCTGGAACTGGGTGACGACGAAGGCGCCATCGCGATGCGCGGGATAGAGGGTGATCTGGTAGTCGACTGTCTTGGCCATCTCTGGTCTCCTGCGGCAGGCCGGACGCGATCATCGCGCCCCTTGGAACCGGCCAGCCCGAAAGGACCGCCCTTTGTGCAAGGGCGGTCCGGGGCGGTGAGTAGTAATTGGAGGCGTCAGTATTCCGACGGGAGAAGCAGGGTCAGCACGCGACGCGTCTGCGCGGGATCAGAGGGCTCGGGCGAGCCGTATGTATAGTCGACGTCATATAGATCGACTTTGAACCAGACCGTCGTGCCATCGAGGTCGATGACCCCCATCTCGTGCCATCCCTGCGGGTCGCTGTCGGCATTGAACCCGTCGAAGGCGGCAACACGGCGGGTCAGTTCCAGCTGCGCATCGATCCCAAGCGCCGCGACGCCACGTGTCATCACGAACTGGCCCTGCGGGGAATCGGCAACGGGAGGATTGCCGAGGATAGAGTGTCGAAACGCATCATTCTGCGCGGCGATCAGTGCAGCTTCCCGAACGGGATCGAGGCCGAGGGTTGTGGTCATGGGATGTCTCCGAGACGGGCCAGCCGATCCGATATCGGCTGTAGGCAACCCGCCAGCCGGAAAGGGCCGCCCTCGATATGAGGACGGCCCAAAGCTCATGTCGTGATCGGATCGACAACCCTTCCCTCAGGCTGCATCCCCACTGAGGAAGGCGGGCAAGGACGACGGTTCCTCGCTCTCGACATTTGTCAGAGGATCTGCGGCGGGCGCGACGCCTTCCTCGGTCTCCGGCGCATCGCCAACCGTGTTGGCATTGGCCTCAGTTGCACCAGCAAACAGCATCCCGTCGGGCAGCCACCGCATCGTCTTCGCAACCGTGGCGGCGTCAAAACCTTCCGTCTCGCCGGCCGTTTCCGCGAAAGCCCGTTCCATCGCGGCTGCGAGATCGCCCTTTCGCTCGCGATTGCGATCTTCGGCGTAGTCGTCGCCGATCTTCTTGCGCGCCGTGGCCACCGCATGGCCTTTGTTGACCCGACCCCAGTAGTTCTGCGCGGTCGGGCGCCAGCAGGCTGCAACATCGACATCGAGCCGCGCGCCGATCTCCTCGATGATCGGAGAGGGGCGATTGTCGGAGGAGAGCTGCGGCTTGATCGCCAGGCCCGTCGCCCAGGCGAACAGCGCCTGCTTGTCCGCGATGGGCAGCGCCGACATCGCCCGGAAGTCATCGGGTTTCTCCAGCTTCATCCAGTCAGTGGCGAGATCCTGTTCCAGCGCCTCGAGCATCTTCTGTGCGACTGTGTCCGCATGCAGCATCTCGCGGTTTTGCGCCTGGAAAGGCCGGATCGAGATATCGAGTGCCTCGTTGTTGTAGGACCGCCCCAGAGCTTGCTCGCAGAGCGCGTAGAGCATCGCGTCGAACGCCACCTCGAAATCCGCCACCAGATGCGCCCGCAGGATGTGCTGACGCGTCGCGCGCAGATCATCCGCCAGGCTCGCCGAAATCCCATCCGCCTTCCGCAAAGTCGCGGCCGGATCGGAAGTCGGTACTGGCGTCGAGGAAGTGGGCGGCGT
Organism: Roseovarius sp. MMSF_3298; assembly: GCF_030733705.1. NCBI lineage: Bacteria > Pseudomonadati > Pseudomonadota > Alphaproteobacteria > Rhodobacterales > Roseobacteraceae > Roseovarius > Roseovarius sp. MMSF_3298. The sequence goes on from NZ_JASHIN010000022.1 coordinate 17,894, forward strand.
CACGTGCGGGCGGGCAGGGGAGGGGGCATCACCCGCATCAGCACTATCCTCGTCCGGCTCGGGCGCGGTGGGAATATCCTTGGGCCGCACTAGGCCCTTCTCGACGCGCAACGCCCCGTCATGACCGATGGTCAAAACCACGCCGGCGATGGCGCGGTCCTCATCAGCATAGGGTTGCCGCTCGCGCTGCAGGGTATCGATCTCGCGGAGGCGCGGCTCGATAGCGTAATATTCTTCAGTCTCGGCGTCGGTCCAATCCTCGCCATCATTCTGCGCCGCCAGTTCTTCCTCCCGCGCGATGAGACGCTCCTCTTCGGCAAGCAGATCCGGATCGGGCTCGATGTCCTGCGGATAGACCCGCCCGAAACTGCGAAACGCGCCATAGTCCACCGAGAGATGCACCTCGACCCATTTCCACGATCCCTCGAAGGTTTTAGCCGCAGCCTGCAGCTTCTCGATGGCGAGGCGCTCGAGAAGCTCAGTGTTTTCCATATGGGCGCTGGCACGGTCGTCGAAGAGATCGCGCAGCAGGACACCGCCTCCCGCCTCATATGCCTCGATACCGACAAAACGCCCAAGGCCCGAGTTCGCCGAATGCGCCGTCTCGGTCAGCTGGCGTTTGATGCTTTGCGGATGGACGTGATAGCCGCCCTTCACCGCGTTCCAAACCGCGAGCTGGCGATCATGGTCGTCTGTCAGCGTGAAGGCCATCACGCATTCGAGAGTCAGGTCGCCCGCGCGGAACTGCTCGATGATCTCGGGGGCGACACGGGCGAGTTTCAACCGGCGGCGCACCAGGTCGACCGAGACGCCAAACTTCAGCGCGATCTCGTCTTCACTTCGCCCCTCGGCGATCATCTTGTCGAAAGCTTCGAACTGGTCGGCGGGATGCATCGCCGCGCGCTGGAGGTTTTCTGTCGCGGAGGTGAGGACGGCGTTGCGCTCATCTTCGACGAGGCAGGGCACCGGGTGATCGGCAGGAATGGCGCCATCTTCAGCGAGCTGTTTCAGCGCCTTGAGGCGGCGACCTCCGGCATCGACCGCAAAACGTGTCTCAGACAGCGCATGAACCACCAGGTTCTGCTTGATGCCCGTCTCGCGAATGCTGGCAAGAAGTTCGGCGTCGTCGCTGGCGCTCGCGGCTACCTTGCGGACGTTGAGAGCACTCGGCTCCAGCTGGTCGAGCGGGATCATTCGGATGTCGGCGGCGCCGTCAGGCGCGGCCGATCCGGATGCTTCGGTCTTCTTGGAGGTGGTGGGTTTCGGACGGGTCTTGGCCATGGTCAGAGTCCTTGTCACGCCGGACCCGGATGAGCCTCTCTCTATCCTTTCAAGCCCGGCACCCGGGCTTCCCTTTCTTGAGCTCTTGCCGGTCGAGAATAGTCGCGTTGGTTCAAATCCGAAGTGACAATTGTTCATGAAAACTCAATGCTGCACGAAGGACCGCCATTGGGACGCTGCTACCCTCGCTTGAATTTCCAGGCACAGAAACCGGTTGCCAAGTAGCGTGAAACCAAATGCATGTACGCGAATTTGTGGGGCGGTCGAGTCCCGCGCTTTCAAAAATCAATCGCAATATCAAGCGCTATTTCTGATTCGACCATGCTTCAATCAGTACTAGCGCTTCATCATGAGCGCAAAGCTAAAGTAGATAGAAGCGATTAAACCCACGAAAGCCAATACAGTGGTGACCGCAAGCGGGACCGAATAGGAACCTGTTTGGGTATATAGAAGCCCTCCTACCCAAGGAGCTATCAGCCCAGCGAGGCCATATGAGAAGATCATTTTACCATAGACCCTCCCAATCTGCGAGATGCCGTATTCACGCCCGATCAATACAGGTATCAGCGACGCCGAGCCACCAAAGCACAGTCCAACAAATACGGTCGCTACGCAAACGATCAAGAAGCTGTCCGAACGTATCATCAATAACGCAGCGACCGTAAGCAAGCAGACAAAAAACAACGCACTTCTGCCTTGAACCCAATCGACAAACCTGCCACCAAAAATGGATCCTATTATATATCCTAAATTCAACAAGCCCGCGCCTAGTCCAAGAAGCCTACTTGGAACGCCAATTTCTTCCAAGATACCGGATATATGCGAGATAGTTAACAGCCCGGCAAAGCAAATTGCGAAGAAACAGTAGGACATAATCGCAAAGCGAAGCGTAAAGACTTCAGAGCCAGTAGGCTCTTGAATTTCTTCTGTAGGCGTCAGAGAAGAACCATCAATTTTAGAAACAACAAAAACTCCGAGCAGAAGTATTCCGAAACCGATGACAAGAAATGATGTCGCTGGAGAACTGTGCAGAATCGCCCGTGCAAAAACGCTAGAAATAAGGATCCCAGACAAGGCAAAACACGACACTATGACACCAATCGCTAGGGAACGATTTCGCTCTTTTGCGAATTGAGCCATTTCAAGCGCGAACCCGTACCCCAAGCCTGAGCCGGTCCCAAAAGCCATGCCATAGCCAATAATAAGCGACGTCAATGTTGGCCAAAAGCCAAACAGAAAGTGCCCGCCACCAGCCAGTGAAAAACAAAGCAAAGCAGTGCCGCGTAAGGTCAATCTCGTTGATACTGCCTTTTGTAGCATCATTCCCAGCATGAAACACGCCAGTGCCAATGACGGAGCCAAGCTTAACTCAGCCCGGCTCAGCCCGAGATCCCTTTCCATCGGTAACAGGAACAAGCTCCACGCATACATTACACCCATGCAGCTGTTAGTAAGACAGCCAATCAGCACTGGGGGAGAAAGCAGACCTACTCCCAGCGCGTCATTTCCGTCACCTCTGCCATTCATTGTCTACACCTTGATCCTCTCGTTCTTTGGGTCCAAGAAAGGTGAGAGTGACGCAGTTGCCTTGTAACGTTCACAGGCGATCTCAATCTCGAATCCACCGGCATTGATGAAGTCGCGAGTGACACCGTCGGCGTTATAGATGTATCCCATGCCCATCGATCGATCGAGCCTGTGCCCATATCCACCAGAGGTAATAGATCCGATTATCCTACCTTCCTTGTAGATTGGCTCTTCGTGATAGAGCATCTTTCGACATCCGTCGGGCAGTTGGAATTGTACAAGCCGCTTTGTAGGCACACCGGCGTCTCGCGCACGCAAGAGAGCATCACGGCCGACAAATTCAGCTTTATTATAGTCCACGGCAAACGAGAGCCCCGCCTGGATCGGAGTGTCTTCTTCGCCAATGTCATGCCCCCAGTGCCGATAACCTTTTTCTACCCGAAGGCTGTTGAGCGCAAAGAACCCCGCATGGCTAAGGCCAAATTCCTGACCGGCCTCGACGATCTTGTCGAAGACATGCATCGCGAAATCCGCCGGGATATAGAGTTCCCACCCAAGCTCGCCGACAAAGGTCAGCCGACTCGCCCTGACGGTCGCATATCCGACGGCAATCTCCTGACTCGTCCCGAACGGGAAGGCGGCATTCGACAGGTCGGCACCGGAAACCTTCTCAAGCAGCGCACGGGATTTGGGCCCCATAATCGCTAGCATCGGTAGGCCGGGCGTAACATCGGTGACAACGACAGCCGCATCGTCGGGAATGTGGCGGCGCAACCACGACAGATCGCGTGTCTGGCTGGCGGCTATGGTGACGACTAGATAGGCTGTTTCTGAAAGCCGGGTGATCGTGACATCCGCCTCGATACCCCCGCGCGGGTTGAGCCACTGGGTGTAGACGACCTTGCCCATAGCAACATCAACATTTCCCGCTGACACGTTGTTGAGAATGCGGCAAGCGTCTCGGCCCTCGACCCGGAATTTCACATAGCAACTCTGGTCGAAAACGGTCACGGCTGATTGCGTGTCCAAACATTCAGCGCGCGCGTCTTCGAACCAGCTTTGCGGGCCGAAGGAATAGCCGATCTCAGTCGAGCGGCCATCGCGCGCGAAAAAGCCCGGCCGCTCATATCCGGCAGCTTCGGTCATCGAGGCCCCGAGAGCGACAAGGCGGTCGTGAAACGGGCTTTGGCGCACATTGCGCGCGGTTTCATATTGCTGGTAAGGCCAATGCATCTTGTAGAGCAAGCCCAACGTTTCCTTGGTCCGGTCGAAGAGATAGCTCTTGTTCGACTGCCAGGAATGCATGCGGCGCACGTCGACATCTGCCAGCTCCATCGGCGGGTGACCGTCGTTGATCCAATCCGCCAGCGCCTTGCCGACGCCACCGGACGACAGGATGCCGACCGAGTTGAACCCGCAGGCGCAGAACAACCCCTCAACTTCGGGCGTCTCTCCCAGAAGGTAGCGGTCATCGGGCGTGAAGCTTTCGGGGCCGTTGAAGAACAGCTGGATACCCGCGTTAGCCAGCGCCGGCACGCGTTTGACGGCCATGTCGAGGATCGGTTCGAAATGATCGAAATCCTCGGGCAGGCTGTCGAAGCAGAAGTCCTCGGGGATGCCGTTGTGCCCCCAGGGTTTCGCTTCGGGCTCGAAGCATCCCAGCAGCAGCTTGCCAGCGTCTTCCTTGTAATAGGAACACTCGTCGGCGACGAACAGCACCGGCAGTTCGCGGGGCAGATCGGGCATCTGCTCGGTCACGATGTAGAAATGCTCTGCCGCGTGGAGCGGCAGGGAGACGCCGCTTTGCGCCGCGAATTCCCGCGACCACATGCCACCCGCGATGACGACGCGGTCGGCGCGGATCTCGCCATCGGCGAGTTTCACGCCCCGCACCTTTCCGTTCTCGACGATCAGGCGCTCGACCGGGGTCTGTTCGAAAATCCGCGCGCCGCGCATACGCGCGCCTTTGGCCATCGCCATCGTCACGTCGGCGGGATTGATCTGCCCGTCATTGGGCATCCAGATGCCGCCGACGATGTCGCCGACTTCGACCAGCGGCCAGCGTTCGCGGATTTCGCCGGCGGAGACGACGTCGGCCTCGAGCCCGAAATTTCGGGCCATGGACACGCCACGTTTCAGTTCCTCGAAGCGCGCGTCATGCGTGGCAAGGCGCAGCGCGCCGTTTTGCTTGAAGCCCGTCGCCTGCCCCGTTTCCGCCTCCAGATCGCGAAACAGCTCGCCGGTGTATTGGGCAAGCTCTGTCATGTTTCGCGTCGCGCGGAGCTGCGTCACTAGTCCAGCCGCATGCCAGGTCGTGCCGCTCGTGAGCTGCTTGCGCTCGCACAACACGACATCGGTAATCCCCAGCTTGGTCAGGTGATATGCGATGGAGCAGCCCGCAACGCCGCCGCCAACGATAACCACATCTGCCTTGTTTGGAATGCCCATAAATGTAGCTCCTGTCTTTCAAGCACCCAGATAGGTGTCGATTATTTTCCGATTTTCATGCATTTCCGCGGGGACACCGGACCAGACGAAATGGCCGCCATCCATCAGATGCAGCCGGTCCGCATGGTTGGCCACCCGGGCGATATTCTCTTCGACCACGACGATCGTCATCCCTGTCGCGCGCAATTCGTCGATGGCCGCATAGATCTGGTCGATCACCACCGGCGCCAGGCCGAGCGAAGGCTCGTCCAGCACCAGCAGGCGGCAATCCCCCATCATCAGGCCGCGGCCGATGCCCAGCATCCGGCGCTCACCTCCCGACAGGGAGCTGGCGATCTGCTCCGCGCGCTGTTCGAGCTTGGGAAAGAGCGCGAAGACCTTGTCTAGTTGCGCCTGGGACCTTGCATCCGACCGGTTGGCATAGCCGCCGACCAGCAGGTTTTCGAGAATGGTCATGTTCTTGTAGACCAGATCGCCCTGCGGCACATGGGCCAGCCCCATCCGCGCGATTTTCTCCGGCGCCAGCCCGAGGATGGATCGACCGTTCAGCGCGATGCTGCCCTGGGTCCTGGGCAACAGGCCCGATATCGCGCGCAGCAGCGTCGTCTTGCCATGACCGTTCGGGCCGACAATGCCGATCAGTTCGCCTTTCGCGACCGTCAGGTCGATCCCGTTCAGGATCGACCCCGTGCCGTAACCGGCGTGACAATCCTTGACTTCAAGAAGTGGCATTTCCGACCTCCTCCGCCTGTGCTCCCTTGCGGCTGTCTGCAGCGCCGGACACACCGAGGAAGACATCCACGACCTCGGGATTGTCGGCGAGACTGCCCGCCGCCCCTTCGTGCAGTTTCGCACCGTGGTGCAGGATCATGATCCGGTCCGCAAAGGCTGTCATGAAGCTCATCACGTGTTCGATCACGACGATGGTGGTCCCGTGAAAATCCCGAAGCTGTCTGAAGACCGCCGCGCAGGTTTCGATCTCGGCCGGGTTGAGCCCCCCGACCGGTTCGTCCAGCAGCAGCAGTTTGGGATGGCTCACGATGGCGCATCCGATCATCAACAGCTTCAGCTGCAAGACCGGCAAGGCACCCGCCATCACATCCGCATAGTCCGTCAAACCGGTCAGATCGAGTACCTCGGCCGCGCGGATCTCGGACCTGCGGTCATAGCTCAACCCGGGCACGAGCCGCTTTTCGCTGCCGAAATAGGCGCAGGTCTTCAGATTGTCGGCGACCGTCTGCGAGTTGAAGACGGCGTTTAGCTGGAAGGTGCGGCTAATGCCGAGATGGCAGATCGCCGAGGCGCCGAGCCCGGTGATATCGGCGCCCTCGAACAGGATCCTCCCGGCGGTCGGGGGGGTCACCCCGGACAAGAGATCAAACAGCGTGGTCTTCCCGGCGCCGTTCGGACCGCCGATGCCGAGCACCTCGCCGCGGTCGACATGAAAGCTGAGATCGTTCGTCGCCTTCATGGCCCCATAGGCCTTGGTCAGGCCGCGCACCTCGAGCAGATGTTGCGGTGAATGGGTCACGTTTCAGCCCTCCTTCCTGGGGCTCAAGGCCCACTTCCTGAGTGACGCGAAACCGCCCATCAGGCCCTCCGGCAATGTGAGCAGGATGATCGAAAGAACGGCCGCATAGGCGGTGTTGCGCCATGCCGCGAGGTCGCGGAAGCCCTCGTCGATAAGCGCCAGCACGATCGTGCCGACCACCGGGCCCCAAATGGTGCCGCGGCCGCCGACGACCATCATCGACAGCAGGAACAGCAGCGTGGGCAATTCGAGAACCTGCGGACCAAACGTGCCGATCACCCCGGCATAGACGCCTCCGCTCAAACCGGTGAACACTCCGGAGACGGCAAAGACGATGGCCTGATATTTCCGGATCTCGATACCTCGCGACGCGGCGCAGACCTCGTTGTCGCGCATCGCCTTAAAGGCCTGCCCATAGGGGCTGTAGACGACCATGATCGCGACCAGTATCGACAGCGCGAGCATGATGAGCGACAGGTAGAAATTGCCAAGCGGCGCACTGCTGTATCCAAGTAGCTCGCGAAACCCGAAATCGCCGAAACGCGACAGGCCGCGGGCGCCGCCGGAGAAGGAATAGCAAACCGATTGGGTCTGCCGGAAGCAGGCCACATCGGTCACCAGAAGCTGATAGACCGTCATGGCGATGGCGAGCGTGACCACGACGACATAAGCGCCGCGCAGCCGGAACGTGGCAAAGGCCATGACGAGGCTCATCAGCAGCCCCGCCAGAGCCGCCACCGGCAGGGTCCACCATAGCGACATGCCGAAATAGAGGCCCATGAGCGCGGTGGCATAGCCGCCCACCGCGAACAGAGCCATATGGCCGATCGACAGGATGCCGGCGACGCCGAAGACCAGGTTCCACTGCGACACGACGGCCGCCCACAGGATGAACAGGGTGATCTGCCCCAGAACGTAGCGGCTCAGTCCCAGCGCGGGCAAAAGGCTCAGGACGCCGACAAAGAGAAGAAGGATCAGAAGATCGCGGGATTTCATTGAACGCATGGGTCAATTCCTCTCCAGTTCCTGGCGCCCGAAGAGACCGGTCGGTCGGTAGACCAGCACCAGCACCACGACGAGAAGCGACACGGGAAACCCCCATTTCACACCGAGCGTGTACTGCACGGTGGTTTCCAGACCAGCGAGCGCGAATGACGCGGCCAGCGCACCGGGAATGCTGCCGAGCCCGCCCAGGACGCAGACGATCAGCGCCTTGAGCAGCGGATCGAACCCGGCACCGGGATAGACGGTCGTCGAGCTTGTCAGCAGCACGCCGGAGGCGCCCGAGATGATCCCGGCGAGAACCGTCACCTGAAAAATCACCGCCTGCACCGGCACGCCGTTCAGCCGAGCGGCGGTGATGTCCTGCGAGACGGCCCGGATGAGCCGGCCGAGATTGGTCTTGTGCACGACGAGTTGCAGCAGCAGCACCATGAGCGCGCTGCAACAGACGACCAGCAGGGTCTGGTGCCCGATGGACAGCGCGCCGAGGTCGAACCGACCCTCGACCTGAAACGGTTGTCGCAGGATCTTTGCGCCTATCAGGTTGTTGATGAGATCGACCACGATGGTGCTGAACGCCATGGTGAGGATGATGATCCGCAGATCGAAATTCGCCTTGCCGAAGATCCACCGGACCTGCGAGACGTAGAGCAGCAGTCCGCCCGCAGCGCCCGCAATCATGCCGCCCAGAAGCCCCGTCCACCAAGGCAGGCCCAGCCCTGTCACGACGGCCACCGAGCCATAGGCCCCGATGACGATCATGGCGCCATGCGCGAGGTTCAGCATCGAAATGCTGCCCCATAGCAGCGCCAGCGAGACCGAGCTCGCGGCATAGATCGCGCCCAACGCAATCGTGCTGGTCAAAATTCCAGTCAGAAGCTCCATCGCCTGGCTCCAGTTTTTCCTTGGTGGTTTTGCACTCGGGGCTCCGGCAGAGCCCCGAGGCGCGACGTCATGCGTCTTGCTCAGGTGAACCAGGGCGGGGTTTCGAACGCGACCTCGTTATAGGGTTCGGGGAAAATCAGCTTCTTCGGCACGGCCGCGGCCGGGTCCTTGATCTGGTAGAGCAGATGCGGCATGGCCAGAGATGCATCCGGTGAGATGGTCGGATATGGCAGGGCTGCGTTGAACTCCTTAGCATAGCGCAAGGTGCCGAACGGCGCGCGGAATGAGAAGCGGCGCAGGTTGTCGGCGATCTTGCGGTTCTGCTCGTAGTCGCCCGGCTCCCCGGTTCCGCCGGCCAGAGCGGCCGCAATCGCGTAGTGATACATCTCGGAATAGGTCGATGCACCCGGGTCGGCTTCGGCGGTCTCCCCGAACCTGGCCCAATAGGCGTCGCGGAAGGCATTGCCGATCTCGTCGGGCAGAATGCCGATGACCGATGACGACATGACACCCCGGGCGGCCTCGCCCGCGATCTCCGAGAAGGCTTTGAGCAGCGGCCCATACTGCATGTAGACAAGGCTGTTGGTCGGGTTCTCGGCAAACTGGATCTGGAATTGCGCCAGATCCGCAGGGAAGAAATGGGTGTTCGCGATCACGGCAGGCTGTTCGGCGCGCACCTTGTTGAGGACGGCGCCCCATTCGGTAGTCGGAACAGGAACGATCTCTTCGAACGAGACTTCGAAACCGTATTGCGGCGCGGTATCCCGGATCGCGTTGGAAATCACCGTGGAATAGGGAAGCGAGCCCGTGACGAGCGCGATCTTGTTGTTGTCGGGCTTCCAAAGACCCTGGTCGCGTAGCGAGGCCAGCATCACCGGCAGGCCCACACCGTAGTAGTATTCCGCGGGATCCGCCATGAAGATACCTGTGTAGCGCTCGGGATCACTCTGGAACGCTTCATGGTGCCCGATGGACGTGTTGTAGTGAATGTAGATAATCCCCGCATCCGCGATGGGATCGTATTCCGCCTGATTGGCGCCGACATTGTAGCCGTTGATGATCGCGTGCGACCCATAGCGGTCGATCAGCAGCCGTGCGGCGGCGCTGACCTCCTCGGCGGTCTGGTTCTTGCTGTCGAGCGTCGTCGGCTCCAGCATCTTACCGAGGATCCCGCCGGCGGCGTTGATCTCCTCGCAGGCCATTTCCAGGCCGTTCTTGTGTTCGATTCCGTCGACCGCCAGTGGACCGGTGAGCGATGCCATCTGTCCGATCGGGATGGTTCCCGATTGCTGAGCGTTGGCCTCGTTGACAGAGGCCAAAAGCCCAGCCCCGAAAGCGGTTCCGGCACCCGTTGCCAGGAACTTGCGGCGCGTGCTGAGCACAGCCGGTGAGTTGATTTTCTTTTCCATGGTCTGGTATCCCTGTTGGCAATTTTTCTTTGTTCACGCACGCAGTCGCGCCGTGTGGTTTTCGGTGGATTTCCCGAAGAGACCGGCACCCCAGGACATGGGGCGCCGGGTATTCGCTAGGCGGCGCGCAGGCGCGCCGTTTCCGCTTCGTCCAGTGTCATGTTCTCGGGATCGATCACGACACCGTATGCGTCCCGAGCCTTTTCGATGGACACATAACCATCCAGAACGTCGTCCAGGACTTTCTGGGCAGGCCGCTCGCGCGGGTCGCCCCAGCCGCCGCCGCCGGTGCTTTCGAACTGGAACACCTCGTCGTAGTTGAACGGGTGGCTGGACAGCAGCGGGCTGCACCAGTCGCCGTTCTCGGTCAGGCCACCGATCACGATCTCGCGCCCGTCCGGATAGAGATGCTTGGAGCGCTGCACGTCGCTGCGCAGACCGCCGTTCACGCCGGGGCTGCCTTCGCGGGTCCGCGAGGTTTCCATGTTCATCTCGCCCTCGCACAGGAAGCGGACCTTGAAATTCGCTCCCAGGCCGCCGCGGAACTTGCCGGCACCGGCACTGTCGGGCCGCAATTCGAAGGCTTCGTACTCGATCGGGAACAAGAGTTCCGCCGTTTCGGCCATCATGTTCATGCAGTTGCCGAGCGGGTCCATCGTAACACTCATCCCGTCGTTATAGGGCGTGCCACCCCAGCCACCGGCCGGCAGATCCGAGAACACGTTCGCGTTGCCGTGCTCATCCTTCGTGGAGGAGACGAACCAGTTGCATTCTGAACAGGTCGAGCCGGTGACGCGGTCGGGGATCGCCTGGGCCAGCGCCTGCCAGATCGCACTGGTGATCTTGGACGAGGTCAGCGTGGTACACCCGATCGTCGGCGCCGGCCATTGCGGGTTCAGCCAGGTTCCTTCGGGAATATCGAGCGTGATCGGCACGAACATCCCGGCATTCGATGGCGCATGCGGCGCAAGGAAGAACTGAAGCGAGTAATAGGCCGCCGAGGCCGTATTGGCGTAGGGCGAATTGATCGAGCCCTTGCAGGTCGGGTCCGACCCGTTGAAGTCGACATGGATGTTCGACCCCTTGACAGTCAGCTGCACCGCAACCTTGACCGGATCGGGCGAGAAGCCGTCGGTATCGGCGAAATCCTCGGCGTAATAGACACCGTCGGGGATCTCTTCGATCGACTTGCGGATGATGCGTTCGGTATAGCCGATCAACTCCTTCATCGCGGCCTTCACCGTCGTCAGCCCATACCGCCGGGCGGCGCGCTGCAGTTCCTGCTCGGCGGCCCGCAACGCACCGAGATGCGCCTGAAGGTCGCCTTCGATAAAGAAGGGCGTCCGCGTATTGTTCATGATGATCGCCAGGAAATCGGGATTGATTTCATAGTTCTCATAGAGCTTGATCGGCGGGATGCGCAGCCCTTCGGCGGCCACGTGGGTCGAGAACGACATCCCCCCCGCGGCACCGCCACCCAGGTCCATCCAGTGACCGCGACTCACCGCGAAGCCAAGCACTTCCTCTTCGTAGAAGACCGGCATGATGAAGGTGATATCGTTGGTATGCGTGCCGCCCTGATAGGGATCGTTCAGCGCATAGATATCGCCCGGTTTCATAGTCTCGATTGGATACTTTCGGGCCGCCGCGTCGGCGCTGTACTGCATCGCCGCCAGATGGACCGGACAGTTCGCGGCCTGTGCCAGAAGGCGAAGCTCGGGGTCGTAGACCGCATTCGAAAAGTCTAGGATATCGGCCAGGATCGGCGAGAACGAGGTGCGTTGCATGATCGTGGACATGCGATTGCACGCATATTCGAACGTATTGCGCAGCACTTCGAAAGTGACGGCGTCGACGTCGCCGAAGCGTCCTTTGGTTTCGGTAGACATGGTTGTTCTCCTCAATTCCCGATGGTGACGACAAGGTTGCCGCTTTTGTCGACTTCGCCGGAGCAGTTCGGCGGAATGACAGCGATCGAGTCGAGATACTCGACAACGGCAGGGCCCTGCATACGCGCGCCGGGCGCGATGTTCTTGCCGTCGTAAAGTTCGGTGTCGTGCCAGGTGCCATCGAAATAGACCGGCCGGGTGGCGTGGCTTTCGACAGACTGCTGACCGCTGAAATCGTAGACCGGCGGTTCTTTCATCTTGCCGACCGCGGTGACGCTGAGGGACACGAAGGCGATCTCGAAGGCTTCGTTCGACACCCCGTATTCCTTTTCATGCGCGGCGTGAAACGCGTTGGCAATCTGCGGAATATGCGCGTCGGTCAGTTCACCCGAGGGGATATCCGTCTCCACCTCGTATGTCTGGCCCACATAGCGCATCTGTGCCGTGCGGCGCAGCTCCATGTTGTCGTCGGAGATGCCGTCCGCGGCGAGACGCGCGCGCGCATCCGCTTCGATCCGGTCATAGAGCCGGTTCAGATCGGCCACCTTCACATCGCTGAGCGCCGCGTAGTGGAAGGTTTCGATATCGTGGCGCATGTCCATGGCCGTGGCGCCGAAGGCCGAGGCTACACCGGCCGCGCCCGGGATCACCACTTGCGGAATGCTCATCGCCTGGGCCACGAAACAGGCATGCATCGGCCCCGCGCCGCCAAAGCTGGCAAGCACGAAATCGCGCGGATCGCGGGCCCTGGCAACGACCACGCCCTTCACCGCCTGCGCCATGGTTTCGCAGGAAATCTTGATCATGCCGTCGGCCGTTTCCAGACGCGACAACCCGATTTTCTTGGCTAGGCGATCGATGGCAGCTTCAGCAGCCGCCTTGTCCAGTTCGAACTTGTCGCTGAGCGACGGGTTCAGACGTCCGAGAACGAGGTTCGCGTCCGTGATCGTCGGCTCGGTTCCGCCCCGGCCGTAGCAGGCAGGGCCAGGTGTCGAGCCTGCCGATTGGGGTCCCATCCGCAGCGATCCGCCCTCATCGACCCAACCGATGGAGCCGCCACCGGCGCCGACGGAGTGGATGTCGAGCATCGGCACGGCGACCGGAACTTCCCATTCCAGCTCATGGTCGCGGGTGATGAGGCCCTCACCCTTCTCGACGATGGACACGTCAAAGCTGGTGCCGCCGACATCCGTATGAATGATGTTTTCGAAACCTGCATGGATGGACAGGTAGGAGGCATAGGCCACCCCGCCTGCCGGCCCGGATTCGATCAGCTCCTCGGGACGCAGCTTGGCGTTTTGCGCGCCCATGACGCCGCCGTTGCTCTTGAGGATGAGCAGCTTTCCTGTGAAGCCCCGCTCGGCCAGAACCTCGGACAGACGGTCGAAGTAATGCGTCATGATCGGCATGAGGCAGGCGCGGATCGCGGTCGTCGTGAACCGGCCGTGCTCGCGGAACACCGGGCGGGTGTCCGACGAAATGACGACATGCACGCCGGGTGCCTCTTCGAGGATGATGTCGCGCATCTTTCTCTCATGCGCGTCGTTTGCATAGGAGTTGATGAAGCCGACCCCGACCGAGCCATAGCCACGCGCCTTGATCTCGCGTGCGATCTCCCGCGCGGCGTCTTCCCGGAGTTCCCGGCGCACGTCTCCCTTGGCCGACATGCGTTCGTCGATGGTGAAGCGATGGCGACGGCGGATCAGCGGCTTGGGCTTGGTCTGATACGGGTCGTAGAGCGCCTTGCGGTGCTGACGCCCGATCTCGATCGTGTCCCGGAACCCTTCGGTCGTGACAAAGGCCGCATCGGGGTAATCGCGTTCGATCAGCGAATTGGTCGCAGTTGTCGTTCCGTGCATCAGAAACGAGATCTGGTCGAACGGGATACCCGCGGTCTCAATGGATTGAAGAACCCCGCGCGAGCGATCATCCTTCGTGGTCAGGACCTTAGCGGTCTTGTAAGACCCATCCTCTTCGTTCCATGCAAAGAAGTCGGTGAACGTCCCACCAACATCAATTCCGACGCGCCACATGCGTTTCTCCCTGTTTGTGAAATTTCATTATCATATGTTCACTTCACTGTCACTCATGTGTCAAGTTTTTATTTTTTTAAATTTCTGACCCATTTTTTGGCACGAAGCCTGAGCTGAGATCGCCTGGACGCGCCTCAGACGAGGGTTTTGGCCCATACAAAGCCAATCCCTAAAAGTGCGGACAAAAAGGCACGGAAACGATCACGCGGGGGCGCTGGTCACGACGCCACCGCCCGTTCGGCGCGACATCAGACGGCGGACACCGAACACGGCAAGCGTTTGAGAAACCGGAGGCCGTTGACCCGACTAAGGGTCGAATCAGTAAGACGGTGGCGAGATCGCCCAGATGATCACCGTCTCCTCGTCGCTTTCATTGGCGTAGCGATGCGGGATCGAGCTTTCGAAGGCGAAACTGTCACCGGACGACAGGGAGATTTCCTTGCCGTCGAGCCAAAGCGTGAGTTTGCCCGACGCGACAAATCCCGCCTCCTCGCCCTTGTGGCTGTAATCTTCCTTGCCGCTGAAGGAATGCGGACGGAACGTGCAGCGCAACAATTCGATGCCGCGCGCCAGGTTTGGCGACAGAAGCTCGTCACATATGCCGCTCTCGAATTCCAGGCGCCGCCGCCGGTCGCGGCGCACGACGAACTCGCGGAATTCATCGTCATCCTCGGCCGGGGACGGAAAGAACCATGAGATGTTCACGCCAAGTGCACGGCTGATCGAATGCAATGCCTTGATCGAGGGCGAAGAAATTCCGCGTTCGATCTGGCTGAGGTAGCCCTTGGACAGACCGGTGGCATCTGAAAGCTCGCTCAGCGTGACGTTGCTTGCGCGCCTCAGATCCTTGATCTCCTGACCGACCAGCGCCCCGGCTTCCAGAACTTCACCCAAATCCTGAATTGGCTCGGCCTGAATGGGCCCGCGGAGCGCAGTGGATCTCGCCAGTGACGGTGTCTTCTTGTTCATGGAGCCGGTACTTTTCATTGGTCGTGGACAAGTATGATGGCCCGGTTCCGGCGCAGGCAGCAATAGAAAATGAACTTTCGATGGAGAATTTTTATTTTTGTGATCGTAGCTGTCACACATCCCTTCCCTGCTGCGGTTCCATCGAAGCGTCTGGCATTCCTCATCTATCCCCGCGCGCCCGGCTTATACCGCTGGTGAACTTTTGTACTTGATTTTTCACTTTTAGAAACTCATGGTGCGAAAAATCAGGTCTGCAGGATCAACAGGTCCGCAGGATCAACAGGTCCGCAGGATCAAATGGAGATTATCGCCCATGAAGGTGCTCGTGCCCGTGAAGCGCGTGATCGACTACAACGTGAAAGTCCGTGTGAAAGCGGACGGGAGCGGTGTCGATCTCGCCAATGTCAAAATGTCGATGAACCCGTTCGACGAGATCGCCGTGGAAGAGGCAATCCGCCTGAAGGAGGCCGGCAAGGTCGACGAGGTCGTGGCCGTTTCGATTGGCGTGAAGCAGGCGCAGGAAACCCTGCGCACGGCGCTGGCCATGGGCGCAGACCGCGCGATTCTGGTTCTCGCCGCCGATGACGTGCATACGGATATCGAGCCGCTGGCCGTGGCCAAGATCCTTGCCAAGGTCGTCGAAGAGGAACAGCCGGGCCTCGTGCTGGCCGGGAAACAGGCCATCGACAACGACATGAACGCCACCGGGCAGATGCTTTCGGCGCTGCTGGGCTGGTCCCAGGCGACCTTTGCCTCGGCCGTGGATATCGACGGCGACAGCGCTACCGTGACCCGCGAAGTGGATGGCGGCTTGCAGACGATCAAGGTCAAGATGCCCGCCATCGTGACCGTGGATCTGCGCCTGAACGAGCCGCGCTATGCATCGCTCCCGAACATCATGAAGGCCAAGAAGAAGCCGCTGGATGAGAAGACCGCCGACGATTACGGCGTCGATGTGCACCCGCGCCTTGAAATCGTTTCGACCAGCGAACCCGAGGCCCGTCAGGCCGGGGAAATCGTTGCCGACGTCGATACGCTGGTTGCCAAACTCAAAGAAAAGGGGGTCGTGTAATGGCTGTTCTCCTGCTTGCCGAAGTCAATAATGGCGAACTGGCGATGGATGCCACCGCCAAGGCCGTGACCGCCGCCAAAGCCCTGGGCGATGTGACCGTCCTCTGCGCTGGCGCCACCGCCGCCGCCGCGGGCGAGGCCGCTGCAACCATTGACGGTGTTGCCAAGGTGCTGGTCGCCGAGGATGCGGCGCTGGGTCATCGCCTGGCCGAATCCACCGCAGCGCTCATCGTCAGCCTGGCCGATGGTTATGACCATATCGTTGCCCCGGCCACGACCGATGCCAAGAACGTCATGCCGCGCGTTGCCGCGCTGCTGGATGTGATGGTGATCTCGGATGCCTCCGCCGTTGTCGATGGCGACACGTTCGAGCGCCCGATCTATGCCGGTAACGCGATCCAGACCGTGAAGTCGAAAGATGCCAAGAAGGTCATTACCTTCCGCACCTCGACCTTTGACGCTGCCGCGACCGGCGGGTCCGCGGCCGTGGAGACCATCGGTGCCGCCGGCGATCCGGGCCTGTCCGAATGGGTCGAAGACAAGGTTGCCGAAAGCGACCGCCCCGAGCTGACCAGCGCCGGTATCGTCGTGTCCGGTGGGCGTGGCGTGGGCTCGGAAGCGGATTTCGCCCTGATCGAAAAGCTGGCCGACAAGCTGGGCGCCGCCGTAGGTGCCTCGCGCGCCGCGGTCGACAGCGGCTTTGCCCCGAATGACTGGCAGGTGGGCCAGACCGGCAAGGTCGTCGCCCCCGAGCTGTATATCGCCGTCGGCATCTCCGGCGCGATCCAGCACCTCGCCGGGATGAAGGACTCCAAGATCATCGTCGCGATCAACAAGGACGAAGAGGCCCCGATCTTCCAGGTGGCCGATTACGGTCTTGTTGCCGACCTGTTCGACGCTGTGCCGATGATGATAGAGAAGCTGACATGAGCGCCCGGAGCATCGACGGAAAGGCTTTCGCCGCAACCGTTCGCTCCCGGGTGGCGGAACAGGTTGCCGCCCTTGCCGCCCATGGCCAGCCGGGACTGGCCGTGGTTCTCGTCGGCGCGGACCCCGCGAGCGAGGTCTATGTGCGTTCGAAGGGCAAGATGACCGTCGAGGTCGGAATGAAGTCGGTCGAACACAGGCTGCCGGCCGACGTGTCCGAGGCCGATCTGCTTGGGCTCCTCGCCGAACTGAACAGGGACGAAACCATTCACGGGATCCTGGTGCAGCTTCCGCTTCCCGCACATCTCGACGAGAATCAGGTGATCAACGCGATCGACCCCGCGAAAGATGTGGACGGGTTTCATATCTCCAACGTCGGTCTGCTGGGGACGGGCCAAAAAAGCATGGTCCCCTGCACCCCGCTTGGTTGCCTGATGATGCTACGCGATTACCACGGCAGCCTGTCTGGGCTTGATGCCGTCGTGATCGGCCGCTCAAACATAGTCGGCAAGCCCATGGCGCAGCTGTTGCTCAAGGACAGCTGTACCGTGACAATCGCACATTCGCGAACGAAGAACATCGAGACGGTGGTCAAGCGTGCCGACATAGTGGTGGTCGCCGTGGGCCGCCCGGAGATGGTGAAGGGTGACTGGATCAAACCAGGCACTACGGTAATCGACGTGGGCATCAACCGTATCGACGCCCCCGGGAAGGGTGAGGGCAAGGCACGCCTCGTGGGCGATTGCCACTTTGACAGCTGCGCAGAGGTGGCTGGTGCCATTACGCCGGTGCCGGGCGGCGTCGGTCCGATGACCATCGCCTGCCTTCTGGCCAACACGCTCAATGCCTTCTGCGACCAGAAGGGGCTGCCCAGACCACGCGATCTCGCGGTCTGAGCGCTGTGATTGATAGGAAAGAACAAAACTCATGACCTACGTCCTTACTGTCCACTGCACCTCGAAGCGGGGTATCGTGGCCGCCGTGTCCGGTTTCCTCGCCGAGCAGGAATGCAATATCACTGACGCGTCACAATTCGACGATGCCGAAACCGGAAGCTTCTTTGCCCGGATCAGTTTTGTCCCGGAAACCGGCACAGGGCTTGACGCCTTGCGAGAAGGGTTCGGCCCGATCGGCGAGGCCTTCGGCATGCAATGGGGCATCCACGACACCGCAGACCGCATGAAAGTCTTGATCATGGTCTCGAACTTCGGCCATTGCCTGAACGATCTTCTCTACCGCTGGCGCATCGGAGCCCTCCCGATCGAAATTGTCGGTGTCGTCTCGAACCACATGACCTACCAGAAAGTGGTGGTGAACCACGATCTGCCTTTTCATCACATCAAGGTCACAAAAAGCAACAAGCCCGAAGCTGAAGCACAGCTTTTGCAGGTTGTTGAAGATTCCGGTGCTGAACTGGTCGTCCTTGCGCGGTACATGCAAATCCTATCCGACAGCCTTTGCCAGAAAATGTCTGGTCGGATCATCAACATCCACCATTCGTTCCTGCCCAGCTTCAAGGGGGCTAACCCCTATAGACAAGCCTTTGAACGCGGAGTGAAACTGATCGGAGCAACGTCGCATTACGTGACCGCCGAATTGGATGAAGGCCCGATCATCGAGCAAGACACGATTCGCGTAACTCATGCGCAATCGCCCGACGACTATGTCTCGCTAGGCCGTGATGTAGAAAGCCAGGTGCTTGCACGCGCGGTTCATGCCCACATTCACCGTCGAGCGTTCCTAAACGGCGACAAGACGGTGGTCTTTCCTGCCTCTCCTGGAACCTACGCAAGTGAGAGAATGGGTTAAGGCCAGAACCAGCACGTCAACGTCCCCTTCACGACCTCTGATTCCTAAAGAACGCAACGATGCGGTCGGGGAACAGAGCGTTCACTGTTCATGCAAAAAAAAGGGTCATCAAAATGCTTAACTCTGAAATCTCCACCCGCCGCGATGACGCCATCTCTCGGGGTGTCGGCATGCAGACGCAGGTCTATGTCGAACGCGCCTCCGGGGCCGAGGTCTGGGACGTCGAAGGCAAGCGTTATATCGACTTCGCCGCCGGGATCGCCGTGGTCAACACCGGCCATTGCCATCCCAAGGTGATGGAGGCCGTGCGCCGCCAGACGGAATCTTTCACCCATACCTGCCATCAGGTGCTGCCTTACGAGAACTACATCCGGCTGGCCGAACGGCTGAACGATAAGGTGCCTGGCGGTTTCGACAAGAAGACCGTCTTTGTCACCACCGGGGCCGAGGCGGTCGAGAACGCCATCAAGGTCGCCCGCTCCGCCACCGGGCGCAACGCCGTCATCGCCTTTGGCGGCGGCTTCCACGGCCGGACCTTCATGGGGATGAGCCTGACTGGCAAGGTCGCACCCTACAAGAAGGGGTTTGGCGCGATGATGCCCGACGTCTTCCACGTGCCCTTCCCCGTCGAATTGCACGGCATCGCAACCGCCGATGCGCTGGCGGGGATCGAAAAGCTCTTCAAGGCCGACCTGGATCCCGACCGCGTGGCCGCGATCATTCTGGAACCCGTTCAGGGCGAAGGCGGCTTCTATCCCGCCCCCGCCGATCTGATGCGCGGGCTGCGTAAACTGTGCGACACCCACGGCATCCTGCTGATCGCGGATGAGGTTCAGACCGGGTTCGCCCGGACCGGAACGCTCTTTGCGATGGAGGCCTATGACGTCGCCGCCGATATCACCACTATGGCCAAGGGTCTGGCCGGGGGTCTGCCGCTGGCCGCGCTGACCGGCCGGGCCGAGATCATGGACGCCGCCGCGCCCGGCGGTCTGGGCGGCACCTATGGCGGGAACCCGCTGGGGATCGCCGCAGCCCATGCGGTGCTGGATGTGATCGAAGAAGAAGACCTCTGCAACCGCGCCAACGAACTGGGATCGCGCCTGAAACAGCGTCTGAATGCGATCCGGTCGCGTGTACCGGAAATGGTCGACGTGCGCGGCCCCGGCTTCATGATCGCGGCCGAGTTCAACACCGCCGACGGCAAGGCCCCGAACCCCGAGATGACCAATGCCATCCGGGCCGAGGCGCTGTCCCGCGGGCTCGTCCTGCTGACCTGCGGTATCTATGGCAACGTGATCCGATTCCTTGCGCCGCTGACCATTCCCGACGCGATCTTTTCCGAGGCGCTGGACATTCTTGAGGCCTCGATCGACGCCGTGAAAGGGGCCTGAGATGAAGGATATGATGACCCTGTCCCTGAAGGACCCGAGCCTTCTGGAAACCCGCGCCTATGTGAACGGCACCTGGATCGAGGGCGAGGCGCGCTTTGATGTCTTCGATCCCGCCACCGGGCAGCTTGTGGCTTCGGTCGCGGATCTGGACGTGGCCGCAACGGCGCGGGCGGTGGATGCCGCCCATGCCGCAGGCCACAACTGGGCGGCGATGACTGGCAAGGAACGCGCCGCGATCCTGCGCCGCTGGAACGATCTGATGATCGAGAACGCAGACGATCTGGCGACGATCCTGACTGCCGAGATGGGCAAACCCTGGGCCGAGGCACGGGGCGAAATCCTTTATGGGGCCTCTTTCATCGAATGGTTCGCGGAAGAGGCCAAGCGGATCTATGGCGATGTCATTCCCGGCCACCAGCGCGACAAGCGGATCATGGTGCTGAAACAGCCCGTGGGGGTTGTTGGGTCGATCACGCCCTGGAACTTCCCCAATGCGATGATCGCGCGCAAGGTCGGCCCCGCACTCGCCGCCGGCTGCACCTTTGTCGCCCGTCCGGCCGAATTGACGCCCTTGTCGGCGCTGGCCATGGCGGTGCTGGGCGAACGCGCGGGCATTCCGGCGGGGGTGTTCAACGTGATCCCGTCCACCGATGCCTCGGGCGTGGGGAAAGAACTCTGCTCCAACCCCAAGGTGCGCAAGATCACCTTCACCGGGTCGACCCGCGTCGGCAAGATCCTGATGGAACAGGCCGCCGGCACCATCAAGAAGATGTCGCTGGAGCTCGGAGGCAACGCGCCTTTCATCGTCTTTGACGACGCCGGTCTGGACGCCGCCGTCGAAGGCGCGATGATCGCCAAGTTCCGCAACAACGGCCAGACCTGCGTCTGCGCCAACCGGATCTATGTGCAATCCGGTATCTACGATGCCTTTGCCGAAAAGCTGAAAGAGGCCGTGCGCCAATTGCATGTCGGCAACGGCTTTGAAGAAGGTGTGACCACCGGTCCGCTGATCAACGAAGCCGCGGTTGCCAAGGTCGAAACGCATATCGCTGACGCTTTGGACAAAGGGGCCGAGGTGACGACCGGCGGCAACCGCTCCAACACCGGCGGCACCTTCTTTGCGCCGACGGTTCTCAAGGGTGTGACCCGCGACATGCTGATCTGCCACGAGGAAACCTTTGGCCCGCTTGCGGCGCTGGTGCGCTTCGACACCGAAGCGGAGGTCATCGATATGGCCAATGACAGCGAGTTCGGTCTGGCGTCCTACTTCTACGCCAACGACCTTTCCCGCGTCTGGCGCGTTGCCGAGGCGCTGGAGTCGGGCATGGTCGGAGTGAACACTGGCCTGATCTCGACCGAGGTGGCGCCCTTTGGTGGCATCAAGCAATCCGGTTTGGGCCGCGAAGGCTCCAAATACGGGGTCGAAGACTTCCTGGAACTGAAAAACGTCTGTTTGGGCGGAATCTCCTAGTCCGCCCAATCTCTGGGACGGTGGTCCTCCTGCCATCGTCCCAAACCCTTTCCCCATTCCCGGAAACTCAACACATGTCCTCCGACCATTCTTTTTTAAATGACGTGAACCAAATGTTCTCGGACGCCGCACAGCTGATGTCCATGGAGGAGGGTCTGGCGAATAAAATCAACGTCTGCAACGCCTCTTATATTACCCGGTTCGGCGTACGGCTGCGCGGGAAGATGTACACATTCGAGGGGTGGCGTTCGGTGCATTCGAACCACCCAAGCCCTGCCAAAGGCGGCATTCGCTATGCGCCCTATGCCGATCTCGATGAGGTCGAAGCGCTGGCCGCTTTGATGACCTACAAATGCGCGCTGATGGACATCCCCTTTGGCGGCTCAAAGGGTGCGCTGAAAATCGATCCCTCCGAATGGGAGCCCCATGAGCTTGAGCGGATCACCCGCCGCTTTGCGCAAGAGCTCGCACGCCACGACTTTCTTAGTCCCAGCCAAAACGTCCCCGCGCCCGATGTCGGCACCAATGAGACAACGATGATCTGGATCGCCGACGAATACCGCCGGATGAAGTCCGGCGATATCAACGCGCTCGCCTGCGTCACCGGAAAGCCGCTAGCCATGGGTGGGATTGAGGGGCGGATCGAAGCAACGGGACGTGGGGTGCAATATGGCATTCAGGAATTCTTCCGCCATCCCCAGGACCTGGAGCGCACGAGGCTGCCCGACGGGCTTTCGGATCGCACGGTCGTGATCCAAGGCCTTGGCAACGTGGGGTATCACGCGGCCAAATTCCTCAGTCTTGAGGATGGCTGCCGCATCATCGCGGTGATCGAACGCGATGGCGTCGTCCGCAATCCCGACGGCCTCGATATCGACGCTCTCAAGGCGCATGTCACGGCCACGGGGGGCGTGGCGGGCTTTGCTGGCGGGACACATGATGCAGACGGCAAAGCCGCACTGACAGACGCCTGCGATATCCTGATCCCCGCCGCGCTCGAAAGCGTCATTACCAAAGACAATGCGCCTCATGTAAAAGCGCGCCTGATTGTCGAGGCAGCCAATGGCCCGATCACCTATGATGCCAACACAATTCTGCGCAATCGAGGCATCGTGGTTATCCCCGATCTCTTCGCCAACGCAGGCGGTGTCACGGTAAGCTATTTCGAGTGGGTCAAGAACCTGACCCACATCCCCTTTGGCCTTATGGAACGGCGTCGTGACGAACGCGGTCACAGGGTGCTGACCCAATCGATCGAACATATGACAGGCCGCAGCTTCCCTACTGAAACGGCCCAAGAACTTATGAGCGGCGCGCGCGAAATTGACCTTGTTCGCTCCGGGCTCGACGACAAGATCCGGTCTGCCTACGCCGAGATGTCGATGCTTTGGAACAGCAATCCTGAAATCCCCGACCTGCGCACTGCGGCCTACGTCATTGCCGTAAGGCGGCTTGCAGAGATCTACAAGGCACTTGGAATATGACACTTAGCAAGGCGAACCCGCCACGGATCGTAATCGTCGGTGCAGGGGCTGCGGGACTAAACCTGGCCACTAGGCTAAGCCGATCGCTCGGCAGGAAAAAAGTCGCCGAAATCACGCTTGTCGACGAAAACCTGACTCACCTGTGGAAACCCTCGCTGCATGAATATGCTGTCGGAACAAAAGGAAGCGACGAGGAAATCAGCCTGCTCGAGCATTCGCATCGAAATCGCTACAATTTCCGCCTTGGGCGGTTCGCGGGCATCGATCGGGACCGGTGCATGGTGCAGCTTGACCCTGTCAACGATCTGCACAACCGACCTCTCGCGCCGCTCAGATCCCTGCCCTACGATATCTTGGTGCTGGCCATCGGCAGCCGCTCGAACGACTTCAGGACACCGGGGATCAAAGAACATTGCCTGATGCTCGACACGCCAACTCAGGCAAAACGGTTACAATCTGAGCTACTGAACCTGTTCCTGCGGCTCGAAACAGGTGCCTTGGGCAAAGACCACAGTACGATCAATATCAATATCGTCGGCGGCGGGGCAACCGGTGTGGAGCTGGCCGCCGAGCTGCGCGAAGCAACCGAGCAGCTTGCGCATAGCGGTATAGACCGCCTGAGAGATCCCGGAATTGTTCACATTCGCATCATCGAAGCGGCCCCAAGAGTTCTTGCTGCCCTTCCGGAAAAGGTTTCGAAGAAAGTCACACGACATCTTGGTGAACTTTCGGTTGCGGTTTCGGTCAATGCGCGCGTCCAGCATGTGACCTCGCAAGAAGTTCACCTAGCTGACGGAACGATTCTTCCAACAACCCTGACAATCTGGGCAGCCGGCATCATAGCACCCGAGGTCGTCGGCACGCTTTCGACGCTTGAAACCGGTAGCCTTGGCCGGCTGAAGGTACGCCCTACCCTGCAATCTACGCATGACGAAAAGATTTATGTGATTGGCGATTGTGCCGAATGCGTCTGGCCTGAGAAGGACGGATTTCTGCCGCCACGTGCACAGGTCGCAACCCAGCAAGCCGAGTTTCTTGAGACGCAACTCACCGCGCATCTTGCCGGTACGCCTCTGCGGAATTTCCACTATATTGATCGCGGCTCATTGGTGGCGATCAGTCAGGAAGGGGCGGTTGCGGCTCTCATGGGAAAGGCAATCGGAACCGTTACCTTCGAAGGATGGCTCGCACGTCGCGCCTACAAATACCTGCACTTTCAGCACTTGAGTTCTGTACAGGGCTGGCTTCGCGCAGTCGTTCTGACTGCCTTGGGCAAGGCGATGAGACGCGTCAGACCTCGGCTCAAATTGCACTGACCAGTGCACTTCATCATAGCACATATCGGAATAAGGGTGCTTACAAACGAAATAAATTTTTGGCTTCAAGGGTGTCACAACTACTTTTCTTACCAACCCCAAGTTTCCCTGTAGAATTCGTCCTCTACAACCTCCCTGTAGACGACCGACTGGCGGCACCGGTATTGCCGGTGCCGCCCTTTTGCGAAAGAACAATTGAACGGCCCAGAATGCTTGCGAGACTGAACATCCCGTGACCTGCATATCGGCAGGCATCCCATTCCGGCGACCTCGCGCCGTTCCAAGAATTGTTCTCTGCGCCTCCGAATGTAACATATATCGCGTGGCGATATTTCGCGCACCGTGTCCGTTTCGCGGGCATGAACTTGCGGGACCGTGTAGCACTGAACATCCAGGAATTGAGACGCGCCCGCGGCCTCAGCCAGGAGGAGCTTGCTCATCGGGCCGACGTGAGCCGCGGCCATATGGGCAAGGTCGAGAACGCCAAATTTGCGGCCTCCCTCGACCTTCTCGAACGTATCGCCAAAGCGCTCAATGTCGATCCCGAAGAGCTTTTCACAAAACGCTAGCCAGTATTTGCCAGCCCCTGATGCGTCCTGGATCGGAACGTCTCACGAGGTAGTCAAATGGAGCGTAGTGAGTTCAATGGGTAAGAAGAAGACAGGCTGGCCTTTCCAGGAAGGGTTTCTGAACGACGGTACACAGGAGATCCACCTGTTCACCGATTACCGTTGGAATGATTGTTCGGTGAGCCGCCGTTGGCATGTTGATCCGGAACGCTTTGATGCTTGTCTGGCCGAGCTTCGCCCAGTCGCCCTGAAGGCATCGGGCCGTTCGGATCAGTAGGAAAACCACTCCGAGTGGCCCATGTTGCCCTCGTGGTCGCCGTATTCGACCATGATGCTGCGCGAATAAAAGTGCCATAGGCCACCACCGCTTGGGTAGGCGATCTCCTGACCGCTTTCCGAGATGAATGTCGCGGGCCAAGGCGTGTAGGAACCGTGGACGCGCTGAATGTAGCGACAGGTCCGGTTCTCGCGATCGCAGGACCGAACCGACCAATCCCATTGTCGCGGCTCGTCACGCGGCTCGTAGGAGCGCCCGGTGAACCAGATCACATGAGTGCGGTTCAGCCATTCGTATTCCGGCAGATTGGTGTCGAGCTCGCCCTCGCCGCCGGGCCCGCCCAACTCGACCGGCACATGGGCAAAGGTGCAGACCCCGAAGGGCGGCAGGCTCGGCCAGGGCGTGATGCGGCGGATCATGGTGCGGTATGCGCGTGCGCAGACAGCGCTCGGGGGGAACCCTCCCGCCATACAGAGCATGATGGCGCAGTCGATGTCATAGGCCTGCGCCTTCTCAGGGGCTCCGAACACCGCCATCACTCCCATTGCAGCTGCCATCGCCTGTCGTTTCATGTCGTTCTCCCGCAAAAGTTGCGGCAACTATCGTGCAATATGTATTTTTCTGCAATATGTTGTATTGACTCCATATGACTTTATGGCCTTAGTGTCGTGAAGTAGAAGGGCTCTCGTGGGGAGAGTCCGAACATGCCGATAGCGCGCAACCAGATCCTGATCACCATCGATGGTGTCAAAGACCTGTCCGAACAGGGCATAGCGTTTCGCTGCCGGTATGAACTCGTGGGGTTCACGGAAGATGGCAAGCCGCGCTACCAGTGCATCTACCTGCGCGAGGGCGAGCCGGAAGCCATTCTGGTCTCGACCCGGATCACCCCGCACGGGCCCGAGCCGCGGTATTTCAACATATGGCCGGGGCTCTTCAAACATCATCTCGAGTTCGGTGACGGGCGCGATCTGCGCTTTGGTCCTGACTACAGCATCACCCTCGAGGAGCGCGGCTGACGTCATCGCCTTCGGCCGCGATGGCACGGCCCGGACTTCTAGCTGGACCTTTCATGGCGAACGACCTGCCTGGGCAGGGCTGGATGATAGCGCTGAGGCCGAAGTCGTTCTGGCCTCGCTGGCCGCCACGCCGCCTTCCAGTCGCGACGACATTCTCGCGCTGATCCGCACCACCGCAGAGCGCCATGCGGGCAATCGTGCCTTGGGTCGCGTCGGTCTCGACGCGCAGGACTGGCAGATCCTGTTCCGCGCTCTGGTCGAGGCCGAAAGCAGCTACAACCCGACCGCCGTGAGCCCCAAGGGCGCCTATGGTCTCGGCCAGCTGATGCCGGACACGGCGCGCGCACTCGGGGTCGACCCGCGCGATCCCTCCCAGAACCTCGACGGCGCCGCGCGCTACCTGCTCGCCCAGCTTGCCACGTTCAAGGACATCGACCTGGCGCTCGCAGCCTATAATGCCGGGCCGCACCGCGTGGTCGAGTACTCCGGCATCCCGCCTTTCACCGAGACCCGCGACTACATCGCACGCATCCATCGGATCCGGTCCCGGCTGGCAGGCACATCCGTTTCCGCCCCGGACACCCGCGTCGCAGACCGGGTGCCAGCCCGCGCGCCGGTCCTCATCGAACTTCAGCAGAACAAGGGAACTTCGCATGCTTCGACATCGCCTCAGCCGCCTCTTGCCCATCGCCACAACCTTGACGGCTTTCGCAACGCCCGTCCTCGCGCAGGACTTGTCACCGATCCAGACCATGCTGGAAACCGTCGAGGCCGCGCTGACCGGTCCGATCGGGATCGCGGTTGCGACGCTCGCGGTCATCGGCACCGGCTTCATGTGCATGATGGGGCGGCTGAACTGGGGCTGGTTCGCCTCGGTCATCATCGGGATCGTGCTGATCTTCTCGGCTGGCACCATCGTTGACGGCTTCTCCTGAGAACCGAGTAGAGCAGTGGCAGAACGATCCCCCCTCTTTCTGGGCCTCGCCCGACCGCCCAAGTATCTGGGTCTCCCTGTCGGATACCTAGTGGTGCTGGCGACCGGGGTCGTTCTGCCGTTCATCTGGACGAAGTCCATGGTCTTCTTCCTGATTGGTCTCGTCGCCTATCCGATCCTCTGGTTCGTCGCCGACCGCGAGCCGCATTTCTTCGAGGTGCTGCGGGTCTCCTACGGCGTGGTGCGCCCGACGAAGAACCGGGCTCTGCATGGAGGCGACAGCTTTGGCGCTTGATGCGGGCACACTTTCCGCTCACGGAACCGCTCTGCTTCAGGCCGGCGGCGGGGAGTTCGCCCGGGAGAGCTATCTCGCGGAGCATTTGCCGTATTTCGCGCTCGCCGATGAAGATGTCATGATCTTGCGCGAGGGCGATCTCCTGGCGACCCTGCGCCTCGACGGACTCAATCCGATGACCACTGAGGACGCCCGGCTCGACGCGCTCAAGCGCGCGGTCGCCGCCATCGTCGCCCAGACCGGCAACGCCTTCGGCTTCTACATCCACCGCATCTCCGTGCCGCAGGATCTTGGGATGCGCCCCATCGAGGGGGACAGCTTTGCCGCCGCAATCGATGCCCGCTGGCAAGCCCATGTCAAAGACCTGCGCCCGGCCAAGCGCCAACTCTATCTCAGCGTCATCCGGCGGCCTGATATTTCGGCGCGCATTCCGCTCTTGCGGGCGCTGGCCCGCAAGGCCTGGGTCAAGGATCGCGCGACGCGCCTGCAGGAGCTGAACGAGGTCATGGGCTTCTTCGAGGTGGCGCTCTCCTCCGCCAATCCCGTCCGGCTGACCCGCAGGGGCGGTGAATGGCTGGGCTATCTCAACACGCTGAACGCTGGGACATTCTCCCCCATTGCGTTCGGGCAAAGCGCCCTGCCCCTCTCACATACCTTGAGCAATTGCCGCGCCACCTTTGATGGCGATGTCGTCACCCTGACCGACGCCGTGACCGGCCACGTCAAATACGGCGCGCTCTTTTCCATGAAGACCTATCCGGCATTGACCGATGTGACGCTGCTCGACGCACTCGACCTGCCCCTCGATATCGTGCTGACGAATTCCTTCAGCCCGATCCCGAACAACATCATGGCGGAGCGCATCCAGCGGATCATCCGGCAGATGCAGGCGTCCGACGATGCCGCCGTCTCCTTGCGGGAACAGCTGGGACAAGCCGCCGACGACCAGGAGGCAGGCCGCATCGCCTTTGGCGATCATCACCTCTCCATCGCCGTCTATGCGCCCGACCGTGACACGCTCGAGCGCGCCGCCGCCCAGATCAAGCGTGTCGGCCAGGAGATCATGTCGGTCATCGTGCGCGAAAACATGGCGCTGAAAGCCACATACTTCGCGCAATCCCCCGGCAATTTCGGCTACCGGGCGCGGAAGACACCGATCTCCTCGACCAACTTCGCTGATTTCGCGGCGCTTCAAGGCAGCGTCGAGGGACGTGGGCCGGACCAGTCGCCCTGGGGCCAGACCATCTCGGTCCTGCCGACGGTCGGCACCGCGGGCTATCGCTTCAATTTCCATGAGGCGGGCAACCCGGGCAAGGAGCCCACGGTTGGCCATACGCTGGTTCTGGGGCGTACCGGCACCGGCAAGACGCTGACCACCGCCTTCCTTGCGGCCCAGGCGCAGAGGGTCGGCGCACGGCTTTTTTTCTTCGACAAGGATCGCGGTCTCGAAATGGCGGTCCGCGCCCTTGGCGGGCGCTATAACGAGATCCGGGCCGGTGTTCCCACGGGGCTGAACCCGCTCGCCACCGAGACCGACGAGCGCGGCCGTGCCTGGCTCTCGGACTGGCTTGCGACCCTTCTCACGCGCAACGGCACGCTCTCGGGCGAGCAATCGCGCCATATCCAGAGCGCGGTCGGCCAGAACGCCGACGCGGGGGCAGGCCTGCAACGCTTTGTCAGTTTCGAGACTCTGTTCCAGTCGCTCGATGACGATGGCGAGTTGCAAAGCCGCGTCGCCGAATGGGCGCCGGGTGGGCGCTACGGTTGGGTCTTCGACGAGCCCGAGCGAGGCGCGGGACTCAAGCTCACGGGCGATATCGTCGGGTTTGATATGACCGAAATCCTCGACATGAGCACCGAGCGGATGGCCGTACTCTCCTACATCTTCCGCCAGATCGAACGCGTGGTCGAAGACCGCCGCCCCACGATCATCGTGCTCGACGAAGCCTGGAAGCTCCTGGACGATCCGTATTTCGGGGGGCGGCTGGAAAACTGGTTGGTGACGCTTCGCAAGATGAATTGCGTCGTGATCATGATGACGCAATATCCGAGCCAGCTGCGGGATTCCCGCGTCGGCAAGACCATCGTCGAGACGGTACCGACCCAGATCTTATTTCCGAACGATCGCGCCACGGTCTCAGATTACGACTTTCTGCGCGTTAATGCCAAGGAGGCGACACTCCTCGTGCAGCCCACCATCGGCCAGCGCATCGCGCTTGTCCGCTCGGCCGGCGACAGCGTCTTCGTCGATGCGGACCTATCAGCGCTCGGAGACCTTCTCCCCATCCTTGGCGGTGGCGCCACCGGCGAAGCCCGCGTGCCCGCCGATTGGCGCGCCAATCCCGATTTCTGGAGACATGTGATATGAGTTCAAAACCCCTCCTCGTGTTTTGCGCCTCCGCAGGCCTTCTCTCGGCTTGCGAGAAATACACCGAGAAAACCTCCCCCTGCTTCGGACGCAATGGCGATCCGCAAGTGACGCGCGCCGCCCTCTCCTTCTCGACCATGGGCGCACCGGCTCACGCAACGGCCAAGCACGACTGCAGCTTCGAGCCCCTGCCCCGTCCGGAATGAGCCGCGCGGCGATCATATCCGCCGGGCTCTGCCTTGGCCTTGGCGTCCTGCCCGCGCATGCCCAGGGCGTGCCGACGCAGGATAATTCCGCGATTGGCCGCGCGATCGCGCGGGTGACGGCACTGGCCGAGGATCTGGGCGTCCAGCAGGACAAGGATCGGACCGAGTCCACCTTGGCGGACGTGCAGGCCGACCAGCTGCGCGTGCTCGAGGAGATGACAGCGGCCATCACCGGCCCCGGCTTCGATATCCGTGCGCTCGAAGGGAACGCGGATTTCGGGGTGGCGGCGGTCTATCCCAACACCGATCCGAACCCGATGAACAGCCGTCTGTTCGGCGAAGGCCGCGAGACGGTCGAGATGATGATCGTCGAAGTCGCGGGCGAGTTCGCAGGCGCACCGGGTGTGGCCCGCGCGGGCCTCTCGGCCACCCAGTGGCGCTGCCTCTTCCAGGCCCTGATCAAGCAGGAGAGCCGTTTCAACGTCGCGGCACAAAGCCCGGTCGGGGCCTATGGCCTGACCCAGCTCATGCCCGGCACCGCCTCCGATCTCGGCGTCGACCGCTACGATGTGAAAGACAACTTGCGTGGCGGCGCGCGCTACATAACCACGCAGCTCAATCGCTTCGGCAACATCCCCCATGCGCTTGCGGCCTATAACGCGGGGCCGGGTCGAGTCATCGAGTATGGCGGCGTGCCGCCCTTTGCTGAGACCCAAGGCTACGTGCGCAACATCTCGAAGTTCTACAACGAATACCTGGCAGTCGTGGGCGGCGCCGACGCGCTCGGCACACTCTCTCCCTCGGACTTTGCGCTCGCCGAATATGCCAGCATCTCAGAGGCCGGCGTCTATTACGCCGCCGACAGTTCGGCCACCACCGAGCAGGTCATCAATCGCCTGCGCGCGATCATCATGCAGATCGACGCCCAACCCAATGCCAAGGCGGCATGGGAGCTCAACACCTACGCCAAGGCCGAGATCGGCCGCATCCTCAATCTCCGCGTCCGGCTGATGGCCGCCAACCAGCAGCGCGAGGCGGCCTATGCGCAGCACCTCGTCGCCGACCGGCTGGCCGAGCGCGACTTCATGCAAATGGGAGTTCCCGAATGAGACATCTTCTCCTGACCGTAGCTGCGGTCACCACACTCGGGCTCGCCTCACCCGCAACGGCCCAGGGCGTCCCAACCTTCGATGGATCGCAGCTTGGTCAGCTCGTGGCACAGCTCGAGCACATGGCGGAAGACCTGAACGTCCAGATGCAGCAGCTGGCCACCATGCGGCTGGAACTGGAAACCCAGCTGTCGCAGCTCACCAACCTCGAGGCGCAACTGACCTCACTCATTGAAGGCAGCGGCTTGGGTGAACTCTTCGCCACCGTCGAGGAATTCCGCGCGCTGCGCGGCAAGCTGGTCGCCCCTCTCAACACCGCGCAGTCGCTGGCCAGCGGCGATTTCCTGAGCGGGTTCAATCCGGGCGCGGAATTGTCAGCGTCCGTCGAACGGGTGCTGTCGGGCAGCGGCTTCAACTCGGAGCGCCTGAGCACTCTCTCGGGCTCCGATCAGCCTGCCGACAACCGCATCGCCACCTCGGCCGGGGCCAGTGCCATGCTGTCCGTCGCCGCGCAGGAAAGCCACGAAGAGGCGGGCCAAAGCCTTGAACGGCTCGAGACCATGGTCGGGCTGATCGACGATCAGGACGGGCTGAAAGCCGCCGTCGATCTCAACACCCGCGTCACCGCCGAGCTCGGCATCATCCTGACCCAGATCTGGCGGCTGGAAGCGGCGCAAGGCGTCAGTGCCGGCCAACTTGGCGTTGTCGATGCCGCGACCCTCGCGGACGAGCGCAAGTTCCGCTCGATGGCGGTGGATCCATGAGGCAATTCATGACCCACAGCTTGGCACCAATTCGGTCTCTTGGTCTCGCCGCGCTTGTCGTGGCCGCCCTGCCCTGTGCCGCGCTGGCCCAGGCACCGAGCACGGACCCGTCCGGCGACACAGCCTTCAGCTCGATGGCGATCGCGCGGGACGAGGCCGACGCATGCCGTGTCCCGAAACCGCCCGCCGATCTGGCCGAAACCACCTACCTGCGCAACGGCTACCGCGCGATCCTGCGCATCCTTGTTGCTGAAGAAGCCCTCGCCTCGGAACCCTGCACCTGCCCACTGGGCGACTTCACCTGGGATCAGGCGCTCACCGCCCTGCCCCGGTTCCAGACCTCGGACAATCCGCGTCTGCCGTTCAAGGTGCTCGATCTCTACGCACAGGCCGACGCACTCGAGGCGCAAGTTGCCGCAGGCTGTGCCGAGTAGATGGGCATTATTCGCGACATTCTGAGCCAGGTCGACGCCGCGGTGGATACCGTGGCACAGGACGGCTTTGTCTCCTCGGCGGGTGCCGTTGGCGACGTGATCTCCGCCGGGGCCGCGCTCCTGGTCGTGCTTCTCGGGATCAACGCGGTGATGCAACTCCGCCCCCTGCCCTTCGGCACCGGCTTTGCCTTCGGGATGAAGGTGGCACTGGTGGGGATATTCGCGCAGAGTTGGGACAATTTTAGCGTCATCTATGACATCGTCACGCGCGTGCCCGACTCCGTCGGTGCCTCGATCCTCGCGCTCACCGGCTCGGGCGACGAGGCCGGGGTCTATGAGAGCCTCGACAACATGGTCGCGCGCATCACCGCCTATGGCGACACGATCGGCGACCGCGCGGGCTGGGTCTTCGGCGCGGTCCTCGGTGCGATCTTCTTCGTCCTTTCTGCCGTCTTTGCCGCTGTCACCGCCGGGATCATCGCTTTCGCTCGCATCGTTTTCGCGCTGATGATCGTGATCGCCCCCTTCATGATCGTGACCTCGCTCTTCAAACCGACCCAGTCCCTCTTCGAGGCCTGGACCCGCGCCACCATCGGCTATGCGCTCATGCCCGTCGCAGCCGCCGGGGCCGCAGGCATCATCGTGGCGATCGCCGAAGCCATCGGGGACGCCTCCGCCGATCCCGGTGACGTGGAGACCGTCAGCCTCATCCTGCCCTTCCTCGTCATCCTGATCCTCAGCGCCGGGATCATGGCCTCGGTCCCCTACATCGCCTCCAACCTCACCGGCGTCGTCGGCATTGCCTCGAATGCCGTGGGCCTCACGGGCCTCGCGCGGCAGGGTTTTGTGAACACGCGGGAGTATGGCACGGGCGCGACCTCGCGCCTCGTCACCGGAAAATCCCCGCATGAGCTGAACCAGATGGCCAATGCGGGCGTGGTGAAGACCGGCGAGTTGATCCGGCAAAGCCCCGGCGCGCTTCTCTCTGCCGCCAAGGCCTTCCGCAAACTCTGATTTGAAAGACGACGACTTTGAAGAAGCTTGTGACCAGTTCCTCCGCGCCTGACCGCGACGCTTTCGAGGCGGATTTCATCTACGGGCCAAGGCGGCGCGAGCGCTTTGCGTGGTTCGTGGCAGCCGCAGGCGTATTGGTTGGCGTGGCGGGCATGGTCGCGGGCGCGAGCCTCTTTCCGCTCAAGACGACCGAGACCTTCGTCGTTGTGGTCGACAAGGAAACCGGCGAGATGGACCGGGTTGCGGCTGTCCAGGCGCTCACGCTTTCCGAGAGCGACGCCATCATCCAGGCCAATCTCGTAGCCTATGTGGATGATCGAGAGACCTATGACCTGTCCGACGGCGAGCAGCGCATCAACTCGGTCCTCGATCGCTCGGATGGCGATGCCGCCCGCACTCTGCGCGATCTCTGGTCCTCCACCAACGAAGACTACCCGATCACCGTCTATGGCCGCGACGCCAAAATCGAGGTGGTGATCAAGTCGGTGAACCAGATCGAGCGCGGCGTGGCCCAGGTCCGTTTCACCCGCACGCTGCGCCGGCCGCGCGACACGCGCACCGTGACCCGGTCTTACGTGGCCACCGTCGGCTACGACTTCCAACCCGAAACCCGCCAGCGCCTTCAGGACGTCTGGGCCAACCCCTTGGGCTTCGTGGTGACCTCCTACCGCGTCGACGCCGAGACCCTGGAGAACTGACCCAAATGAGATCTCTACCTGCGCTTCTCCTAGCGCTTGCCCTTCCTGTTGCAGCCCTCGCCGAGGCCACGCCGCAAGGCGGCCCGCTCGATATCCGCATCCGCACTGCCATCTACAATGAAAACCAGGTCTACAGGATCGAAACTGACTTGCGGCATTCGACCACGATTCATTTTGGGGCAGGCGAGCGCTTCGAGGCCGTGATCGTCGGCGACACCGAGAGCTTTCAGGTCGATCCGATACCCGAGCTCGGCAATGTGCTGACAATCAAACCGCATGTGGCGCAGGCCTCAACCAACATGACGGTGATCACCAACCGTCGCACCTATTCCTTCCATTTGCGCGAAGGTTCGATCCCGAACCGCACCGGCATGTTCTTCGAGGTGCGCTTCCGCTACCCCGACGAGGAGCGCCGTGCGGCAGGTGCCACCCAGCCCAAAGGCTTTGAGGCCCCGCGGAACTACAATTACCGCGTCTCGGGAGAAGGGGATTTCCGCCCCAGCCATATCTACGACGACGGGCGCTACACGTATTTCGTCTTCCCGGAGAACGGTCGCCAGCCCGCCCTCTTCAAAGCCGACGATCAGGGCCGTGAGCGCACGGTCAATTGGACCCAACAAGGCAACACCGTCCGCGTGCTCGGGGTGAACACCTACTGGACGCTGCGTATCGGCGATGAGGCGATCTGCGCCTGGCGCGACGACAGCGCGATTTACGTGAGCAACTGACCATGGCCGATCAAACCCCTCCCGACCTGCAGGACCGCCTCGATCAATTCAACCAGCGCGGCAAATCCAAACGCCGGGGAAACAGCCTCGGAGTCGGCGCGCTCGCCGCCGCCCTCGCCCTTGGTGGGGCCGGGGTGGCGTATTTCCTGGCCACCGGGCTACAGGAGGGTGACAGCGCGCTCGAGACCTCCGATGTCGAGACCTTCCAGGATCGCCGCCCCGGCACCGGCGGGCGGCTGGAGTTTCCACCTGATGAGACCGAGCAGCGGGTCAATGACGCGCTGATTGCGGTCGAGGCAGCGCTCGATGTCCCCGCCGCCCCTGCCCCTGAACCGAGCGCCGAGGTGCTGGCCGAGATCGCCAAGCTCCGCGAGGCCCTCGCCGCCAGCCAGGCCGCGCGCAACTCGGAAATCCAATCCGCCGTTTCTGACCTGCGCGAAGCCTTCGATGGACAGAAGTCAGCCCTAGAAGCGACGCTCGCCGAGAAGGAAACCGAGCTTGCCAACCTGCAGCGCCAGACCGAGTCCCGTATCGCCGGGTTGCAAGCCATGCTCGATGCCGAGAGGGCGCAACGCGAGGGCCTTGAGGCTGAGCTCGACCGCGAAGGGCTGATCGCCGATCAACGTCTGCTCGAAGAACGCCGCCGTCAGGAAGAGGAGCAGCGCCAGCGCGAGGCCGAGCGGGTCGCCGAGGAGCTTCTGACCGCGCAGATCAAGTCGCCAGCCGTGGTCTATGCCGACGGTCCGCGAGGTGGCCAAAGTGGCGCGGCGGTGGCCGATCCTGCTGCCGCAGGCACAAGTGGACCGGCCCTCTCAGGCAATGAGGCGTTCCTGCAGAGTGCGCGACCGCTCGAAGTGCAGGAAGCCGCCCGCCTCACCCATCCCGAACGCACGCTGACCCAAGGGTCCGTCATCCAGGCCGCGCTCCAGACCGCTATTAACAGCGATCTGCCCGGCTCCGTGGTCGCGGTCGTCTCCGAGCCGGTTCCGGCGTTTTCCGGGGACCGGATCCTGATCCCCCGGGGCTCCCGCCTTTTTGGCCAATACCGCTCCGAGATCGAAATGCACCAGAAGCGCATCCTGATCCTTTGGACCCGCGTCCTGACCCCGGACGGCACCTCGATGGAAATCGCCGCTGTGGGCGGGGACCAGCTTGGCCGCTCGGGCCTCACTGGTCTCGTCGACACCAAGTTTGCCGAGCGCTTCGGCGGGGCGGCGCTGATTTCCGTGATCGGGGCGGCCCCGGCCGTCGCTGCGGAGAGTGCCAACAACGAAACAACCAGCATCGTTCTGGGCGATGTCGGCAGCGACCTACAGGACGCTGTCGGTTCGGTCATTGCCGACCAGGTGTCGATCGCACCCACGATCTATGTCGATCAGGGCGCCTCCGTCACCGTGCTCGTGGACCGGGATGTGGTGATCTATTGAGCCAGTCAGAAAGCCCAGCCTCCTACCTCGAGCGTTATCTCGACCCGTTCCGCGATCTCCTGCGGCGTGACGACGTGGTCGAGATCGCGATCAACCCCGACGGCAAGGTCTGGCTCGAGGTCGCGGGGGATGCCACCATGCGCCACGAAGGTCAGACCGTGGATCGGACCACAGCCCTCAACATGGCCCAGACCATCGTCGGCGATGCCAAGGCCCGCGTCTCTGAAAAGAACCCCCTCGTCTCCGGGAAGGTGGAATATGCAGGCCGCCCCCTTCGGGTCCAGGTTGCCGTGCCGCCCGCCATCGATCGCGGGGCCTCGATCACCATCCGCCTCTTCGCCTCGGGCAGCGTCCGGGATTACGCCCCCGCCTATCTCTTCGGTAAGGCCGTCTCGCTCGACGCGCTCCGCGCCGAGAAGATGAAAAACATCGCCAGTCTCGCCGAAGAAAACCTCGAGGCCGCCCTACAGACCCTAGTCGAGGCGCGGCTCAACGTTCTGATCAGCGGCGGCACCTCGACCGGCAAGACAACCTTCGCCCGCCACCTTCTGACCCATGTGAGCGAGCACGAGCGGCTGATCACCATCGAAGACGCCTTCGAGCTCTTCCCCGGCCAGCCGAACACCGTCGCCCTTCTGGCCGACCGCGGTGCTGGCTCACAACGCGGCGCCAACGCCCTCTTACAGGCCTCGCTCCGTATGCGACCCGATCGGATCATCGTCGGCGAGCTGCGCGGTGCCGAAGCCCTGACCTATCTCGAGGCGATCAACACCGGTCATGGCGGGTCGGTCTCCACCATCCACGCGGAAACCGCGGAACTCGCCATCGACCGGCTGGCGATCATGGTGCTTCAGGCGGGAACGCCGCTGACCTTCGCCGAGGTTCGGGAATACATCCGCAAGTCCATCGATGTGATCGTGCAGCTCGGGCGGGTCGAGGGGAAGCGGGGGATTACAGAGTTCTATCTGCCGGGTAGGTGAGGCGTCGCGCCTATGGAGTAGAATGTCGCCATTCCCTGATACGATACAGCGGTTTCCCAACGAACCGTTACAACCTCCTATTGCGCCTCAAGAAACCTCATAATTTTTATCCGACGCTCAGAAAGAAAGGCCCCATAGCCTTCCAGCAGCCCGATATCGCTCACTTCACACTCGGAACTCGCTCGCCCCTCTTCGACTTTCTTTAGGGCCCGCTCAACCGACGGGGGCCGAGCGTCGGTAGACATAAGTCGATGCGCGAGATCGACATCCATCGCCTGCACCAACTCGGGTGCGAGTGCAGAACGGCATTCAAAGTGGCAAATGCGCAGCGCTAGTTCTTTGAGTCGGTCATCTTCGAAGGACTGTGCGATTGCGCGCCGTTCGTTCCAAGGAGCGCTGTGGAACCGATCACACAGCGTGGCGTCGTTCCGACTTGAAAACTTGGTGTACAACATCTCTTCAACATGAGCTGGCTCAGGATACTGCGCACGGTTTTCTGAGAAGACTCGCTCGATTCGAGTTTTGAGCCCCTCGTCTTCCACAATTCGCGCGGCCCGATCCTCTAGTTCTTCGCATGAGGTGCCCACGAAAAATTCCTCAGATGCTTCCCAAAGTGGCATCATTGTCGGACCTGCGTTTGATCGAACTCTCCGGATTGGGCGTGGTGGGCTCAATAACCAGATTGCCAACTGCTCATCTGACATTGATGCGAGCTCTTCGATTGGCTCGACCAAGCTCAAGCAAAGCATGCCATTTGGTTGGTCGGGTTCATTTGCAGCGAAAACTACAGGAGTGTGATATGCTCTGTTTCCATAAAACTCCGTAAGTACGAAGGGTTCGTCCGACGTAACAAAATCGGCAACAGAAGCTTTGTTGGAGAAACGCACAAACCTTCGCCAAAGATCCGGGCTCAGCTTCTTCACAAGGCGGCAGAGCTCAAGCGTTGTTTGCGTGTCGAACATTGCATCGTGTGCCTTGAGCACTGCAATGCCGTTGGCCGCTGCAATATCATGCAAGCGGAAGCTTGGATCACCTGAGTCCTTGAGCGGCACGCGTAGGGCGTTGTCACCAGACGCCGAGCAGGACAAAGCGAGTGACATAACGTCATTCCGACCGTTCCCATGAAAGCTCGTAAGGTAGGGAGGGTGCAATGTTCGATACAACGCATGGCGAAGAAACTCTTCGTCAAATCTTATGGAATTGTATCCTAAAAAAATGGCTGGAGACCAAGACACCAGCCGCTCATTCAAATCCCGCATCATTTGATAATGGGTGGAAAGATGCTGGTCTGTCAGTGCTTCAATTGACAAACCGTTGGCAAGCATCGCCTGAACGTCCGGAACAACATTCGGATCGATTCTTGATCTCAATTCGAACCGATCGGTTTCGTTGAGGTCATTGTCTGTTCTGACGGCTGCAAATTGAACGATCTGATCGAAACCAGCGTGCAAACCAGTAGTTTCAGTGTCAAAAAATATGAACGACAAGTGGCCACCAAAATCACATGAGGCTGGCCAGTCGGTATTTCATTGCAGACACGCTGACCCGAAATTTCTTGGCGAGCTTCTCGACCTTGGCCTCATCATCCAAATCCAAGCCCTCTTTGCCACAAGCATCCAGCAGTAGTTGGTGAGGCATTAGAAGTTCCGAAGCGAATGTATTCGCTTCGACCTCCAACGGGTCTGTGCCTTGCGAAGATACTTGATCGCGCCTCAATGCCCGCAATCCCTTGGAAAGGTGGACTTCGCCATGCAGTCTTTCCTCATGCAATACGTGATGTGCCAGCTCATGCGCCGCCGAAAACCTTTGTCGATTGGGATGGTGCAAAGCGTTTACCCCGATCATCGAAACACCGTCCTGGCTATAGGCCATACCCGATAAGTCCTCATCAAGAGGCGCGTAATCAAGCACTATGTTCCGGCTCTTGATAATGCGCTCTACGGGAACTGGCGCTCGTTGAATATTGTGCTCTTCAAGGATTCTGCGCGCCGCCGTGATTGCTCGTTCTTTGTCCGCACTCATCGTCCGGTACTCTGCTTCGCGCCCTGTTTCAAAGCGTTGCGGATGAGTTGCTCTACACCTGCCTTGCTGGCTTCAGACAGTTTCTCGCTAGTACGCATTTGCGGTTCTTCCTCCCTATCCTGACCAATACTCAGAGGAGGTAGCAGGTCAGATAACGAAGACACTTCGAGTGCGTTGGCTATCGAATAAAGGTGATGGAGGCCAACATTCTGCTGACCGCGCTCTATGTTCGCAATCGACGCACGCGAGAGCCCCGTTTTCTGAGCGAGCTCCAATTGGGTCATGTTGCCATGCTGCTTCCTTCGGGTCGCCACGGCACGACCGAACGCCCTGTGTATCAGTTCCCTTGACATGCGCTCCGTTACCATTTTTGTCATTGCTGTGTCAATATCTCAAACATCATGTTTGTATTTTCAACATATTGATATGCCCATGTGCTTGCATTGACAACACACGGTTAACCATCCATCCTAAGTATGACCAACAAGAATCGGGCACTGGAAACGAAAGGGGCAGCTCATGGCAAACCAGGGAAAAGGTGGCGGCGGATACCGCAGCGCGAAGTCGGGTCGCTACGTCACGACGGCATACGGGAAATCGCATCCACGGACGACTGTCCTAGAGGCGCCCGGAAAGAGTGGGTCCACGGGCGGGAGCTACCGAAGCGCTGTAAGTGGTCGTTTTGTGACGACGAAGTACGGGAAGGCCAACCCGAAAACTACTGTGCGCGAAAGATAGCAATCTCGCCTTGGAAACCTCCTCGCGGAGTAGATGGGCAGAAGCGCATACAGGAGAAGACATGGGAACTAGGGAATTGAGCAGATGCTAGAATTCAGACGCAACGGGCGCAAAATGTCGAGCCAACAGTTCTTTGACGGCATCGAGAAGGATATGCTTGCCAAGGCCGAAGGCGAGGTGGAGCGACGCCTGCGAACCCTTTGTGATCCCGAAACAGGTCAACCAGTTAAGGTCACCAAGCAGGTTCGAAATGGCAAGGCGACTTGGAATGTCGAAGGTTCGCCAAAAGCCATCGCAGAAGCAAAGAAAATCATGGGCGCAAGCTGAGGCCAAGCCCTGCGATCGGGCGGTCTTGGTGTGTGTTTCCAGAAGAGAAGTTGAGGTCAAATGAGCATTTCCGACGATTTCAAAGCGTTTCTGGAAAACATCCAGGTCGACAACGCCGAAACTATTTCGCTACGGTACGGCGAGGTTACAGCTGCCCTTAACAAGCAGTTCCGAGATACCGAATCCAAGACAGCAAACAGCCTCCAAGTTGGATCCTACGGACGGTGGACCGCCATCAAGGGTGTGTCTGACTTGGACATGATTTACATCATGCCCGCCGGAAAATGGGACGACTATAAGAACAGTGGTCAGACCAAGCTGCTCCAAGACACCAAAGAAGCTATCAAGCGTCGCTATCCGTCTACGACGGTACGTGTGGACCGTTTGGTTGTTCGCGTCCTTTACAAGGACTTCCACATAGAAGTGATGCCAGCGTTCAAGCAGGATGATGGTAGTTACAAATACCCAGATACCGCGAATGGCGGATCGTGGAAGATCACTAAGCCGCAGGCAGAAATTGATGAAATGCGCGAGGCCAACAAGCGCAAGAACCGCAATCTTCGTCGACTTTGTAAAATGGCGAGGGCGTGGAAAAACAAACACGGTATCGCCATGGGCGGGCTGTTGATCGATACCTTGGCGTACAATTTCCTAGAATCGACACACGAATACGACGATCGAAGCTATTACTATTATGACTGGATGTGCCGGGATTTTTTCAAGTTTCTGGCCGATCAGCCGAAGCAATCCGAATACGCCGCATTGGGTAGTCGGCAACGAGTGCGGGTCAAGAAGCGCTTCGAGACGAAGGCCAAGAAGGCCTATGACTTGTGCGTCAAGGCAATCGAGGCCAGCGGTCAAAAGAATGAGCGCCAAAAGTGGCGTGACGTGTTCGGCAATGCCTATCCAGCACCTGTGACGAAGAGCGCAGCGGGAGAGTCCGCAGCGTATTCCCATGTCTTTAGAGACACTGAACAGTTTGTTGAAGACAGGTTCCGTGTCGATATTCGCCATCATCTTCGCATCAACTGCGAAGTTACGCAGGATGGGTTCCGCCCTACGATGCTCCGTGAGCTACTAGAAGGGTACGGTATCCTCCGACCGCAGAAAGAACTTCGGTTTTTTCTTTCCGACACATCGGACCTGCCAGATGATATTGAGCTGTACTGGAAAGTCCTGAACCGAGGTGACGAAGCCGAGCGCCGCGATATGATCCGGGGTCAGATCGTACGCGACGACGG
This sequence comes from Roseovarius sp. MMSF_3298, assembly GCF_030733705.1. NCBI lineage: Bacteria > Pseudomonadati > Pseudomonadota > Alphaproteobacteria > Rhodobacterales > Roseobacteraceae > Roseovarius > Roseovarius sp. MMSF_3298. The sequence continues at coordinate 59,487 of NZ_JASHIN010000022.1, forward strand.
ACGCGGCGAGCGTCGAGAAACGACAAATTTCCGCGGCGATCACCTCGTCGAGTGCTACGCCGTCAGCCGTGGCGTTGTCATAGCAAGGGACATGATCCGTGTACCGATCCGTGTGCGAGACGCCGAGGACGAAGACTATGCAGCCTGACTACGATATCGCATTTGAAGACCAAGTCAGGGAATGCTTCGGACGTGTGGTCTATACCCACAAGACCCATGAACGTATGGCCGATCGTTGCGCGGCTACTTTGCGCAGATACAAGATGGCCCAGATCGCGCTCTCAGCGCTTACCAGTGCCGGCGCAGTCGGGGTCATAGCAAGTGACCAGAAATGGGTAGAGATCGCGACCGTCGTGGTCTCTTTCCTGACGCTGTTCGTAGCCGCTTACCTAAAAAACTTCGACCCAGGCGTCATCGCCCAAAAGCACCGCGACGCAGCTGCAAAGCTCTGGAATGTCCGTGAGTGTTATCTTTCGCTTCTGACGGACCTCGTAAGGCTTGAGCACGAAGCGGCAATCGAGCGTCGTGACGAACTGCAGGCGGCTCTCGCAGCCCTTTATGCAAGCGCACCACAGACTGACGGTAAGGCATACCGGGAAGCGCAACATCGACTGAAAAAGCTAGAAGATATGACCTTTTCCGACGATGAAATCGACTGCTTTCTTCCTTTCTCCCTAAAACGGTCAGGCGGACGTCCCAAGCCAATCGAAATTCGTCCGAGCGAAGGCAAAAGCTAAATCATGGCGAAGAACATATGCATATTCTCGGACGGAACCGGCCAGATGGGTGGCGCCAGGCCGGACCAACGGCTATCGAATGTCTACAAAATGTATCGAGCCATGCGTCCCGGCCCAGATTCACCAATTAGCCCGAAGGACCAAGTGGCTTTTTACGACCCGGGCTTGGGAACAGGAGAACGCGGTGGGTTTTTCGGTCGGATCAAGCCGATCCTGGAAAGCGCCGTCGGAACTGGCATCGACCACAACATCATCGATTGCTACGAGCAGATCATCGCCCATTACGAGCCCGGCGACCGTGTGTTGCTGTTTGGGTTCTCGCGCGGGGCCTACACAGTAAGAGCACTGGCAAACGTTATGAACCTCTGCGGTGTCCCGACGCAGATGCCTGATGGTTCGCCGGTCCCGCGTCACGGTCCCGGATTGCGCAAGATCGCCAAGGACGCTGTAAAATTCGTGTATAATCACGGTGCTGGAAAACCGCGCGGACAAGATCCTTACTTCAAGAACCGTGAAGAGCTCGGCAAACGATTTCGCAAAAAGTATTCGAGCTTTCCCATTGAAGGCGAAGACAATCAGGGAAACGTTCAGCCAACATTCATCGGGGTCTTCGACACGGTGGCATCATTGCGAACGGCTGTTGTCCGCACCTTGGTCTGGGGCGTAACGTTCGGGGTCGGGTCGGCTTTTGCCGCCGGCGTTGCACTCGGGTGGTCTTGGCTTTTGGTTGTCCCACTCGGCGCACTTCTAGTCGCGCTTCTTTGGCAGCTGGGTTCCCTGTTGCTCGACAACTTCAAATATTTCTCCGACGATCCCGACCGCAAACTGAAGCTCTGGCGCCCAACGGATTGGCCGCAGATCCTCAAGACGAGTCACTTCGCGGCGTGGAACAAGCGGAACTACGACAAGTGGCTGGATCCCGATGTCCAACACGCCCGTCACGCCATGGCGATCGACGAGGACCGTGCGGACTTTCCAAGGGTTGGATGGGCATCGAAGGCGGCCGCGATTGAGACCAAAGATCGAGAGCCGAAGTGGCTGAAGCAGGTCTGGTTCCCGGGCTGCCATAGCGACATTGGCGGAAGCTATCCCGAGGCAGAGTCCCGCCTGAGCGATATCGCCCTCGATTGGATGGTCGACGAATTGAAAGAGTGTGTGCCTTCAATCCAGATCAACGAGAACGTTTTGAACCGCGCCCCTGACCCTCTGGGTTTGCAGCACCGCGAAGACGCGATGGTAGCCTTTGGACCACTCCGCATCCGCTGGAAGAAGGGAATTCGCGCAGTTGGCGACGACTTCCCACTCCATCCTTCAGTCGAAGAACGCATGCGAGCCAAGGCAGTCGCCCAGTGTGGCGAGGTCAAACCCTACCGACCCGCCCAGTTGAAAGAGCGACGCGACTTGAAATCCTACTACGACGAATAGGGGACTATTCGACGGCGCTCACCCACCCAACAGTTCCTCGATAAAATCCTCCCGCGCATCCAACACCGCCTCCCATTCCTTCGGCACCGCAGCTTCCCGCTCGAGCGTCTCGGGCTCTGGTTGCCCGCGCCCGGCCTCCATCGTCCTCAAGCTCATCGCGCGCGCTTCGCGGCGCTGTGAACGGTCCCGGACAGGCGCACGTTCGGATGTTTTCACCGGCTCATCAGCGCTGACCTCGTCGCCACCGTCGGCACCCCAAGGCCCCACACCCTGCACGCTCGGTGGATAGGGGAAGGGCTTGCCCTCCTGGCGGGCCAGCATCTCCTTGAAGAAGGGATCATCGTAATACTTGATCCGGCTTGCCTTGATCGGATGCTGGGGCGAGGCGAGGATGATGACCTCGTCGGGGTCCATCAGGCGCGCTTCGGTCTCGGAAAGCAGCGGCCGCTCTTCCAGCCGCGCTGATGTCGAAGTCGCGCCGAGAAAACCCTTGTTGCGGCCATACATGCGGGTCACGGCCTCGCGCGTGGTGCTGCCGACCGCGGCTGAGACCTCCTTCACGGTGCGCTGGTCGCGCGGTGTGATGTAGAGCTTGAGCCCTGCCCCGTTCTCTAGGCTCTCGCGGCCTTCGGGCCCATAAATGCGGTCGAGCGAAGCCAGAGACTGCGCGATCATTGCGACGCGGCCGCCATAGCTTGCCAAGGAATGGATCGCGCGTTCGAGATAGGGCATCGCCCCCATCTGCTGGAATTCATCGATCATCATCATGACCGGCCAGGGCTCGTCCGGGCCGGGCTCGTTCAGCCGGATCGACGCAATGAGGTCGGCAAACATCAGGCGCAGGAGCGGAGCGAGGGTTGCGATGTGATCCTCGGAGACGGCGATGTAGAGCGACTGCGGGGTCTTGCGGAAGGTCGAGAAATCGAAATCGCTCGCCTCGGTCGCCGAGCGCACCGCCGGGTTGTCCCATTGCTTGAGACCGGCGGTCATCAGGGCCTGGATGTTCGAGGTCAGCAGCCGCGACGAGGCGCTCGAGGCATTGGTCCAGAGCTCGCGCAGGATGTCTTCCTCGGCCTCGTCGGCATAGGTCTTGTACTGGGCGTTCTTGTATTCGCCCCCGGCAACGATCTTGTTTACCTCGCCAAGGTTCGGCGTGCCGCGCTGGATCGCCAGTAGACAGGCCGCGACAAAGATCGACTTGCCAGCCTCGGAGAAGGTGTCGAGGGTCTTGTTGTCCTTGTCGAGGAAGAGGTCGGCAAGGATTGAGACCTCGGTGAAGCGCTGCGCGAAGCTCGGTGCCTTGGCGATCCGCGCGAGTGGGTTGTAGCGATGCGTGGCGTTGGCCCAGTCAAAGGGGCTGAAGCGATAGACCTCGTCGCCGTTCAGTGCGCGAAGCCGCGCAGTCTTTTCGAAATTCTCGCCCTTCACGTCGAGCACCACGACCGAACCCGCGAAGCTCAGAAGATTCGGGATCACGAAACCCACCCCCTTACCCGCGCGGGTCGGGGCCACCATCATCACATGAGGGATGGTGGTCGAGGAGATGAACTCGGCCTTGGAGGTCGGCGCGCCGAGCTTGCCACAGACGAAACCTTTGCCCGGTGCCTGCAGCATGTCGTTCTTCTTCAGCTCCACCTTGGTCTGCCAGTGAGCCGAGCCGTAGTCGTCGCGCTCCTTCTTCCAGGTCCAGGCCAGCGCCAAGGCGCCGAGCCCAATTGCGCCAAAGCCGACGGCGCCGAAGCCAACCTTGAAGGCGTCGGGATGCGCCGCGCGGGTGGCGGCGCTGGCCTTCCAAAGCGCCAACATGTCGAAACTCTGAAACCCGGTTTTCAGGGCCAGGGTCAGGTAGAAGGCGGCGACGATGGTGCCGATGACGGCGCCGCAGATCACACCGAAGAGGAGCGCGGCCCAGAGGGGGAGTGTCTTGGTCATGGTTGTCATCTCCCCCTTAGAATTCCATCTCGTCGTCGAGACCACGATCCAGTCCTCTGTCACGGCCAAGGTCGCGCCCCATTTCCTGAGCCTCCTGCTGGCCGCGCAGCCGCGCCACTTCGGTCGCCTTGTCCTGCTGCAACCCGGCGGCGCAGTCGGTGAAGACCTGGTCGCCAGTCTCCTCGAAGGTCATCTCGAGGAACTCCTGCGTGACGGTGATCTGGTCGAGTTTGCTCGGCAGGGCCACGTCCAGCACCTCGAAGTTGCCACGGCGTAGTTCGGCCAAGCCCTCTTCGCCCAACTCCTTGAAGAGCTCGGCTTGCAGGGTCCGCTCGACCGTCTCTTCCTGTTCCTCGGTGAGCTTGCCGTCGCGCAGCATGTCGGCGAGGTCCTGCAGGTAGGGATTGGGTGTCCGGTCATCCTCGTCGATGAGGGGCAGCGTCGCCTCCTCCTCATCGGCAAGGGTCCGGCCGATCTCGACGCCCATCTCCTTGGCGCGTTCCATCAGCGCGTCCATCACGCCGTCGACCTTCTCGAGCGCGGCATCCAGTTGGTCGTCACTGGCGGACTCCACGCTGAGGCCATCCTTCGCCAGAACCGCGTTCATGTCCCGCTCGACCCAGTCCTGTGCCATGCCGTAGTTCCGCGTGCCACCCGCCGTGATCCGGGCCACCAGCTCCTCGCTGTCCATGCCTGCCTCTTCGGCACGCTCCAGTACGTCGCGCAGCCCCTCGTCATTGCCTGACTGAAGCGCGGCGATCAGCACTTCGCTGCCCGCCCCCGGCGGATAGGGTTCTTCGAGCTGCTTGCCGAAACGCGCGCGTAGCTCCGGGTCTGGCACCATCTGCGACAGGTCCGCGATGATCGGCGCGGCCTTGGCCTCGAACGCGGCCCGCTCGGCCGGGTCCAGTTCCTCGGCCTTGAGCCTCAACGCCTCGATCGTGCGTTCGGAATAGTCGATCGCGTCACCGACGGTCTTGATGTCCTTCATGTCTATCTCTCCTTCGGTGAAATTCCACGGCGTGCCCGAGCCAAGCCCGTCCGCCATGCCGCGCACGGCGCGGGCCATGTGGTGCCGGTCCATCCGGTCCAGCAGGTCGGCGAGGTTCTTGTAGTCCTTGGCGAAGCCCACCACCTGCGCCTGCGCAATGGCGGATTCCTGGACCGTCATGACAATCTCGCGCGGCAGGCGGGCCTCTTCCTTGGCGCGGTAGATTTCCTCGATCCCGGCGGGCTTCTCGAAGATGCCCCGCTCGAGCCGGGTCGTGGCATCAAGCATCACGCCGTAGCCTTCCGCGATTTCGGCCTGCTTCTCGCGCATCAGTTGCGGCGACATCACGCCCTCGGCCCAACAAGAAAACCAGGTGCCCTTCTCGACGCCGCGGTTGTTCAGGATGATATGGGCGTGCTTGTGCGCCCGGTCGTCGTGAACCGCGAGGACATAGTCCCACTGGTCACCGTATTCGCCGCTCTCGAAGAAATGCTCGGTCCAGTCCATGGCGATGTCGCGCACCTGATCGACCGTGACGTCGGTCGGGAAGGACAGGAGCATGTGCGATGTGAACCCGAGCTTGGTCGAGCCGCGCCAGGTTCCGGCCCAGTCCTCGATGATGTCCTCTTTCTGATCCTCAGAAAGCACCGCCGCATCGGTCAGCGCATTGGTCATCGTCGAATAGGTGTAGACCGCTTTGTCGTTGATGTAAGAGATTTGCGCCCCAAGCGAGGCACGCGTCTTGCAGCCCCCCGCCCGGATCCGCTTGAAGACCGCCGCCCGGCTCTGCCCCGACGCGGCCTTCAGCGCATTGCGCGCCGACAGGGATCCGACGCGCGCAAAGCTCCGCCCCTGCCGACGCCCCGCCAGCCGCGCGTCGATCCGCGCCGCGGCCTGACCGCGGATGCGCTCATCCTCCCAGAGCCGCCCCATGACCGAGGTATATAGGGCGAGCAGGTCAGCCATTCCTGACAAGCCTCAATCCGCGCTCGATCGTGCGCGGGCCATCCTCCAGAACCTCGCTCTCCGGTCCCTGCCCTTCTTCCTTTTGCGGCCACTCCTGATGACGCAGCGCCTGCGCCGCATCCTTCATCCGGCCCATCTCACGGCTCATGGACTGCGCAAGATCGAGCAGTTCGATCAACACCACGCGGTCGGCCTCCGAGACCTCCAGCCGACCGCGATGCACCGCCTTGGCGAGCGCCAGTCCGGCGTCGCTCACATCCTTCGCCTGACGCCAAGCGGCGCAGAATTCGGCGACCAGATCGCGCGGTACATCGAGGAAACCGCACCGCCCGCGCAGCACCGCATTGAGCGCCTGCGACCGGCTTGCATAGCCCCGTTCGCGCCACTCCGCATCGAAGGCGTCCAGCTCGGAGCGGCTTGCCCGGAAGGCCACTGTCTCACTCGGATCGCGCGCAGCGATGCCCTCGCCCGCCTCCTCTTTCGCGAGCCGGTTCACATGACGCGGAGAGATGCCAAATGCCGCCGCCAAGTCCTTCGCGCTTTCGCCGGCCGCAAAGCGCCGCGCGACCTCGATGCGCTCTTCAAGCTTCAGGTTTTTCGCTGGCCTCGGCACGGGTCAGACCCCTCGGACAAAATGTGCAAACATTGGCCATATCCTGCCAACGTCTTCCTTCTCTCCTTCGCTTATAATTCAATACATCACATTGCGCAATATTACGTTTTGCGTGTTGTGTCTTTTTGCTGGCATTGGACGCCGTCAAGACCCCGCTGCGCAGCGCAACATGGAACGGGTTCCTCCCTCATCGATGCAGGACAGCCAGGTCGAAAAAGCTCCCGAAATTTGCGCTCAAGGAGCACGCAACGACAAGCCGTCCGAGCGCCCGAACCGCTTACGGATCGGGCGCCGGAAACACGAGTACGGCCCGCGCGAGATAGCGCGGGTCACACCCACTGCGAGCGTCACGATGCTTCTGAGTGTCGATGTCAGACCCCTACGGATCCGAAGACCCGCAGGGGTATCTGGGTCAGTGACCCAGTTCCAGAGTGCGCAGATCGTCGTAGCGGCTGCGGGCGATCAGCGCCTCGGTCTCGAGGCTGTCGAGGGTTTCGGGATGGGCGTCTTCATCGAAGGCGGCGAGGTAAGCATCGAAGGCCATGTCGGCTTGCAATTCGGCGAGGTCGATGGATTGTTCGAGTGTCATGGTGTGATCCTTTCCGTTGATCGTCGTTGGACGGATCGTGGAAAAGACCGGGGGCATGAGAGCGGGCGACACCCGGCACGGGGCGGAATGAAATGGAGCACGCCGGGGGCAGGTTTGTTGTGAGCGATGCGCCGCAGCGCTCAAGGCGCAAGCCGTCCAGAAACCTGCCCCCGGCGTTGCCGACCGCTCGACCCCGGGCTAGCGATCTCTAAGGCCAACAGGTCGACGGAAAGGCGCGCGGCGGTGACCCTCACGTGAGACGTTGCCCTTGGATGCATGACGTTGGTTCGCGGCTTCCATCCCCGCGGTACAGGGTGAGTTCGGCGCCCCGGCAGCTTCGCCAACACGACCCAGGCGCGGGTTGCTCGACTGAGAGAAGTTCGCTTGCCTCGCTCAGCTGGCTGCCAGCTCTCCCTGCGGACATTCGGTTCCGACTCGGGTTCGCGCGATGCACGTTGTCACTGAACAGAAAGATCGAAGCCGCGTCAGCGGCCTATCCAGACTGACTGTCCCCTTGTGCGTCCGCGTCCGAAATATGCCGTGTTCTTCGGACATCAGCTTTTTGGCCCGCCCATCAGGCGCACCCAAGAACGAGAAATAGCCAGACCGCCGAAGCGGTCTGGCCTTTGGCTTAGGCGGCGTCCTTGGGCCCCCAGGGGATGATGGCCTGAAGGGACAGGTCGTCCTGGTTCGCGGCCTTGCCGAGGTTGGCGTTGAAGCCGTGATCGCGGATGGTCAGCGTGTAGTAGTCGGCGCCGGTCTCCTTGTTCTGCTTCTTCCAGATACCGCCGCATTCGACCAGCTTGCCGCGCGGGGAGCGGCCGAGGACGCGGTGCGTGGGGGCCATCGGGTTGGTGCTCGCGACAGGTTCGACCGTGATGTCGAGATCGAAGGTCAGGGTCGAGATGGAGCCGACGCCCTTGGCGGTTTCGATGTCGGCGCTGGTGAATTTGATGCAGTTCGT
>NZ_JASHIN010000023.1:0-64923 GCF_030733705.1 Roseovarius sp. MMSF_3298
CGATGAGGTCTGGACCAATCCCTTCGGCTTCACCGTTCTCGAATATTCCATCCGCTCCGACAGATTGGAGAATTGACTGTGTTTCGCTTCAGCCTGTTCGCTTTCTGGATGGCCCTCCTGTCGGACCTCGCCTTCGCCGAAGCCATCCCGCGCGGCGGGCACAACGACAACCGGGTGCGCTTGGCCACCTACCAGGAAGGTCAGGTCTACCGTCTGAGCGTTTCGCTCACCCATGTCACCACCGTCGAGTTCGGCGAAGGCGAGAGCATTCGTTCGATCATCGCCGGCGACACGGAGGGCTTCGAGATTGACGGCGTACCCGGCGGCCAGGCCTTCGCGATCAAACCCGTCGCCCGCGGTGTCCATACCAACGTAACGGTCTACACGAACCGGCGAAGCTATTACTTCAACGTCCAGGAGACCCGCAGCCCGACCTTCTACGTGGTGCAGTTCCGCTATCCAGACGACCACACGCGGAAGGGCCGCGCCATCGCGGCACAAGCGCCGAACTACAACTACGGGGCCAGCGCGCGCACCGAGTTCACGCCGTCCCGCGTCTGGGATGACGGGACCTTTACGTATTTCGAATTCCCGCGGAACGCGCCGGTGCCCGCGATCTTCCGCTACGCAAACGGCCGCGAGCGCACAGTCAACACGCAGGCCACCCAGGACGGCGTGATCCGGGTCTCCGGTGTGAACAAGCAATGGGTTCTGCGGGTCGGGGAAGAGGTAGTCTGTATCGAGGCCACACCGCCTGTGGGGGTAGGCTCATGAGCGACGCCGGAAACACAGATCTCGAAAAACGTCTCGCTGCGCTCGAACGAGGCAAAGGAACAGGTCGACTCGCTGCCCCGCGGCGCTCACCGCTGCTCGCTTTGGTCGTCGTCCTCGTGATCGGCGTGGGCGGTGCCCTATTCTATCTCCTGTCCCAACCCGAAGAAGAGGAAGCCCTGCCCACGGCCACGCCGGACGTGTTCCAAAACGAGGGCGACGGGTTCGGGACGATAGAAACCCTCCCTCCGCCTGATCCTGAGGTGGTGCTGGTCGCACCGGATCCGGTGGAACCCAACGCCGAGCTTCTGGCGCAGCTTGCCGCCCTTCAGGCCCAGATCGAGGAATTGCGGAACGCGCCCAAACCGGTGGTGGAAGAAGATACCGCAGCCGCCGAAGCCATTGATGCGCTGACCACCCAGATCGCCGCTCTACAGTCCGCCTCAGAAGCCGCGCTGCAGCAGTTTCGCGATGAACTCTCGGCGCGCGATCGCGAGCTGGAGCAACTGCGCATGGACCTTGAACTCGCGCAACTCGAAGCCAATCGTCCTGCTCCCGCACCTTTGGGGCCTTCCGAGGACGAGCTACGCGCGCGGGAAGAAGAACGGCTCCGCCGCGAAGAGGAAGCGAAACGGCTCGCGGACCTCGAACGCCGCGCAGCCGCGGAACGTGCGTTTCAGCAAAGCCGCATCACCTCGCCCACCATCGCCTTTGGCGGCACGTCGGGCGCGAATGAGACGGCTTTGACCGAACGCACTTTCGGCGAGGTGACGGATTTTGTGCTGAATGGTGCCCTGCCGACCTCAGTCACGCAGGCCGAGGTTATCGCCAATCCATCGAACACCATTGTCCAGGGCACGATGATCCAGGCCGTCATAGAAACCGCCCTCGACAGCTCCTTGCCCGGCCAGACCCGTGCCGTCGTCTCCGAAGACGTGTTCAGTTTCGACGGTTCCCGTCTACTGATCCCGCGCGGGTCCCGTCTTATCGGGCGCTACCGCTCGGGCGTCGATATCGCGCAGCGCCGCGTCACCATCGCCTGGGACCGGATCATCCTGCCCGACAACCAGACCGTCCAGATCAGTTCCTTCGGAGGAGACGAGTTGGGCCGCTCCGGTGTGACCAGCTTTGTCGATACCAGATTTGACGAGCGTTTCGGCTCTGCCGCGCTGATCTCTCTGATATCCGCCGCGCCGAACGCCGCCGCCTCCAATGTCGAAGGCGAAACTGCCGCCGACGTTCTCGAAGACTTGGGCGATGACCTCGCCGATGCCACCGACAGCGTCATTGGCGACTACCTTTCAATCGGACCCGTCATCTATGTCGACCAGGGGGCCCGCGTGACGGTGATGGTCGACCGCGATCTGGAGATATTCTGAGCCCATGTCGCTGAGCTATCTCCAGACCTCGCTTGATCGGATCGACGCCGCCGCCCGCGACGATGTCATCGAGATCTGCATCAACCCCGACGGGACCTGCTGGGGAGAATTCCAGGGCGATCACTTCATGCAAAGGCTAGACCAGACGCTGAACGCAACAGAAGTCAAAGACCTCGGCAACCAGATCGCCTCTTCCGCAAACACCACGATGAGCAAGGACCGCCCCATCGTCTCGGTCTCGATCACCTACAAGGGGCGACCGATCCGGGCACAGGTCATCACGCCGCCCGCCGTGCTCTCGGCGATGTCGATCAGCCTGCGGTTCTTCTCGAGCCTGCCGCTCGAGGGGATCGCGCTCGATTTCCTCTTTGGCAAGGAACGCAAGCTTGAGGACTTGCGGCTCGAGAAGACCCGGGAACTGCGCGAAGTGGTGGCCGCAGGCGTGATCGACGATGCGCTGGCCTTCTGCGTCGACAACAAGCTGAACATGATCGTCTCTGGCGGCACCTCCACCGGCAAGACCGTGGCTGCGCGCAAGATCCTCTCGCATGTTCCAGCCGAGGAACGGATCGTCACAATCGAGGAAGCCGCCGAGCTTCTGCCAACCCAGCCGAATGCCGTGACCCTCATCGCCAATCGCGATGCGGAGTTCCAGACCGCCGATGTGCTGCTCACCGCAACACTGCGCATGCGCCCTGACCGGATCATCCTCGGCGAGGTGCGCGGCAAGGAGGCGATGACTTTCCTCGAGGCGATCAATACCGGCCATGGCGGGTCCATGACCACGCTGCATGCCGAAACCCCGCAACTCGCCGTGCAGCGTCTGGCCATCGCCGCGCTCAAAACCGAGATCCCGATGACCTATGCCGACATGATCCAATACATCGAGAACTCCATCGACGTGATCATCCAGGCCGGTCGCCATGACGGCCGACGCGGCATCACTGAATTCTACCTCCCCGGCACAACCGAGATCGGAGCTTCCCAATGAAGACCTTTGAATATGACATCCTCAGCTTTCCCATGACCCGAAAGACCAGCCTTTCCGATATGAAGAACACCCTGAATACTAAAGGTTCAGATGGCTGGGAGGTCGTGTCGATCAGCTCCTCAGAATTTGCGAATGTTGGGCACACGGTCTTCCTGAAACGCGCAACCACCATCATCGGAGCCACGGCATGAGGCTGGCACGGCTAACCCTTGCTTTGACCGGGGTGGCCCTAAGCCTACTGGCTGTCCCCGCCTTCGCTGAGCGCAATCTGGTGCCGACCCTTGAGCGCAGTTTCACCGTCTGTCCAGACCGGCCCGCTGAGCCCAGCTGGATGCAAGAAGTTCCCCTGCGCCAAGCCTATCAGCGCGTGTTGGTCCAGGATATCTACCGCGCCCAAAATCTCGAGCGCATCGTCGAAAGCGGCAACTGCGATTGCGATACCCGGTTCCCCTCTTGGGACGCAGCCGAGGGGGTGTTTCGCGAGGTCCACGCGAGTGCCAAACGATGGGAGATGCTGCAGGCCTCGGACGCCTACAACCGCCGCGCCAACGCCGCCCGCCCTGCCGCCAAGGCCATCTGCGAAGCCGCGGGCAATTGGTAAGGCTGATCCCCCATGAGCGTCGTCACCTATTTCGTTGAAACCTCCCAGGGCTATCTCGACACCGCGGCGGAAACCCAGTTCGGGTCCGTTGCGGCAACGGTCGGCACGCTTCTGGTCTTGGGCACTACGCTCGTGGTCATCCTCGTCTTCCTGAATATGATCTACCAGTACAAGGCGATGGACGGGCGCACGGCCTTTTGGCTGGCAGTCAAGATTGGCCTCATCGGGATATTCGCGACCAACTGGGTGCAGTTCAACGCCCTCTCTTCCGCTATCCTGGCCGGCATCGACAGCATTGCGGGCGCGCTTGTCGCCTCGGTCGGTGGCGGAACCCCCGGCCCTTCTGGCACCTTTGCCGAAGAGTTCGACCGGCTGATCGCGGAACTGGGCGACTATCTGAACGCTGCCGGGTCCGAGCTGAACTGGATGGCCGGCGCCATGCTGGACATCGTCGGCGTCCTCCTGCTTTCAATCCTCGGCGGACTTGCCGCCTTCATCTTGGTGGCATCCCGCCTGATGATCGCACTTCTGATCGGGATCGCCCCGGTGATGATTTTCCTGACCCTCTTTGAGGTGACCAAAGATTACTTCGCGCGATGGCTGTCAGCGCTGGTTTCCTTCGCGCTCTACCCCATCGTCGTGGCCGGCGTGTTCGCAACGATCACAGGCGTTTCCTCCGCGCTCATCGGCGAGCTTGGCGAACCGGAAGGTGCCTCCCATATTGGCGCGCTTATCCCATTCTTCATGATGGTCCTCATGGCCAAGGGCTTCATTATCGCCACGCCCTTCATCGTTCGTGCGATTTCCGGCAACATCATGATGCCCGCCCTCTCCGGCGGTCTCGGCGGCGGCTACAGTTTCGCCCGTGCCGCAATGGGCAGTCAGCAAGCTTACAACCGTTACTTGATCGGCGGAGCAAATGGTGCGGAATATGCAGCCCTTAGGGCGCGGCAGTTGTTTGGCGCGCAGCAGATGCCAGTAAGGCAAGGCATGGGGCAAACTGGTCAGGCAAGTGGCTCAGGGTCACCGGCGGCCGGGTCTCGAATGCTGGCGCAACTGGCACGCCTGACACGGCTAGAGCGGCGGTGACGGCCCTTAGCCTCCATTGATGCGCTTTGCGGTGAACGACCGCTTAGAGCGAATCTGAAGCGCGTCGGGCCTGTCAGAGGCTGTTTTTCGCTAGCAGTGTGGTGTTGGCGTCAGTGTCGTGTACTTTGATTACCCCAGGTTCTTAGCATAAGTCCACCACCCTAAAAACACCAATAGAGAAACGCCAAGTCAATAGCACAGAAGCAGCGAGCTATACAGGTTTAGTTCTTAGTGACTTTCGTACCTCTTTCGCGAGATAGGCTGTTCGCACGTCCTCTTGTCATTCAAGTCAGACTATAGGTCGACCTACCCGACTTCGCTCGGCGGGCATGTCACAATGGAAACAGGCACCTATGTCCACGACCGGCGTCTTTGGTCCAATTCGGCTCTGTTGTGGCGCAGGTTTGGCGCGCCCAAGGGCAGCGCGGGTGAAAATCGCAGCCCGAGGGCCGGTTCACCGGGCTCGGCACCTCGCCGTCCAGCGTCACTCTCTCGTGCCGCGCATCCGCGTCGGGCTCGGGGTTCGCGGCCAGCAACGCCTTGGTATAGGGATGGCGCGGATGGGCGAAAACCCGATCTGTCGGGCCTTTCTCGACGAACCGGCCCAGGTACATGATCGCCATCTTGTCGGTCACGTGCCGCACAAGGTTCAGATTGTGCGTGATGATCACGATCGCCACGCCGCTGCGGGCTTGCACATCGGCCAGAAGGTTCAGCACCTCACCCTGAACAGACATATCGAGGCCGGCGGTAGGCTCGTCCGCGATCAGCAGCTTGGGGTCCAGCGCCAGCGCCCGCGCCACGCCCACGCGCCGCGCCTGCCCGCCCGACAGCTGGTGCGGATAGCGCGTGGCAAATTCGGCCGGCAGGCCCACCAGCCCCAGCAGGCGCTCGGCCTCGTCGCGCCCGGCAGGCCGTCCATTAATGCGCAGCGGTTCAGTCACCAACGACTTCACCGTCAGCCGGGGCGACAGCGAGCCGACCGGGTCCTGCCACATCATCGACATGTCGGTGCGCAGCCGTGCCCACTCGCGGGCCGACGCCTCCGATATTTCCGTTCCGTCAAAGCGGATCGAGCCGGCCGAGGCTTTCTTCAACCCAATCAGCGTGCGCGCGATCGTGGACTTGCCCGACCCGCTTTCACCCACCAGCCCAAGCGTCTCGCCCGCGCCCAGCGTGAAGGACACGCCGCACACCGCCTCGAAATCATATGGCTCGCGGCGCAGCGCGGCCTTCAGACGCCCCTGCCGCGCATACCGGATGCGCAGGTCCTCGACTTCCAGAAGGCTCATGCCCTGTCCTCCGCCGGGTCGTTCAGATGGCATCGCGCCGCCTGCCCCCCGCCGGCATCGTAAAGCGGCGGATGCTCGGTCTTGCAGCGCTCGAACGCCTTGGGACAGCGCGCGCGAAAGGCGCATCCGGCGGGCGGGCGGCGCAGGTCCGGCAGGGTGCCCGGAATGGTCGGTAACCGACGCGTCGCCTCGCGAATTCGCGCCGGGTCGCACTCGAACAGCGCCTGCGTGTAGGGGTGGCACGGGTCGCGGAACACCTGCGCCACGTCGCCCCGCTCCACCACTTCGCCCGCATACATCACCGCCACCTCGTCGCACAGCTCGGCCACCGTCCCCAAGTGGTGCGACACGAACAGCACCGAGCAGCCGAATTTCTCCTGCAACTCGCGCAGCAGGGTGACGATTTGCATCTCCAGCGTGGCATCCAGCGCCGTCGTCGGCTCGTCCGCGATCAACAGGTCCGGCCGCGTCAGCAGCGCCATGGCGATGCACACCCGCTGGCGCATCCCGCCCGACAACTGGTGCGGATAGGCATCGAGCTTCGACGCCGCATCCGGCAGTTGCACCTGCTCCAGGAATTCGATCGCCCTTGCCCGCTTCTCGGCCCGCCCGCCCTTTTCACGATACTGGATGTCCATCATCTGCTGGCCAATGGTCGTCACCGGGTTGAGCGAGGTCATCGGGTCCTGAAAGATCATCGAGATCCGCCTGCCCCGCAGCGCGCGCCACTCCCTCGGCCTCAAATGCGCAAGGTTCTGGCCGTCCATGTCGATCCGCCCGCCCGCGATCCGCGCATTCTCGGCCAGAAGACCGATCAGCGAATAGGCCAGCGTGGACTTGCCGCACCCGCTTTCGCCGACAAGGCCCAGCACCTTGCCCTTGGGCACGTCGAGCGTGATGTCGCGCAGCGCATGGATCGCCCCGCGCGGCGTGGCGAAATCCACCGACAGCCCGTCGATCCGCACCAGCGGCTCGGCGCCGCCTTCCGTTTGCCGGTCCGGCTCTGTCGCAACGCTGGATACCATCAGCCGGCCTTTCTCAGCTTGGGATCGAAGATGTCGCGCAGCGCCTCGCCCATGAAGGTGAACCCCAGTGTGACCAGGATGATCGGGATCGACCCGCCAATGACAGGCCAGGGCGAGTTGCGGATGAAGTTGTAGCCGTCGTTCAAGATCACGCCCCAGGACGGCGTCGGCGGCCGCACCCCCATGCCAAGGAAACTCAGGCCCGCCTCGGTCGCGATCACCAGCGGCACGTCCATCGACGCCAGGATCAGCAGCGGGCCCAGCACGTTGGGCAGCACATGCACGAACAAAAGGCGCGGCGTGCCCACCCCCATCGCGCGCTCGGCCAGGATGAACTCGGCGTTCTTCAGCGCCATCGTCTGGGTCCGCACGATGCGGGCATAGATCGGCACCGAGGTGATCGCCACCACCAGCATCACCGTGAACAGGCTCGGGCCGATGATGGTCACCACCGCCAGGCCGAAAACGATGGTGGGGAAAGAGCGCAGCGCGTCGAAGATCAACAGCAGGATATTGTCCAGCCAGCGCGGCCCCAGCCCCGCGATCAGCCCCAGAAGCAGGCCGATGCTCAGCGCGGCGGCCAGCGAGGCTGCGGCGACCAGCATCGCGATCCGCCCGCCCGCGATGACCCGGCTGAAGATGTCGCGCCCGATATTGTCGGTGCCCAGCCAGTGCTCGGCCGAGGGCGGCGCCATGCGCGGGCCGGTCATGATGGCGGCAGGATCATAGGGCACGATCCACGGCGCAAAGATGGCCGAGCCGACGATCAGCGCCACCAGCACGAAACCGATCAGGCCGGTCGGGCTGGCCGACAGAACCCGCCAGGTCCGGCTCATCACGCCGGGTTCGGAAACGGAATCCTGAGTGGCGTCGGTCATGTCACATGTCCTCCCGCTGGCGCGGATCCAGCCAGGCGATCACAAGGTCCGAGATCAGCGTCGCCAGCACGATGATGCCGGTCGTCACCAGCACCGCGCCCAGGACGATGGGATAGTTGCGTTCGTTCACCGCCTGCACGATCAGCGCGCCGATCCCCGGCCGGGCAAAGATCACCTCGACGAACACCGCCGCCGAGAAAAGATGCGCCACGCCCGTGCCGATCAGGGTCACGGCGGGCTGCACCGCGATCTTCAGGATATGCGAGCGGGTGATCCATCGGTCCGGCAGGCCATAGGCGCGCGCCATGCGCACATGCGGCTGGCCCATCACCTCCAGCATCGAGGCCCGCACGATCCGGGAGACGTAGCCCACCCATGACACCCCAATGGCAAAGGACGGCAGGATCAGGTGCGTGGCCCCGTCCCAGAACCCCTCGCCCGCGCCGATCGCCGGCAGCCATTGCAGCCAGACCGCGAATACCAGAACCGAGTAGAGCGCCATGACGAAGGCCGGGATCGAGATCGTGCCGACCGACAGCACCCCGGTCAGCGTATCGAGCCACGTGTTGCGCCGCAGCGCCGAATAGCAGCCCAAGGCGATGCCCAGCACCGCGGCCCAGAGGATCGAGACGCTGATCAGGATCAGCGTATAGGGCAACTGCTCGAACACGATCTGCGACACCTCGCGGCCCGTGAACACGTCCTGCCCCAGGTCGCCGCGCAGGATGTTGCCGAAGAACGTCACGATCTGCACCGGCAGGGGTTTGTCCAGCCCCATCGCCTCGCGCGTCTGTTCGATCAGCTCCGGCGTGGCGCGTGGGCCCAGGATCATCACCGCCGGATCGCCCGGCACCACGTGCAGCATGAGCGTCAGGATAGAGACCGCGACCATCACGATCACGACCGAAAGGACAAGCCTTTGGGAGGCGTATAACAGCACGGGTCGCGGTCTCCTTTAGCGTCAGACTTCGCCGTCGAAGTCGATGAACAAGGGCCGCCCGTCGGGCCGCAGCGCCGGCTCCAGTCCTTCGCGGTACATCACCGGGGTGCCTTCATGGGTGATGAACTTGTAGGCCCCGGTCGCTTCCATCAGGTCCTGCATCTTGCGATACATCTCGGCGCGTTTCTCGCCATCCGCCTCGCTCAGCGCGGCGGCGTGCAACTCGTCGAACTCCGCGTTCGAGAACCGCTCCCAGTTCCAGACGCCGACCTGGTCGGTCACGAACCAGCTGGTCGCGTAATAGGGGTCGGGCAGCATCGAGAAGCGGTTCAGCACCAGCTGCATGTCCTTCCAGCGGTCGCCCTCGCTTTCCATGCCCAGCGTCCAGAAAGACCCCGAATCCTGCACGTTGATCTGCGTCTGGATGCCGATCTGCGCCAGCTGCGCCTGAACCACCTCGGCAATGGTCTTCCACACCGTGGCATTGAGCGCGTCGATGGTCAGCGGCTCGGCCGGCGGGCCGCCCGCGGCCTCCAGGTACTCGCGCGCCTTGTCCAGATCGCCCGCCACCGGAACCGACGGGGTCTCGCGGTGGCCCGGCAGGCCGGGAGCGATCATGCCGGTGGCCGGGGCCGCCTCGCCGAAATAGGCCGCATCGATGATCTGCTCGGCGTTGATCGCGTGCTGGATCGCCTTGCGCAGGTTCTCGTCGCCCAGCGCGGGGTTGTCCAGGTTCATGCCCAGCCAGACATAGTAGAGCGACGGGTATTCCTCGATCACCGTGTTGGCGGGCACGTTGCCGCGATATTGCGCCAGCGACGACAGCGTGATCTCGGTATAATCCAGGTCGCCGGCCTCATAGGCGCGCTCGGCGGTCTTTGTGTCGTCCATCGGCAGGATGCGGATCTCGTCGAACCCGGGCGCCTCGCCCTTCCAGTCGGGGTTGCGCACCAGGTGCACGTACTGGTTCGGCTTCCACGCTTCCAGGATGTAGGGGCCGGAAAAGGCCGGCGGCTCCATCCCGAAATTGCCGCCGTTCTCCGTGGCCTCCATCACCGCCTTCTTCGACACGATATGCCCCGTGCCATAGGGCAGCGTGATGCTCCACAGCGGCTGGAACGGCTCTTTCAGAACGATGGTGCCCTCGTACTTGCCGGTCACCTCGACATGGTCCAGCGGGCCCCAGTCGCTCTTCACCGGGCTGTCATGCTCCAGCACGCGCTCGAACGAGAACTTCACGTCCTCTGCGGTCATCTCGCCATGGCCGCCGGTGAACATCAGCCCCTCTTTCAGCTTGAAGGTGATGTGCGTGTCGTCGACCTGCTCGATGGATTCCGCGGCCTCCAGCTCCCACTCCCATTCGCGGCCGGGCACATAGCGCACCAGCTTGGAATAGATGCAGTTCATGACATCGACGTTATAGCCGTTCTGGTAAAAGCCGGGGTCGAGCGCGTCGATATCGGCATAGGAACTGACGCGCAGCACCTTGCCCGACTGCGCCCAGATGCGCGAGCCCAGGGGCATGGTGGTGGCGGCAAGCCCGGTCGCGGCGGCCCCGCGCAGGAACGCGCGACGCCCGATGCCGGGTTTGTTGGCGGTCATGTGATCGGTCATTCTTGTTTCTCCCAGTTGTTTGGCCGTTTCGGCCTTTCGTGTTCGGCGCCGGACGATCCCGGCGCGAAAAGTGATGGTCCGCGCCACGCCGGGCGCGGAACGCGGGTCAGGCCAGGTCGCGCGGAATCTCGCAGGACCAGGTCTGTTCGTGGGCAACCGCATCGCCTTCCCTGGCGACCAGCTTGGCGTTGATGACGAAATGCGTGGCCGTGGCGGTCATCTCGGTTTCCGTGCGGCTGGACATGCGCCAGTCGCCGCGCGACATCTCCAGGTCCCACGCCACGTGCCCCTTGAACGAACGCCAGTCGGTGCCGGTGAACGAATAGGTCTCGACGCAGGTCGCCCCGCGGGTCATGTCGTTGTCCTTGATCCGCACGCGGCCATCCGAGTCGACGATCCGCACCTGCGTCTCGCCCGTGCCCAGGTCCTCGCGCACGATCCATTCGGCGTGCTCCGGCTCCAGCACCTCCTTCTCCATCGGCGGCGCGCCCTTGGGCGTGCCCAGATCGCGCGGCTGGGTCACCGCATCCATATCCCGCACCGGCAGGACAAGCCGGCTGGCGGCGGTATCGAGCTGCAGCGTCACCGGCTCCGGCGCGGGCCAGGCGATCGGGAAATAGCTGGTCGACACCGACAGGCGCAGCCGGTGCCCGGCGCGGAACGTCTGCGCGACATGCTTGAACGGCACCGTCGCGGTGTAGGTCTCCCCCGGCACCAGCGCCTCGGGCGTCTCGTGGCTGTCGCGATGGGTCAGGTTCAGCAGCCCGTAACTCACGCGTGTCGCCGCACCGTCGGGGGCCACGTCCACAAGGCGCGCGGCCACCTGCGCCACCGGCTGATCGACCGAGAAACTGATCTCAAGCTGCGCGTCGCCGGCAATCTCCAGCGGCGTCTCCAAAGGCTCCGTCTCGAACACCAGGCTCCCGGCGTCGTCGCGGCGCTGGTCCACCGGCTGATCGCCCGGATTGGCATAGGAACACCACTTGCCGCCGGCAATCCCGGTGCCGAGCGGCGAGCGGATATTCAGCGTCCCCTTGGCCGCACCGTCCCGCCCCAGCGTCCCTTCGCGGCCCAGCGCGAACGGCAACCGCGTCACGTTGGGCGACGGCCAGGACGGCTCCTCGACCCAGCGGCCCTCGCGCTCCGCGTAATAGCTGGCGGGCTCTGCGTGGTCCTGCATGAAAAGCCGCAACTGCGGCTCGTCCATGATCCCGGTCTCGAGCCCCTTAAGCCACTGGTCCCACCAGCGCAACTCCTCGCCCAGCCAGTCGATGGCAGGCCCCGGAACGCCGATATGCGGATATTTATGCGACCACGGACCGACCAGGCCCTTCCTGGGGCATTGCAGGTTCTCCATCAGCCGGAACACCGTCCGGCAATAGCCGTCGGCCCAGCCCGACGCGGCATAGACCGGCACCTGGATGCGGCCGATATCCTCGCAGACAGACCCGTGTTTCCAGAAATCGTCGCGGCGCTGGTGCTCGGCCCAGTTCTTCAGCCACAGTCCAGAGCCGGTCAGCCGCTGCATCCACATCTCGCGCCACTTGTCGCCCACCAGGTCGGGGTCGGGCGGCAGGGTGTTGATGGCGAACATGTGCGACGCCCAGGATATCTGGTCGACCACCATCGTGCCGCCCATGTAATGCACGTCATCCGCATAGCGGTCGTCGGTCGAGGCGACGGAGACCACCGCCTTCAGCGCGGGCGGCTGCAACGCCGCCACCTGCAGGCCGTTGAACCCGCCCCAGGAAATGCCCACCATGCCCACGGCACCGTCGCACCAGTCCTGCGCCGCGATCCACGCGATCACGTCGCAGCCGTCCTGCAACTCCTGCGCGGTATACTCGTCCTCCATCAACCCTTCGGATTCGCCCGTGCCCCGCAGGTCGGCGCGCACATAGGCATAGCCGCGCGCCGCGATGTAGGGCGCGCGCACCGAGTCGCGCGGCAACGTCACGTCGCCCTTGCGATAGGGCAGAAACTCGAAGATGGCGGGAACCGGCGTGCCATTAGCCGGACGCCAGATGCGCGCCGCCAGGATGCAGCCATCCGGCAAGGGGATCTCGACGTGGCGTTCTTCAATGACGTCGTTGGGCGGTCCAGACTGATTCATGCGGTGCTTCCTTGCGTGATTCAGGCGCATATCGTTGCATGCGCAGGACCTCCTCACAATTTCGCTGGCTGACGCATGTTGACATTGAAAGTGCGTCAGGTAGCGTCATATCATGACCTCCGACCCCCTCTCCACCAATCTCACCTTCGCCTGCTCCTTCCTGCCCTCCATCGCGCTGGTCTGTCGCCGGATCGGCATCAACCGGCAACAGTTCAACAAGTATCTCTCGGGCCGCGTGCGCCCCTCGCGGCACAACATGCGCAAGATCTGCGAGTTCTTCGGCGTCACCGAGGGCGAGCTCTTGATGGAGCCTGCGCGCTTCGCCGACCTGATCGCCCTGCGCCGCCAGCCGGGCGGCGAGGTCGAGGCGACGCCCGTCGGCCCCACCCTGCGGCGGCTGAACCAGTTCTCAGCCCCCCTGGAACGCTACTGCGGCAGCTATTTCAGGTACTTCCATTCGTTCAGCAATCCCGGCCGGATCATGCGCTCCTACGCAAGGATCACCCGCCGGGACGGCTATTACCTTTGGAAGAATATCGAGCGCGACGCGGGTCCGCAGGGCGGCGCCCACGAAGTCTACAAGTACGAAGGGCTGGTGTTCTTCCTCGGCGACCGCATCAATGTCGTGGAAAACGAGGCAACCCTGTCCTCCTCGATCACCCAGATGATCCTCTACCCCTCCTACAGTGCGGGGATCGACTACCTACTCGGAATACAAACCGGCGGACCGCTGCGGCTGGGGCGCAAACCCGCCGCGTCGCGGGTAGTGCTCGACTACCTCGGCCAAAATGTCGATCCGCGCCGCGCGATGGCGCAATGCGGCCTGCTCGAGCCCGACCAGATCGACCCGCGTATCGCGCAGCTCGTGCGCAATGAATTGCCACCGCAAGCCTGGACCTTCGAGGTCGAACAGCTCTGATCGGATTAGCTTCTGTACTCATAATCAAGAATCTCAACCGGGTGAGCCTGTGATTCACTGCTCTGCAACAGGAGGTGGATCATGGCACGTTTTGAATTGAGCGATGCGGAGTGGCGGATCAACTGCTTCAGCTCGTGCCCCTCGGGACAGATGTATCGGTCGTTCTCTGCATCCCACTCGAAGTCGGCGCGGGTCATCCTTCATGCCATCATGAGGGACCGAACCGACTTCAAAGCCGCCTGACATACGTCAATCGAGGGTTCCAACAATCAGTTCCCGGCGGGAACGATGCCCGAGGGAGGGCGTAGGACACCGCGTGTATTCTGTAGCAGCAAGCCAATCATGACTGCGGTTTCAACCTTGCCAGCCTACCTCCAGCCAGCCCGATCGTCAGCCCCGGAGCTCGAAGAGAACGAAGGCAACCTCAGACATCGACGTTCAGGAGAATGACATTGATAGATTAGAGAACCGAATACGCCCTGAATGCATACGGCACCTACGCCTCATCACTGCAGTACGTGACGTCATTGAATACGCGCCCGCAGCTTGTCGGTGATGATCTCCATGACCATGACGATGAGAAAAATCGCAATAATGATCATCGAGGCGTTGCGATACTGGAAGAGGTCGAAGGCGACCTTGAGCTCCTGACCGATCCCGCCCGCGCCCACGAGCCCCAGTACAACTGAAGACCGGACCGCCTTCTCCAGAGCAAAGAGCGACGAATTGATCAGGGACGGCATGATGTCCGGCAGGATTGCGCCCACGAGGATTGAGCCGCGCCCGGCGCCAATCGCGGATAGCGCCTCCTGCGGTTCTTTCTCGGCGTCTTCCATTGCCTCGGCGAAAAAGCGGCCGCAGAAGCCTACAGTGTCGACGACGATGGTCATGGTTCCGGCAACGGCCCCGAGGCCGATCGACGCCACGAAGAGGAGCGCCCACACGAGGTCGGGCACCGTGCGTAGGAAGGACACGAAGGCCTTGATCAAGAAGTGACCACGCCCGAGGGGTGAGACACCGCGCGCGGCGCACCAGGCAATGGGAAGGCTTAGCACGATGCCGATCGCCGCGCCGACGAGCGCGATCTGGAATGTCTCAAGGATGCGCAACCCGATGCGCGACAGGAAAGCGGGCTCTGTATTGGGCGGCAGCATCCGGCCCACAAGGTTCACCATGCCGGGCACGCCATCAGCCAGTTGTCCGGGCGACGGTGCGACCTTGCCCATCGAGGCCAGAATGATCGCGCCCAAGGCCACGAGCAGGGCAAAATTCAGCGGCGAGAAGCCGGTGAAGCGGTCCGGTGCCTTGAGAGCGGGATTAACCATCGAACGTGGCCTTGAGGTGTGCGCCTGACACCTTGCTCGCAGGCCGGTCAAACAGGATCGAACCGTTTCTCAGCGCCAGAACCCGGTCGGCGTAATCGACGGCATGAGACATATCATGCGACGTGTAAAGCAGGGTGATCCCGTGATCCTCGCAAAGACGACAGAAGAGCTCCATCACGTTTCGGCCCGAGACCGGATCGAGGCTTGCGGCGGGTTCATCTGCGATGAGCAGGCGCGGTCGCCGCACGAGCGCGCGCGCGATGGCCACGCGTTGCTGCTGACCTCCGGAGAGCGCATCAGCCCGCTCCATCGCCTTCTCGGCCAGATCGACCTCTTCGAGGGCCTGCATGGCGCGGGCGCGCCAGCTCTCGGGCGCAAAACTGTGCGAGAAGGCGCGCCAGCTGCCGGCCTCGCCGAACAGGCCGTGGATGACGTTGGAGAGCACCGTCCGGCGGCGCACGAGACAGTGTTTCTGGAAGACGAATCCAGTCTGGTGACGCATACGCTGCCTTTGCGCGCGTGTCGCACGATGATCGAGCGGCTCCCCAAAACAACGCAGTGTGCCACCGGTGATGGGATGCAAGCCGATAAGACTCTTGAGTAGGGTGGACTTGCCGCTTCCGTTCGAGCCGATCAGCGCGACGCGTTCGCCAGGAGCGATGACAATATCCACGCCGGTGAGAACGGGCTTGTGCCGCTTGTAGGATTTGGTCAGTCCCTTGGCTTCGATCAGAGGTTCAGTGAACATCTGCCGCGCGTCTACGCGCGGTGAGGTCTTCAGTTCCGTTTCGGCCAGTTCCAGCAAAAACCTGCTCCGCAAAAAAAGAGACATGGCCGGAGGCAGTGCCCGCGGCCACGGGTTCGGAATGATCAGTTTCCGACGAAGTCGTTCGTGTCGACGCCAATGGTCGAATACATCGAGCGGACATAGTCGTATTCGCTGTCTTCCACCTTGGTGAGGAAGAAACCACCCTTGTATTTCTGATTGTCTTCACCGGTCAGGATCGCGGACATCAACTCGGCCGAGTGATCGACGAAGGCGGATTTCACGGCGGCGACGGTGTCTTCGTCAAGATCCGACCGCGCGACAAGGATGTCGTTGGGAAGGTCGCGGCCACGGGCTAACACGGTAAAGGACGTGTCCGGAAACGCCTCGCGGATACGGCTCAGGTGCCCTTCATTCATGCCCACCGCCTGAACGTCGCCGCGGATCAGGGCCTCGATCGCGAGATTGCGCGAGATGATCTGCGGCTGGTAGTCGACATTGTAGCTCAGGCCAAAATCGGCCAGCACCTGTGCCGGCCCGAGATGCTGTGAGGTCGAGCCGACGGAGCCGAAGGTCACAGTCTGGCCTTTGAGGTCCTGAACGGATTTGATCGGACCGTCCGATAGGGACACGATCTGAGCGTAGTAATTCGGGCGCTGCCAGGCGGTCACAATTTCTGCATCGGTTAGCTCGTGGATTACGACGTATTCGGCAGGGCCGGTCAGGACGAGGTCAACCTTGTCCTGGTTCAGCGCCTCGACGGCGGCGGTGCGAGAGCTGACCGGGAAGAGGTCGATCTCGTAGCCGGTCAATTCTTCGAGCTTCGCCTCAAAGGCTCCAAATTCCTGTTGCAACGCTTCGAGACCTTCAATGTCGGTCACGGCGAATTTCAGGGCTTCGGCAGAGGCCGGGGCGCCTGCGGCGACGGAAAGCGCGGCAGCGGCGATCAGGGAACGGATCATTGGTTTCTCCAGCATGTCTATCGTTGTGTACACAGGAAAGTCACACAAGCATCGCATAAGGGATTCGATTAAAGCTTTCGTGACACGGAGACCTTAGAAGACATGACCAGAAGTTGGACACTTAACGGCGGCGACAGGCTTGGGCCCCACGGGTTCGAGCAAACACCCCTGCACGTGGCAGACGGACGGATCGAAACAGCCGCCGCGCCGGACGCAGAGGAATTCGACGCGAGCGGCGCCTGGGTGTTGCCCGGCATCGTCGATTTGCACGGCGACGGGTTCGAGGCCATCGTCCAGCCGCGTCCGGGGGTGCATTTTCCCTATGATATTGCTTTTCAGGAGGCGGACGCGCAGATGATCTCGAATGGGATCACGACAGGGTTTCATGCCCTGACAGTGTCCTGGGAACCGGGCTTGCGGGATATCGCGGTCTCTCGAGCGCTGGTCGCGGCGCTCAACGTGGTGGCGCCCCGGCTGACCTGCGACACGCATTTGAACATCCGGTGGGAGACATTTGCGCTCGATCACGTGGACGAGGTGATTACGTGGCTGGCGAAGCGCTCCGGCGACATCCTGTCGATCAACGATCATACCAGTGCAAATCACAAGCTTGGCGAAGACAGCGCCAAGCTCCAGCGTATGGCCGTGCGGATGGGAATGTCGCCAGCCGACGCCAAGGCGGAGATCGAAAGCACGTGGAGCCGTAGGGAAGAGGTGCCTGCTTATCTCGACGAGATCTGCACCGCCGCGACTCGGTTGGGACGGCCAATACTTTCACATGACGACATGACCCGCGAGGATCGGCGCGAGGGCCGCGCCCGCCAGATCACGGTGGCCGAGTTTCCAATGTCTGAGGAGGCTGCGGCAGAGGCTCGAGAGGCCGGTGAGCACGTCGTTCTGGGTGCTCCGAACGCGTTGCGCGGGGAAAGCCATAACGGCGCACTTTGCGCCACGAGTGCCATCGTGCAGGGCCTATGTACGGTGCTTGCTTCTGATTACTACTACCCGGCACCTCTGTATGCAGTGCTTAGACTTGATAAGTCGGGCGTGTTGCCCTTGCATGAGGGATGGAAGCTGGTTTCCGCGAATCCCGCCGCGGCCGCCGGTTTGGCGGATCGCGGCACCTTGGCGCCGGGCCAACGCGCAGACATTGTGGTGCTGGACAAGACCACGCGGAGGATCAGGTCGGTCTTCGTGGACGGAAGAAGGGTATTGAACCGTGAATAATCATGCAGCGCTTCTTCAGGGCGAAACCGAGTTACTTTCGCTTGCAAGACGCCCCTACGACGCGAAGTCGACAAGAGCGATTTGGTTGCAAATATACGATCGTCTCGGCATGGCGATCGAAGACGGCGTTTGCCCGCCAGGCAGCCGCCTGCCCGGCGAGGTACAACTTGCCGAGATGTTCGGCGTGAGTCGCATCACCGTGCGGCGAGCCCTGGCCATGCATCAAAGCGAAGGCACTCTGCAGGCACGCAAAGGCGTCGGCATCTTTGTGCGCCAGAACCGCCGCGCCTTCGTGATCCGCAATGACATGCGGTTTTCAGAGTCCCTGGTTGGGCGGGGGGAGGATACCACCTCACGCATTTTGCGGCTGGACCGCGGGCGGCCAAGCCCGCAGGCGCAAGATCTGTTCGGGTTGGCGCCGGAGGACGAGGTCATCGTGCTACACAGATTGCGTTTGCTGGACAGCGCCCCGATTTACGTCACCCACAAGGAACTGCCTGCGTATCGCTTCCCAGATTTCGAACGGCTGTTTCATGAATGGAATTCTGTCAGCGCGGTTTACGAGGCGTCGGGAATTCCGTGGTTCCGCCGCGCCGAGACGCGCATCAGCGGACGTTTGGCACAGCCCGAAGAGGCGGCGATCCTGGGCATCAGCGCCAAGGCCCCAGTGCAATACGTGACTTCAGTTAACCGCACGCGGGACGGCGAGGCGATCGAGTTCAATCAAGGCTGCTGGCCAATGATGAGCGTCGAGTTCGTCTTTGACAATTCACCCGAGGCCGAATGCTGAATTGAGGGAAGATGTCGACTAGCCAGGGAAGTCAACAAGCATGAAGTGGGCCGATCAGGTTGTGACAATACTGACTGTCGAGATTGCCGATTTTGGCGCCGGTGCGTATGACATTTAGGTAAGCACATGAATTCTCGCAGCTTCTCTTTTGTGAATGTCTTGGAAGGGCACGGAGTCGTCATGTGACGATTCCGAAAAAGCTTCTTGCCTGATCCGCATTGAATTTCGGCTATCATCGAGTCTTGCGGACGCGATGGCCAAGTAAGCCTGCGCGCTCCACCCTATCGAGCAACCTGCTTTTCGCTATCCCCCTCCTGCAGCATCGCTTCCATTTCACTCAAGCCATCGAAAGCGGAGCGCATCTGCGCCTCACCCACGGCGCTCACTGCCCCGGCATCCGTGACTTGGCCCCCAAAATCCATTTCCATCTGTCGCTGTTCCTCGGCGATAACGGCTTGAACGACAGGCGCAGTCTTCGTTCGGGCGACATCGGTTTGCCCTGACGATTGGCCATCAGCAGCCTGGCGTTCGGCCTCAACGTCGGCATTGGGTCTGCCTGACCCGTCCGGTGGCGGAGTCATCGGCATGGCCCGCACACTCAGTGGGAGATTCCCCTGCGCTCCCCCTCCCCCCGGCGCCGGAAAGGGCAACTCGCCCGTCTGCGCCGCATGGATCGCCTTGAACAGCCGATCGTCGAAGTACTGGATGCGCTTTGCACGGACCGGCATTTGCGCATCGATCACCATGACGATCTCATCAAGCGGCAGGCGGCGGGCCTCATCTTCGGGGAGCAAGGAGCTTTCTTCAGTCCTTGTAGACTGGCTACGGCCCTCGAAGGGGTTCTTTCCGATGGACTGCGAGCGGGTGACGACGGTCTTCGTGGTCTTGCCGACCGCCTTGCTCAGCTCCTCGACGGTTTTTTCGTCCGAGGGCGTCAGGTAGAGTTTCACGCCGGCGTTGCCCTGCAGCGCGCGGCGGGTGTTTTCACCGTAGATTTCATCGAGAGCGGGGATGGTCTGGGTGACCACTGCCAGATGACCACGATAGGTCCGCAAGGTCTCGATGCTCTCGACCACGATGGGCATTTTGCCGAGGCGATTGAACTCATCGAGCATGATCATCACCGGCCAGGGCTCGTCGGGGCCGGGATCTTTCTCCTGCATGGCCGAGAGGAGATCGGAAAAGAAGAGGCGGATTAGCGGCGCCAGCGGCTTCACCATCAACGGCTGGACCACGAGATAGACGGAGAAGGGCTTCTTGCGGATTTTCCGGAAATCAAAATCCGAGACCGCCGTCGCCTCATCGATCGCAGGGTTCTGCCATTGATCGAGCCCCGAGGTCATCAGGAGCGAGACGTAGGAGGTCAGCGTGTCGTTGTTGGTGGAGGCGAGCCGCGTGAAGATCAGCTTGGCCGCCCTGTTGTCGACCTCATGGCCCCGCGCGAAATACTCCTTCTGCTTGTTCCCGCCAGACGCGGCGATGCGATAGATCTCGCCCAAGGTGGGGCGCTTGCGTTGGAACGCCAGCAGGCCCGCCGCCACGAAGAGATCGATCCCGCCTTTGAGGAGGCCCTGCACCCGATCGTTGTCGCTTTGCAGAAAGAGCGTCGCCAGAAGCTGCAATTCCATCTGCTGGCGCGCGGGGTCTTTCAGTTGATAGATGCGCAGGAGTGGATTGTAGCGATGCGTGCGCCTGCACTCCCAATCGGTGGGGGCAAAGCGATAGACCTTGTCGCCCTGGGCTGCGCGGTAGCGGGCCGTGGCCTCGAAACACTCGCCCTTCACATCGAGCGTCACGGCGGAGCCTTGCCAGGTCAGCAGGTTCGGAATGACAAAGCCCGTGGTTTTGCCGCGGCCCGTGGGGGCCACTATCAGCGCATGGGGAAAGACCTTCGAGCAGATGTATTTCGCGCGGGAGCCCGGCGCCCCAAGCTTGCCGAGGATAAATCCCGTGCCGGGCGCTCCGAAAAACCCGTTGGCCTTCATCTCGCGGGAGGTCTGCCAATGGGTCTGGCCAAAGCGTGTGAGCGCGGACCCCGACAGGGCGAGGCTCAGCATCAGGCCGGCGGCGGCGAAGCTGCCGATGATCAGGTGGATGAGTTGGGCGTCCTCCGGGCGACGATCGAGGATCGCCAGATAGTTCTGCGCGATATAGGCGAAGTCGATCTCGGCCCCGAAACCGAGGTCCTGGTAGCTCAGCACCGCCGAGGCGATGGTGTAGCCTATGGCGGCGGTCACCAGCGTGACGAGAAGCACGCCGGTCGCGATCCGCGCCTTTCCCATGGCGGCGCTCAATGGATTTGTCCCCGCTCGGTCTCGCCATCCACGTCTGTCGCGCGGTGTTTTTCATACTCGGCGTCGGCGAGTTCATCGGCCACCTGGCGCAAGGCGTCCGTGTTGGCCGTCGCAGCATCCGATTGCAGATAGACCTTGGCGACATAGAGCCGGTCGAGACGGTCCTCGAGAACCTTGTTCAGCGCATCGGCATCGCCAGATGTGAGCCGCTCGATTTGGCGGTTATCCAGTACCCGCGCGATCTCGGTTCGGAAAGCATCCCGCTCCGCCTCGGTCTCGAAGGGCGCGGACAACTCCCCCGCCCGCTCATGCTCCAGAACACGCGTAATCTCGTCTGCAAGGCGGTCGGCACGGTCAGACTGCGGCGCAGTTTCATCTCGGGTCGCTAGACGTTCGTCACGCGTGCCAACCCCAAGCCCCTCGCGCATCTCGGTTTCGCGGCGGACCTGATTGATGGCCTCCGTGTCCCGTATCTCGACGACGGCCGCATAGGTCGCGCCGAGACCACGGGCGAGGTGGGCCGGCATGTCCGGATAGCGCGCGCGCAAGTCATCCGTAACTGCGTCTACAACAGGGGTGCGGGCATCGCGCCCCTCCATGATCCGGTCGACCTCGCGGCTGATTTCGCTGGCGCGGGCCGCATCGGTGATGGTCTCCCTGTAGGGCTCTGACCGGTCGATCACATCGCCAGGACGTGCAAGCAGCTCCGGGTGTGCGTCGAGATACGCGCGCTGCTCCGCTTCAATCCGGCGCTCTGCCTTTGAGACCACCTCCCAGTCCCGGTCCTCGATCTGCTGCGCTGTCAGGCCGTCGGCGCGCATCTCCTGCAGGATTGTCCCTTCCATCGCCCGCACCGCGTCCTCGTGATAATGGAACCGCTCGCTGACCGCTTCCTCCTCAACGACCCCATCCAGGCGCAGCACGTGCTCCCGTTCCAGAAGCGTGCCAAGCTCGACATGCACATCGTTCAGGATGTCGCGCGCCTGTTCCAGATCGGCGCGGCGTTCGAGGTTCAGATCGCGGGCCTCGGCCATCTTGGAGAGGTCATCGGCGATCCATTGATGCTCGAGCGCTGCATTGGAGGCCCCGGTTTCGATCCGGGCCATCACTTCCGATGTGCTGATCCCCGTACCCCGCAGTGCTACGTCAATGCGCGATCTCAGGTCCGGCTCGGCCAAACGCTCAAGCTGGCTGGCGTCGATATTGGCCTCGGAATAGATCCCGCCCTCCGAGGCCGCCTCGGACAGCGTGGATGATCGCAAACCGAGAGGCTGCATGTGCTGGACCTGCGTCTGGATCTCGATGAGGCGTTTTTCCAGCGCGGGACGTTCGGCGTCAGACTTCTCGGCGATCATGCCCTGCACCCTTGCGAGCTTCTCCGCATAGAGGCTTCTCAGGTCTTCGAAATTCTGATCCTCGGCCATGTACACATCTCCTGTTCGATCCACCTGCCCGCCCCGCGCCAGCACCTCGCCCGCGCGGAAGAGGGCTGCGGCAATATCCTCGCGGGCCTCGCGCGAAGCCTCCGCGGCAAGCGAATGGTAGACGGTTCTGGTGTTGGCTATCTCCGCCAGCGTCCGCGTCAGGTCGGCCCCCACACGTTCGCGCTCGCGAGGCGCGCGCCCCTCGTCTTTCGCCGCATAGACCTCGCGGGTCCGGGCGGGGTAATGCACGACACCGCGGTCCACCCGGCGCGTGGCTTCGAGACGCACGCCATACTTTTCCGCCTCCTCCACCATGGCGAGGCGGAAGTCGTCATAGTTGAAGCGGTGGTTGCGCCCCAGAAAGAAGAACTCGCCTTCCTGCGAGCGGCGGTTCAGCACCAGGTGCGCGTGGGGATGATCGCGGTCCTCATGCACCGCGATGATGTAATCGAAATTCCCCGCGTCGGTCTGGAAGAACCGCTCGGCCACATCCGTCGCGATGTCGCGTACATCCTCGCCCCGCGTGCCGATGGGGAAGGACATGAGCATGTGGGTGGTCTGACCAAGCTTGGGTTTGAAGCGCGCGTCCCACCGCTTGGCAAAGCGCTCGGTGAGGTCCTTGATGTCCTTCGCCTCGAGCTTCGTCTTGCCATCGAGGAACCCGCTACTGTCCACGATATGGGTGGACTTGGTGGTCAGATAATCAAGCTGGTTTGCGAGTTGCGATTTGGTGTGCGTGCCCCCACCCCGGATCGCCTTGAAGACCGCCGGCCGGTGCCCTGCAGCCGCGCGCACAAGCTGGCTCTGCTTGGCCACGTGCAGCCCCTGCATCGAGCCCCGGATCCGACTCCACCCGTCCCGGAAAACCTCGCCCGTGACGGCATCGACAGCATCATTCAGCCGCATGGGCAAACTCCCTCAAAGCGGCAGTAGCCTCGAGCTGCATCGCGTCCCGACGGCGGCGCAGAAGCAGATCGATCTCGTCAGCAGAATCCAGAATGAACCGCGCCAACCCGCGCATCTGCGCAAGGCGCAATTCGGAGAACTCGGCACTCGTGCCACCATCAGCCCCCTGCCCCTGCCGGTTGGCCTTCGTCATCTGCTTGGCGATCTGGGCGACACCGTTTCCGACCTCATGCAGCGAGGCCCTGTAGCGTGCCATCTCGGCCGCCATCTGCGCGTCCGGCACGAACACTCCGCCCGCCGCCTGGATGAGCCGCCGCAGCCCCTCGGCCCGGCTCTCGATCCCGGCAGCGGACAGCACCGCGTCGAGGGCTGCAAGCTCCGCGGCCGTCACCTTCACACTGACCGCTGAAACCGGGATCGCAGCATCCGTCTGGCGCTCGGCATCGGCCTTGAGCGTGTATTGGATCGCCCGCGGCGACACGCCGAACCGCTCCGCAAGAGCAGATTTGGTCACACCTTCCGCAGCCTCGCGAACGATCTCCATGCGGTCCGCATCTGTGAGACGTTTTGAGCGCGACATGCGAAGAAAGACCCCCTATTTCCTGCCACCTTCCACCAAGGCTGCCCCACCTTACGATAATATATCTATCTGTCAATTATATACTTATGTTGCTTGCAGTCTCAGGCAGCTTTGGTGTCCGCTTCCCCCGCGGCCCGCAGGGGCGCGGGCCTGACCCTCACCACAAGAACCCCACTTGTCACATGGGGCCCCTTCCCCAGCACCGCCCGAGGTCTGGCCGAACACGCATGTGTTCGGACGGAACCGCGGGCGGGCGCAAACCCCACCGACAGGGCGGACAGGCAGGGTCAAGGAGGGCCAGATTTGGGCACCAGATCTCTGCCGCAAAAACCGGGAGGCCCTGGCCGATAGGTTTTTGCGGATGGCCCCCTTGAGGCTGTCTGCCCGGTCTGTCGCGGCCTGATCATTCCGGGGGAAGAGCGTCCTTTGAATGCGCAGCGACCGGCGGCTTCGTTAGGTCGCCTCGGGCGGTCTGACCGCCGGACCCGGCATCCCTGGAACAGGGATCGGGCCGCCCCAAGATCGTCCTGGGGCGGCCCATCCTCGTCAGAGGATTTAGTCCTGCGGGTCCTTTGCGCTCGGCGGGAACATCACCAGCTCCGAGACCGCGACCGGGAAGTCGAGCTTGAGGCTGAAGAACTCCGAGCCGTCCCCGTTGCGGGTGTTGCGGAACATGGCGCCCACGCGTTGGAAGCGGGTGCGCTCCTGGCCATCGGTATCGGTGAACTTGACGGGGACGGTGGCGACGTAATGGTTGGTCATTTGGCTTACTCCTTGTTGCGATGGGGATCTGCCAGCACGGGGGCGAGGGGCCCGGTCGCAAGCGCAAATGCGGAGGGTCCGCGGCCCGGCCGTGGAAGCCGTATTTGTGCTTGCCGGAGCGTCAGCGGAGGGCACGATTTGGCCGACCCCGTGCGATCCACATGCATAGCAAAAAAGGAGAGACCCGAATGTGTGCCACCACTTTGAAGCCGCCATCGAACCCGTCGATCGTGACCGAAGATGGCCTGGTTCGTTCTGATCCAATGCATCTGGATAGCGATCCGTCACGCTCGCGATGCGGCGGGTCAGCGTTCCGCCGCGCGCGAAGATCCGTCGTCTGTATCGGATGGGCGCGTCTGTTATCGGCACCAAGGTTGAGGGCGTGGGGGACAGCTGGTGCGGCCACAGCGGTACGGCACGGCCAGATCTTCAGCAATGAGCGTGCTGCCGACGTGTTGACCGTCAACGAACAACAAGCCACAGAACCGCCCGAAGTTGCACTGATCCGTACCCTCTGTCCCGGGCCGGCAGGAACAGGCCACGCGCTCAAATTCTATTGACGCCGCACCCCGCACCAATTGACCAAGACGCGCGGTCGCGCGCTCCCCAACCTCACGCTCCGCAGCGCAGGCGGGTCTCCATGTCTCAGGCGCGTTAAATCCAACGAGACGCACGTTTGCTGGCAAGCCTGGAACATCGATTGTGTCACCGTCAATGATCCGAACATCGCTGGCGCGAAGCGACCGGTCCTGTGAGGCGGGTCGCTCTGTTGGCGGCGCGACCAGTGACAGGAAACTGGTCGCCATCCAGCCCGCACCAAAATTGGATCGAATTTCTGTCCACTGCCCTTCTTCGCGAAGCTTTTCGACGCGGGTTCCCTCGCTCAAGACACCCATCACGGCGTTTGAAGTAGACGGTCCAGCACGTTGATTGACACGTGTCCCTGTCACATAGACGTAAGCGGCGTCGGCAGTTTGCGATGAGGGAACCGCTGACGGACTGTAGGGAGTGGATCGCGTGCTAGATGATTCAAACAATGATCCAACCAATGCGAAGAATCCGACAGCGATCACCAACGGCAGCATGATTTGGCGTTGAGCCTTGCGCACGGCACGCCGAGGTGCATTGATCGCGCGGGTCACGGAGACCGGACGGGATCTCGCCTGAACAGTTCCGGTACTACGCTTTAGTGCTGGCTGAGAAGTTCTGTCGTCGGCAGATGACCTTGTCTGGGCCGGTTTTTCCCGTTCCAGTTTCAATACTTTGTGCAGGCTGGCATACTGCGCTTTGCTCAAGCGCGTCTCCGTCCCATACCGCTGAAACCGTTCAGCCATGTTCGTGAGAAAAGACACTTCCCAATCGTTTGCCTGCCCGGACCGCAAACGCGCATCAATGCGCGATTGAATCTCTTTTGTGCGTTCCGGGGAAAAAGGCATCGAGGAAAAACCTGGGCGGGTATTGAACTGCGCAACAGATGTCTTCTGCCACACGGCCACATTAAGCTGTAACTGCATAGAAATACCATCCAGCCACTCCCGAAACCAGATTGGCCGGATTGCGATCACCAAGCCTATCGATGCACATCGCTGGAGCTCACTGTGACACCGCCGAGGTTCGTAAACATCTGGGAAAACGACGAAAAGGCCGCGCCAAGCGAGACCCTCTCTCTTCAATCCTGCGACGCCTTCTTCGCCGGGTCGGCAACTCGCATGACCGTCAGGCCTTTCGCTTCCGCCTTCTGCCCGAGGTTCAGCGCGACCCCGTTGCCACCGAAGAGCACAACTCCCGTCGCCGCGAACTTGTCGTCCAGCATTTCGTCGTTGCACTTGAACGGTGCCGCCCGCCCGTGCGCGGACCAGCGTGGATCGAAGCGCGCCTGCGCGACTCCGCGTGCCCGGGCCCACCGAGCCGCAATCATCTCCGCCCCGTGCTTGCCACCCTTGTGGCAGAGGAAGATTTCCTGATTGCGGTTCTGCTTGATCCGTTCGCGAACCTTGTCGAGCGTATTGAAGATCACATCGACATCGGTCCAGTCGGTGGCACCCGAGACGATCAGGGGCACCCCCTCGACTTTCGACTTCTCGGCGGTTTCCCGATCATGCTGCTCGAGGAGCTGCCGCGCCTCGAAGACCGCCCCGGTCTCTTGCGCCCGGACGCTTGCGCGCGAGCCTGCCGCCGGGATGAAGGCGTGACCGGTCTCGATCTCGTAGCATTCCGCCGCCGCCTCGCTCATCACCTCGATGGCGCTGACGACCTCGCGCAGCTGCAGAAAGCGCGCCTGCGCCTCCTCAATCGCGGTCTCGGCGATCTCCGATCCGTCGTGGGATTTTGCTAGCGCGCCGATCTTGTCGGCGGTGCGGTCGACCTCCTTGCCGAGCGCCACCTTGCGGCGCTGCAGGATCGTGGCGAGCCCATGGGCCAGCGGTTCGATTTCGCCTTCAAGGCCGGTCCCGCGCAGCGGGCCAAGCAGAGCCTCGAAGCTCTCGCGGATGATGTGGTCGGTCAGGATGTAATCCTCCGGGATCGGCAGGTGGGCGCCTTTTTCCGTTAGCCCGAAAAGCTCAATGGTCTCGTAGGTGTTTGCGGTGTCGTAAGCCATGTCTGGTCTCCAGTGTTCGGTTGTGGAGCCACCACGTGAGTGTGGGGGCATGGCCGAATGCCTGGTTTCCGAATCTGCCCGGGTCAGGGACGGCGCAGCCGCCGGCTTGCCGGGCGCAAAAGTTTTCCGCGTGCAACTCCCGACACACGCGCGCGCTCACGCTCGGGACCGCCCGGCGCCACAGGCCCGCCCTCGCCGAAAAGTTTTGCGATCCTTGACGCGGGCTGATTTGGGAGCCATCCGGAGGATATGCTTCCATGCTCATGTGTGTGTGTGTTTTGACGGTAGGATTGCCCGACCCGAGCAGGCAAACGGCCCGACCGGACGCGGAAGACGGATGAAGCGGCGGGATCGTTTTGCCCCGCAAAACAGACCAGAGCGCAATCCGGCGGAGCGGCCGGGGAGGGACGTGCTCGCGAGGCGGGCAAACCGGGATGCCAGGCGCAGCGCCGCGGTGAGGCCGCATGGCCGAATGCGCGACGGACCGAAGGGCCGTTCTCCCCTGCGACACGCGAAGCCGAGCAGGGTAGGCCGCAAGGCTTAGCCCAAGGGTGATGTGCGGGCGACGCCGCTGCCGATTACAGGGATTCCTTGTCCAAGCTTTCGCCGAGATGCGCGGAGAGTTGACCTTCGCTGCGGACGGTATGAATGTCGGCTGTCAGGACATAATCCTGCCATGCGTAACGAGTGCTCGATTTGCGCTAACGCTGCGAAGCAGCTCCGGTATGAGGGCAGCAAGCGTCTGTTCATCGCAAATGCAAAAATATCGAGAAGCTCTGGGAGAATTTCAAGGCAAAACAAATGGCGAGCGAGACACGCCACCATACCGAAATCCCGGAACGCCAGCGCAATGATGGAAACTTAATGTTTGTCGACGTCCCGCCAGTCAACGGGATTGCGGCGGCGGCAGATTCAACGTTCATGAGGGGCGTCGTGTTTTGACGGACGCCCCCCGTTTGATTGCTGGCGCGACTTGGCACTGTCCTTCAGGACGCCGACTTCGCCACGGGCTGGGCCCTGACCACTCCCTCGTTCAAAACAGAGACCGCAGCGCCCGCAACCAGGGCCCAGAAGGGCGCGCTGATGCTCAGGAACGACACGTTCGACATCGCCACGATCAGGGCGACGAAGGCTCCGATCTGGTGGCCTGCAGTCCGGTCGAAGGCGGACTGGAA
The DNA here is from genome assembly GCF_030733705.1 of Roseovarius sp. MMSF_3298. NCBI lineage: Bacteria > Pseudomonadati > Pseudomonadota > Alphaproteobacteria > Rhodobacterales > Roseobacteraceae > Roseovarius > Roseovarius sp. MMSF_3298. Next base: position 28,423 of record NZ_JASHIN010000023.1, read on the forward strand.
CGCGCTCAGCAGAACAGTGATCATCGCCAGCCCCGCCACCGCGCCGATCAGGGGCCCGGGCAGCGCCATGATGAGCGGCACCGCAACCCCGGCGAATATCCCGAAGGCGGCGAAGAGCACGCCGTTGAGCACCGTGGCCGCATAACGCTTTTCAGGGTTCTCACCCGCCTGATCGGAGGAACAGATCGCCGTCATGGGCCCCGCGATATTGGCGTTATGCCCGCCGATGAACCCGGCCAGCATGCCGCCGATGCCCGAGATCACGGTCATTGCGTTGATCGGAGGACGGTAGCCCTCGGCGTAGAGAACACCGATGGCCTGTGCGTTCTCGGCCCCGATCACGAGCACGGCCAGCGGCACGGCGATCGCCAAGAACGCGTCGACCGTGAAGACAGGTGCGGTGAATTCCGGTGCGACAAAGCTGATTGCCGCCTCGCCCCCCTGGAAGCCACCGGTCAGCGCCACGGCCACGAGGCCGACGATCAGCGCCGTCAGCACCGGCGGGACGGCCCGCAGGAACCGCATCGACAGGAAGAAGGCGATTGTCGCCGCACCGACCACGATGGGCAGTTTCTCGATCGAGGTGACCGCGCCGATGCCGAAGCGGATGAGCGCGCCCGCGATCATCGCCATCACGATGGGCATCGGAAGCCAGCGCATCACCTTGCCGATCAGCCCGGTGATCCCCAGCACGAAGACCATCGCGCCCGCCATCAGGAATGCCCCGACCGCTTGCTCGAACGGGAATGTCCCAAGCGCACCTGCGACCAGCGCGGCCCCGGGGATCGAGTACGCCCCCGTCACAGGCAGCTTGTAGTAAAGTGCCATGAACAGGCTGATCAGCCCGCCGAGGCCGTAGATCGCCAGAAGCCAGGCCACGGTCTGACCCTCGGTCAAACCGCCATTGTTGGCGGCGCCGATCACGATCAGGGCAGGCCCCGAGCATCCGAAGATGGCCGCGACCAGTCCCGCGCTCGCCGTTTTGATTCCCAGCGCGTCGCGCAGGCCCGAAAGGCCCGCGCCGAAGCCCGGTCCTTTCTCGATCCAGTTGGTTGTTTCCGTCCGTTCCATTTAGGTTTCCCTCCCTTGATTTTGGTTGCTAGCCGTTTCAGCGGCCGGTGAATTCGGGCTTGCGCTTGGCGTGAAACGCCTCGACGCCCTCGCGGAAATCTTCCGATTGACGCAAGCGACTGTAGTTCAGGCCCTCCATCTCGATCGCGGTGCTGAGCAGCGCGTCGTCTGTATCGTTCAGCAGCTTCTTTGCGGTGCGTTGCGCAATCGGTGAAAATTCACGGAGTTCGTTCACGAGGTCGGTCACCGCTTGTTCGAGATCGCCATCTGGCACGCATTCGGTAGCGATGCCCCAATCAAGCGCCTGCTGGCCCTTGATGCGCTTTGAACGCATGACGATGTCTTTCGTCCGTGTCACTCCGACGATCTTCTGCAGCCGGGCGGAACCACCCGATCCCGGGATTTGGCCCAGCTTCTGCTCGGGCAGCGCATAGCGGCAGGTCTCGGACACAATGCGGAAATCGCAGGCCAATGATAGCTCGAACCCCACGCCGAAAGCGTAGCCGCGATTGGCCGCGATCACCGGCTTAGAGCAGCGTGCAGGGGCCGCGACGTTCCAGGCGAGGTGCGAGACATGCTCGGGACTGGCCTCGAGGAAGCCTTTTATATTGCCGCCCGAGGAAAAATGCTCGCCCTCGGCGGAGACGACGATGATGCGCACGCGGTCATCTTCATCAAGTGCCTCGAAGACAAGGCGCAGCTGATCGCGGGCACCCATCGAGATCACGTTGTAGGGCGGCCGCGCGAGGACGATGTCCGCGCGTTCGCTGGCTTCATCGAGCTGAACGCGAAAACCGTCGAGCTCGGCCAGGCGCGGATCGGTGAAGGTCATTGTCTCGGTCATCGGAGTTTCTTTCATCGGGATGTCTTTCTCTGGAGTTACGCAGTTGTGGTCTCGGCCGGTTCGACCTCGTATTCGCCCGCAACCAGCAGGCGGCGAAGAAGCTTGCCGACAGGGGATTTCGGGATTTCGCGCACGAAGACGTAGCGGCGCGGGCGGCGGAAATTAGACAGATCGGAGTCGCGGCAATGGGCGTCGAGTTCGTCTTCCGTGACCTTGTCGCCGCGCTTGACGAAGGCGGTAACGACGTTGCCCCAGCGTGGATCCGGCAATCCGACCACGGCGACCTCGGCCACGGCAGGGTGCAGCGACAGGCAGCTTTCGACCTCGACGGGCGAGACGTTCTCGCCGCCGGTGATGATCATGTCATCGGCCCGGCCGGTGACGAACAGATCGCCGTCTTCGTCGAAGTGCCCGCAATCGCCGGTGAAGTACCAGCCGTCGCGAATGGCCTTCTTGTCCGCTTCGGGGCGGTTCCAGTAGCCCTCGAAAGCTTCATCTCCCTGCATGGAGGCGACGATTTCGCCTTCTTGTCCGGGTGCGCAGGTCTGGCTGACATCAGTCGTGCCCAGCGGCACCACGCGCAGTCTCTGGTTAATCGCAGCGCGGCCCGCTGATCCGGGTTTGGCGGCAGCGTCCTGGCAGATGGAAAAGTGTAGATCTCGGAAGAGCCGTAATGGTTCACGAAAAGCTCGGGCCGGAAAGCCTCTGCCAGTTTCTGCAAAAGACCGTCGGTCATGGACGCTCCGGCAAAACCGAGCTTGCGCACGCTGGCCACCCGGTCCGGCGTGAAGCTCGCGTGATGTACGATGTCATGGTAAAGCGTCGGCACCAGATAGAGATTGTCGACACCATGTTTTTCGATCGCATCGAGCGCGTCCGGTACATTGAAGCGCGGCAGGCAGACGAAGGCACCGCCGATCACGCTGGCCGACAGGAGCGATCGGATCCCCATCGTGTGATAGAGCGGCATAACGCCCAGCGTGCGCTCGCCATGTCCGTACATGTTCTGCGCCACGTGGGCGATGGCCGCGGCCCGTTCGGCCCGGTGGTGGCGCGGCACGCCCTTGGGTTTCGAGGTCGTGCCGGATGTATAAAGCATGACTGACATATCGTCGGCCCCGGCTTGCGGCACCGCATCGGCGGCACGGCCTGCCAGCATGGCGGCAAGGCCCTGATCACCATCCAGCGGCAATACGTTGAGGTCCGCGGCAAGGGCCGATCCGGCCACGGCCTCCGACGCGGCATCGTCATGCACCAGGACGCGGGCCTCACTGTCGCGCAGCGCATGGTCCAGCTCATCGGCGGTGACGCGCCAATTCACGGGCGTGATGACGATCCCGGCAATCTGGCAGGCCCAGTGCAGCGAGGCATTCTCCCACCGGTTCTGCATCGCCGTGACCAGCATGTCGCCCTTGCGAAGCCCGATCTGGCCAAGCGCGTCCACAAGCGCGCTGATCCGGCAATACCAGTCGGAATAGGAGATCGTCAGGTCCCCTTCGGCAACTGCCATCGCGCCGGGATCGCGTTCAACGGACGCGATAAAGCTGGTTCCGAGGTCAAGCATCGATTGGTCCTCCCTTGATGCGGTTACGGGCGGCCAGCGCCGCCTGAACGATGGGCGCATAGCCGGTGCAGCGGCACAGGTGGCCCGAGAGCGCCTCGCGGATCGCGTCTTCCTCCGCGTCCGGTTGACGCGAAAACAGCGCGTCGAGGGTCATCAGAATGCCGGCCGTGCAAAAGCCGCATTGCAGCGCGAAATGTTCCCGGAAGGCCTCTTGCAGCGGGGTCAGCGCATCGCTCTTGCCCAACCCCTCGACCGTGCGAATCTCGCACCCCTCGGCCTGCTGGGCGAGCATCAGGCACGCGCGGGCAGGCTCGCCGTCCACCTGCACCGTGCAGGCACCGCAGACGCCGTGTTCGCAACCAACATGGGTGCCCGTCGCGCCGATCTCGTGGCGCAGCACGTCGCTCAGAAGTTTGCGCGGGGAGACGCGGAGCGATACGGGCCGCCCGTTCAGGGTGAAGCGCAGCGCGTGCGTCTCGTCTTTGGTCAGTCGCGGCATGACAAGGCCTCCTTCAAGGTTGCGCGGCCGAGCTTGCGAACCAAGTCGCGGCGATAGCGCGCGGTGGCATGCAGGTCGTCGCGGGCCTGCAGGTGCCAGGCGAACTCGTTCAGCCGGTCGTCAAGATCGGCGCTGTCTGCCGGCAGCTCGAGTGTGCGTGGCGTGTCGGCGACGCCGCCGACGGTCAGCGTGGCGGTGCCGTCAGGCCGGGCCACGGCAGCGCAGGCGACGATGGCAAAATCTCCATGGCGGCGGGCGACCTCGCGGAAGGCATAGCCGGTGCCTGTTTTCCGGACCGGGAAGGTGACCGAGGCGATCATCTCTCCGGGGGCGAGGTCCGTGGACATCATGCCCTGAAAGAAATCCTGCGCCGCGACCGTCCGCGTCTTGCGCCGGCGGCGCAGGGTGACGCTGCCACCGAGCGCGATCAGGCACAGGGGCAGCTCGGCACTGGGATCGGCATGGGCGACAGAGCCGCAGACCGTGCCGCGATTGCGCAGCTGCATGTGCCCCACCCAGGGAAGCGCGGCATGCACCAGCGGCAGGCGGTCTGCGAGATCGGGCCAGCGTTCCAGCGTGCTCTGGCGCACGGCGGCCCCAAGTGTGATCCGGTCGCCCTTGGCCTCGATCCGCGACAGCTCCGGGATGCGGGTGATGTCGACAAGCGTTGCGGGACGCGCGAGGCGCATATTCAGCATGGGCACCAACGACTGGCCCCCGGCGATGACGCGGGCCTCTGTGCCGCCCTGGTGCAGCGCGTCCAGCGCCTCACTCATCTCCGTCGCCGCGACAAGATCGAACGGGGCGGGTTTCATGACCTGCCTCCTTTCGTGACTCGGTTGATAAGACCTCTCAGGCGGGCCATGGGGCCGCTCTGCGCGCCGCCGCCGCAATGGCGGGCCAGGGCGCGGAAAAACTCGCCGATCACGACCTTCGCCGCGCCGTCCAGAAGCCGTCCGCCGACCGAGGCGACCTTGCCGCCGATCTCGGCCTCGTAGCGATAGGCGATCTCGGTGCCGTCTTCGGTGTCGGTCAGCGTGATGCGGCCCTGCCCGCCGCCCGTACCCAGTGCGCCCACGGCTTGCCCCGAAAGGGTGACCGCATTGGGCGGGTCGAGATCCGACAGGTCGATACGAGCCTTGTAGCGCCCCCGCACGGGCCCGACGCCCAGCGTCACATCCGCCTCGAAGCGCGTCTTGCCGACCTTCTGAACGCCATGCGAGCCGGGGATGATCGCGTCGAGCGTCGCCGGGTCGAGCAACATCCGCCAGACGTCCTCGCGGCTGGCCTGCACCACGGCGCGGCCTTCGCCGGTGAGCTTGCGGCCGCCTGCCGTGGCCTCGGCTTTCGTCTCGGGCACAGGCTCTTTCGGGGCGGGCTCGGCACCGAATATCAACGGCGCAAGCTTGGCCGCCGTCGCAGGCAACACGATGTCGGGCGCGCCGTCCTCGGAGGCCAGTGCGTCGGCCACGGCATTGGCGATGCAGACTGGCGTCGACATGCAGTTGCCTTCGCCCACACCCTTGGCTCCAAGCGGCGTGAACGGCGACGGTGTTTCGTGATGCAGGATGATCGGCTCGGGCACCTCCATCACCGTTGGCAACAGGTAATCGGCGAGCGTGCCCGACTGAAACGATCCGTCGGCACCGTATGAATATTCCTCGAGGAACGCGGCGCCGACCGCCTGGGCAAACCCGCCCCGCACCTGGCCATCGACCATGGCCGGATGCAGTATCCGTCCGCAATCATGCATGGTCACGTAGCGGTCGATCCGTGGCTCGGCTGTCTCGGGGTCGATCTCTATTCCACAGAAATCGAAGATGAACCCGTGACACAGCGAGGAATTAACCCCATCCTGCGGCGTCGGTGCCTCCAACTGCGGCGGGGTCCAGTAGACGGTCTCGCGCATGGTCTGGTCCAAGCCATCGGGCAGCGTGCCCGGCGCCCAATGCGCCGTGGCGGCAACCCGTGCGAAGGACACGCTGTTGTCGGGATTGCCCGCAGCACCGATGCGGCCCGCCTCGAAGGTCACGTCGCCCGGCGCGATATTCAGTTGCGTGGCCGCGACCTTTGCCAGCTTGCCGCGCAATCGAGTAGCCGCAATTTCGGTCGCACCGGCAACGGCGGGGGCAAAGCGCGACGCGTAGTTTCCCGACGCGATGGACCAGCCATCGCGCATCGTGTCCACATCGGCCAGAACGCGCACCGCGTCTATCGGCAGGCCGAACTTGTCAGCCACGACCTGCGCCAGAACCGTCCGGTGGCCCTGGCCCTGGGGGACCGAGGCGACCTTGACCGTCACCGAGCCGAGCGGATCGATGGAGATGGTCGCCGTGGCCTGCGCACCGTTCTTCGGCCCGGCCTTGGCGCGCTCTTCGGGCGTCAGGACGGTGGTGATATAACCCATGTTCGACACCGAGGGCTCCACCACGCAGGCAAAGCCTATGCCATAGCGCCTGCCTTCGGCGCGCGCCTTGTCACGGCGGGCGTAAAGCTCGTCCAGCCCGCCTTCCGCGACAGCACGGTCCAGCGCCGTGGCGTAGTCGCCAGAGTCATAAAGAGCACCGCTGGCCGTACGGTAGGGAAAGGCTTCAGCGGGGATGAGATTGCGGCGGATGACCGCGAGCGGGTCCAGCCCGAGCTGCCGCGCAATGGTCTCCATCAACCGCTCCAGCGCGAAATAGATCTGCGGTCCGCCGAAGCCGCGATTGAGCCCCGTCGGCGTCTTGTTGGTCAGCACGATGCGGTTGCGGATCGCCAGATTCGGGATGTCATAGGCACCTGTCATGTTGCCGTGCATCCGGTAGAGCGTCGCAGGCTCCGGTGCGCGCAGATGTGCGCCGCAATCCTCGACCTGGTCCCAGTCGAGCGCGGTGATCCGTCCATCCTCCGCCACCGCCGCCTCTATCCGCGTCTGACGATTGGTGGCCGAGACGCTGGCCGACAGGTGCTCCAGGCGGTCCTCGATCCACTTGACCGGTGCGCCCGCGATGCGCGCGGCGATGGCCGCGAGGATCATGTAGGGAAAAACACCCTGCTTGATCCCGAAGGAACCGCCTGAATCGGGCGGCGTACGCAGCCGCAGCCGGTTGCCGGGCACGTTCAGCGACCGGGCCACCACCGCATGGATCGAGAAAGGACCCTGGAAATTCGCGGTGACGTCATAGGCATCCTCGCCGCCATCATAGCTGGCGATGACGCCGTAAGTCTCGATGGGCGTGCAGGCACTGCGCGGATAGGTAACGTCGATGCCGATCCGGTGCGGAGCCGCGTCGAAGGCCGCTTCGGGATCGCCGTAGCGGAAGCTGCGTTCGTTGATGAGATTGCCGCCAAGGCTCGGATGCAGCACCGGTGCGTCCGCGGCAAGCGCTGCCACGGGCTCCAAGACGGCGTCAAGCGGATCGTAGTCGACCTCAACAAGATCCGCGGCATCCTCGGCAAGGTAGCGGTCGGTCGCGACGATCATCGCCACCGGCTCTCCCACGTACCGCACGCGGTCCACCGCCATGGGCCAGCATTCGACATCGGCTTTCACGCCGACCGTCATGGACCGGGTGCGCGCCGCAACATCTTCTCCCGTGATCACGGCAACGACGCCCGCCGCCTGCGCGGCCCCGGCAGTTTCGACGGACCGGATCGCCGCGTGACCGTGGGGCGAGCGGACAAAGGCCAGCGCCAAGGTCCCCGCGGCAACCGGCAGGTCGTCGATATAACGCCCGTGGCCCGACAGCAGAGCCGGGTCCTCGACGCGCAGCTCGGACCGGCCAAGCAGCTTAGCTGGAACAGTATCTTTCATCTCTCCTCCCGGCTTGGCAAAAGCAAGCCCTTGGCGGAGGAGGTTAGACGGGGGGCCGCTGACCGCGCGATCCCGCAAGGTCTCAGACCTTACCGAGGAGTCTCAAAAAGCGGGGTCAGGCATTATCGCGCAGGGTGGTGACTTCGCGGAAGACGCTGGGCGAGGAGCCGGCATGGTCATGGAAGAACCGCGAAAAATGCGCAGGGACGGAAAAGCCGAGGTCGTTGGAGATGGCCGAGAAACTGCGCGTTTCATTTGCCACGGCCTGCACTGCACGCTCCACCCGCTGGGTATTCAGGTAGACCCGGGGAGAGATCCCTGTATTCGCCTCGAACAGCCGGAAGAAATGCGCACGCGACAGACCGCATTCTCGGGCCAGCCAATCCATCGAGACCACGCCGGCAGGATCCTCGCGGAGCAAGACCAGGGCCCGTGCGATCCGCCGGTCGGGGATGCGCGTCGCTTGGGCCTGTGCCCGAAGCGAAGGCTGCACATCGCGCCAGGGGGCCAGCCGCTCGATAATCGAGATCATCAGCCGCCCGATCAGCCGCTCATGCGTCGCGGCGTCACCGGGCGCCCGCACCATCGCCTCTGCTGTCTCACCGACCTGCCTCCGGATTTGCGGCGATATGGCACCGCCCGGCTGCGGAAAGAAGTCCGGTCCGGCGCTCGCCTCCCAATTGCCGCGAAACGCGCCAAGCCAACTCGGTTCAATATACATGGCGAGGATGATGGTTGGCGGTTGATCCGTGCGGTGGACGTAGCTGTGATGCTCCCACGCATTGATTAGAATCGCGCTTTCGTCGGTCAACATCACGCGGCGCCCACCCACATCGAACTCGGTATCGACACCTTCGACCTTCAGAAGGACGTGGCATTGCGCATGGGCGTGCTTAACCAGAGGCCGGTCCATATCAAGCAGAGCGACCCGCCCGAAAGGCCCAATAGCAATCCTCAGAGCAGACGACATTCGAAATCGTTACCAGTTTTTTTGATCGGGTCAATCTTGCTCGACTGCAGGCATTTTGACGGCTCCGTGTTTCAGCACGTCTTCGGTGTCACTTGATAAGCCTGTGACGCTACGCATTTCGCGCCGTTGCCGGATACCAAGCTTTTTCATTTTGGAACGCATTCCGATAGACCAAAAAATGTTTCGTTGGTGTTGGCATCGCTCCGTCTGAGCGCAGCGGTGCGTTGCCATGTCAAAGACCCTCGGGCGACAAGGTAGCCATGTTCTTCCTATCGCACCTAAGCCCGAGCTTTTCCAGATCTCAGGTGTATGTGCGGAGCAAAGCCTTGCATCGTTATTCGTGTTTCACAGATGCGGCGAATAGACACCGAATGGTCGATCCGAAGGACACAGGGCTACTTCCGGACCTTCGCCGCAAAGTCCGCGAAGGTCGGGTTTGGGCCGAAACCACGCCTATACAGAAAAAGGGGAACCGTGATCCCACGGCTCCCCTTTCGGTTCAGATCGTCTCACCTCGCGCGCTGTTCAGGCAACCAGCGACAGCCCCGCGCCCGCGTCTTGCGCCTGATCACCGCTGTCGATGAACGGAATGATCGAGAAAGTCTGGCCACCGCGCTGTTCTTCGTTCTGGACGGCGTTGACACGCAGGTCGCCATCGGGCGTGTTGATCAGCAGCGACAGGTAGTCATTGCCCGTGCGGCTGCTTTTGGCCATCCAGGCCGAGCCAACGCGGATCGGCGTGCCCCGGGGCGAGCTGACCTCGATGCGGTAGTCAGGGTGGGTCTCCTCGGTCTTGTAGCTGTTCTCGATCAGCATGAACTCCAGATCGAACATCATATTGGCGATGTAGCCGGTGAAGGCGTTGTCAGCGTCCATGGCGGTGAGCTCGCCCGAGATCGAGCCGGATTTCATAAGGCCGTTCGAGACAAGCGGGATGATCTCGAATTCGCCGCTCTGGGCGGCGCGCGCCTCTTTCGTTTGCACGGCATTGACGCGGAACGGGCCCAGGCCGACATCGATCTGCATCGAGATGTAGGGGTTGCCGCTGGTGTTGCCGTTCTCGTTCCAGGCTGTGCCGATGCGCACCTTGCGGCCTGATTTGTTGACGGCCGTCACGTCAAAATCCGGGCTGCGCGCGGACATCTTGGCCCGTGCCTCGAGCTGGATGGCGATGTCAAAGCGCGTCGAATGGATCATGCCGGTGTATTCGGCGGCTGCGGTCTCAACGTTGCGGGTGAGGGTTCCTGCGAACATGGGATAGTTCCTTTTAGATTGGCCGGTGCCTGACGTTCTTGCCAGCGCATCCGGGATTGCTTTCTCGACCCCTTGAGGGATCACAAATCAGAAAGCCTGCTTTCCTTTCAGCCCCGCTCTCGGGTCAAAGCTGCCGTCCGAGCGGGAATGCCCCCGTACCTCCGAGTGCTACGCCCCTTTCCTGCCCGCCTGGTCTTGATTGGCTGCCCGGATCTTCTGCGGCGTCCTTCGATTGCGCGATGAAGAACTCCGCCTCTTCCCCGTTCAACCGGTGCCCGCTCCGGTCTGTCAGGCCGATGCAGCTGCCGTTCGGCACATAGGTGATCAGGTACTGACTGAGCCGGTCCTTGTGGACAACGTAGCCGGTATTGGCCCAATGCACGGTCTGCCCGGCATCGACGGCGGCCTTGATGTCTTCGAGAGTCATGCGAACCTCCTTACGAAGAATGGTGGGGAAACGACGCAAGAAGCCCGGTCGTCCAACCGGGCTTCCATGCAGCATTAGTTTGGCCAACGGCCGAGACCTGTCAGGCACCTTGCTTGGCTTGCATCGCGCGCGCCGCCATCCAATCCTTCAAACCAAGAACCGTTCTGTCGGCGGCGACTTCAGATGCCCAGGCGGCCCTTGGGTCGCCGCAGGGCTCATCGCCAGAATGCCGGTCGATATGGCCATTGGCCATCCATGGCTCAGGCTGGATCCGACGCAGCCAGTCCGCCATGCTCGGGATACGGCCTTGGCAGTCTTCGCGGATATGCTGCTCGCCGATCCAGCGCACGGGGATGTCCCGACCTGCGCTATTGGTCAGGGTCAGGCCGAAGACACGTTCGGCCTCGAACAGGCCTTGGGCATGATGACGCAAGGCGCGGTGCGTGAAGAGCGCGAGGTGCTCTTTCGAGGCGTCGAACCAATCGTGCACGGCCTGATAGTCAGACGGCACCCCGCCGAATTTCCGGGCCGAGCTTTCAGCATGATGAAGCGGATGCGCCATCTCAAAGCCCCTCGTCATAGCTGTGCGAGCATTCAACGTAGCGGTCCGCATGATCGAGCGTGACGCTGTCGCCCGTGATGTCCCAGGTCAGCGTGCCATAGCCGCCCTCGTTGTTCTCGAACCCAGGGTGATGGTGATAGGCGAGCGACCAGGCGAAATCGCCCACCGCGGTGACAAGCGGTTCCGGCAGTTGGACCTCCGCAGGCTGCACGGTCACATCCTCGACATTGCCGGAGTCGCCATAGCCTTCGTATTCGGCGGTGACCTCGTTGATGCCAAGCGCGCGCAATTGCGCGATCAGTTCCGCTCGGGTTGCCTTCAAGGTGGTTTTGCGCTCTGCACGCCACTGAGCCGCCATTGCGGCATAATCGATCTGGGGATTGGTCATGGGTCTGTCCTCTTGTCAGATGTTGGGGGGGCCGGGCGTGGCATTGGTCGGCGCGCGCCCGGAAAGCACAGACCGGCCAAACTCCGATCCGCGACGCCCGTCCCAAAGCCCGCTTTGACTTTTCAGGCGGCTTGTTCTGCCGCCTTGATGGTTCCCTGCCCAACGATCCGGGCCAGAATGGTCCCCGTGTCGATCCCGTCCCCATGCGGCAGGAACACCCGCAGCTGGAAGGCGATGATCTCGGTGAAACACCCCATGGCCTTGAGGCCGTCGATCATGCCCTTGTCCGCGCCGCCCAGCTCGAGGCGCATCTCGCCCGCGACACGGCGACGGGTCAGGGTGAGACCCCGGCCAAGATCGACAGGCACCGAGGTGCCGAGAGCGGCAGTCAGCATCTCCTGCGGTGTTTGCGGATTGGAGACGAGGAAGCGGGCGCGGAGCGCGGCCGCCCCTTCCTCGCTCAGCGTCCGCCCAATCATCGCGGCCGCTCCATCCGGCGTGACCCGATAGATGCGTTCATTCGTGGTCGGAATGTCCTTCCAGATCGGCAACAGCAGCCCGGTCAGCAGATAAAGCTTGGTCGTGGTGGTTTTCGGCAAAGAGGCAGCCTCTTCATCCCAAAGCCGTACGAACTCGGGCTTGCCGATCTCTTCCCAGGCCGAGGACTCGAACCGTGCCTCTTCAAGATAGCTCGACCCGTTGGGTCGCACGGCCTTGCGCATGAGGGTGACGATATCCTCGTCGTACATCTGCATGGGCCGTGCCGAGATGAGCGCCGCGCGTCCCGAAGCACGATTAACCATCGGCAGCTTGTCCGGATTGCGCGACATGGCCTCTTCGGCGCTAAGGACGTGGACCGGGTCGGTCACCTCGAGCCCAATGATCCGCGTCACCGCACCGGATTTCGGGCAGGTCCAGAGATCCTCTGCGGAAACCTGTTCGATCTTTTCGCCGCGCAGGGTTTCCACGCCGAGATCGAGCGTGCCCGCCGCGCGCGCCCGCTCAGTCTGATCAGCGATCCGGCGCATGAACTCGGCAAAGAGCGCGTTCTGCATGTGGATGGGCAGCGCCAACACCCGATTCAGAAACCTCTGGATCGGCGGCAGCTCTTCGAGCAGCACACCGTCCTTGTCGATCAGCCGCAGAGCGGTCCAGTCGGTGAAGCTCTCGTAGCTCATCGCCTCGGCACGCCCAGCGGCAAGATCGGCGAAATACCCACGCAGCGCCGCCCGCGCGATCGGGCTTTCGAGATTGTCCTCCTCGCGGAACATGCCTTGCGAGCCGGTCTCGCGCTGGCCTTTGGTGAGGGCCCCAAGCTGATCGAGGCGTTTCGCGATCGTCGAGGTGAAGCGCTTCTCGCCATGCACATCTGAGGTGCAGACCCGGAAGAAGGGTGCGCTGACCTGGGCCGATCGATGCGTGCGCCCCAGCCCCTGGATCGCCGCATCGGCACGCCAGCCAGGCTCCAGAAGATAGTGCCGCCGCCGCTTCTGGTTCTTCGCCGTTTGCGCCGTGTGATAGGACCGGCCTGTCCCGCCCGCATCGGAGAAGATCAGGATATCCTTTTCGCCGTCCATGAAGGCTTGAGTCTCGGATGAATTGCTGCTGGCGGAGCGCTTCTCGATGAAGAGATGACCATCCTCGGCCTTGAGGGGCCGGATGGACCGACCCGTGACTTCAGCGACGGCCTCGTCACCAAAAGCCCAGAGGATCTGGTCGAGCGCTGAGGGGATCGGGGCCAGCGTCATCAACTCCATCATAGCCGCATCGCGCAAGGCGAGCGCCTCGCGCGAGACCACCAGCGCGCCGGCCTCATCCCGGAGCGGCTCGGCCACCATGTTGCCGTCAATCTCCACGAGCTTTTGCGCGTGGATCGGGAAGGCCTGTTCGAGGTAGCCCAGAACATAGTCGCGCGGCGTCAAGGCCCCCTCGACGAGCTCATCGTCGGAATCCATCGTTTCAAGCCGACGTTTCAGCAGGCTCTCGCCTGTCGAGACCACCTGGATGACGCAAGCGTTGCCTGCCGCCAGATCGTCCTTGATGGCGCGGATTATGGTCGGGGCTTTCATGCCCATCAGGAGATGGTTGAAGAAGCGCTGCTTCGTGCTCTCGAAGCGGGACTTGGCCGAGGCGCGTGCGGCCGAGGCATTGGTCTCCCCCGAGGCATCGTTGACACCAGTCGCGGTCAGCGCAGCTTCGAGATTGTGGTGGATCGTCCGAAACGCGGTCGCATAAGCATCGTAGATCTCGATCTGGGCCGGGGTGAGCGCGTGTTCGAGCACGTCATACTCCACCCCATCGAAGCTGAGGGCGCGGGCCGTGTAGAGCCCGAGCGTCTTGAGATCGCGCGCGACCACCTCCATGGCGGCGACACCGCCAGCTTCCATGGCCGAGACGAAACTCTCGCGGCTTGGGAAGGGATACTCTGGCCCCTGCCCCCAGAGCCCCAGCCGCGCGGCATAGGCCAGGTTGTGCACGCTCGTGGCGCCCGTGGCCGAGATGTAGAAGACGCGGGCGCGGGGTGCTGCCAGTTGCAGCCGCAGGCCCGCGAGGCCCTGCTGGGAGGGTTTGACCCCCCTGCCCTGCTCGGACCCGGCAGCGTTCTGCATTGCATGGGCCTCATCGAAGGCAAGAACGCCGTCAAAGTCTTCACCCATCCAGTCGAGAATCTGGCTAAGCCGCGTGGTGCCGCATTTGCCCGCGGACCGCAGCGTGGCGTAGGTGACAAAAAGGATACCATCGCCCATCGGGATGGACTGGTCCGGTTTCCATTTGGAGAGCGGCTGGATGTCGGCTGGCGAGCCGCCGAGATCGGTCCAGTCGCGGATGGCGTCCTCGATGAGCGTGGCGGATTTGGAGACCCAGATCGCCTTCCTGCGCCCGGAAAGCCAGTTCACCAGGATCAGCCCCGCGCATTCGCGCCCCTTGCCGCAACCGGTGCCGTCGCCGAGGAAATAGCCGAGGCGATAGGCACGTGCGTCTGGATCATCATCGGCGCGCGTCAGCTTGGTCTGGTCCTCGTCGATGGTAAACCGACCGGGCAGATCACGCCCATGGGCTTCATGCGCCATGATGATGGTCTCGAGCTGCGCCTCGGAGAGATCTCCCTGCTCGATCAAACGTGCGGGCAGGCGCAAGTCATCACTGCCCGTGTTTGAGGGCATGGGTGGGGCAACCGAGGCCATGGCGATGCTTTCAACGAGCGGCGTGGGATGTTCCTGCGCACCCGCAATCTCAATCCGCTGCGGACGGTAGTGCGCATAGATGTCCGAGATCGGCGTGTTGTCGCGCGGGGCCTCAAAGCTTGTGAAGCTGAGCGGACGGACGGCATTGGCCCGGGATTTGGAGGCGGCAACAGGCGCAGCGGCGGTCTTGCGCGGGGCGGAGGATGGAACGGTCGCCCGAGCATGAGGGAATGCTTCAGCCCGCTGGGCGGGGCGCATCTCGGTCCGTGTTGCGGCCACGGCGTCGACATATGCCAAGGCTTCATCCAGATCCCGGACATTGGCGCGGATCATCTCGCCGTCCTCCTGCACCTTGTCGAAGACCATGAGCTGTGTTTCGACAGAGGTGCCGAGCTTGCGATAAACCTGCCCTGGCATCGTCAACGCCAAGCGCGGCGTCAGGAGACCGCAGGCGCGGGACCAATGCGCGGCATCGCGTTCGGGCGTGAATCCCGGCGGCATGATCGCCACCAGCCGCCCGCCGGGCGCGAGACGCTTTGCAGCCCCGATGAGATGTTTTGCAGCGATGTGCTTGTCGCGGGAACGATCGACCGAGGAGGCGAAGGGCGGGTTCATCACAACGACGTCGGGTAGAACCGGCATCTGAAGCAGATCGTCGATATGCTCGCCGTCATGGCCCGTCACCTCGCCGCCGAAGAGGGCCCGCAGGAGGCGCTGGCGAAAGGAGTCGATTTCATTGAGCAAAAGCGTGACACCGGCCCGGGCGGCGAAAGCAGCCAGGGCACCGGTGCCAGCCGAGGGTTCCAGCACGGTCTCGCCCTCGCGGATCGCAGCCGCCCGCACGGCCAAGGCGGCAAATGGCAGTGGCGTGGAAAACTGCTGCAGCCGGATCTGCTGCTCGGAGCGGCGCGTTTCCGTGAGGAGCCGTGAGGCGAGCAGCTTTGCGGTAGCGATGTCACCTGCCGCGCCGTCCCCACCCAGCAGCACCTGGATGGCCGCAGCCTGCATCATGTCATAGGCTATGCGCCAGTCCCAGGCGCCCCCGGCATCACTGCCATGAAACGTCTCGCGCATGATGCGCGCCAGCGCTGAGCTGCGCAGGGGTTGGTGGGCGATCTCCGCGCAGATCTGTGCCAGTGCAGAGGCGAGGTTAGCGTCGAATTCAACAGGATTGGGGAGCGTTGAGCGGGGCTTGGACATGGGGGTTTCCTTTGGATCAGGGTCTGAGTTCCAAAGACAAAAAGCCCTCTTTCGCTTTTCCGGGGTGATGAGGTCAGACCGCGCTGACCTCCAAGGTTTGGTCAGGGCTTGGATTGGCCCTGGCGCTTCGCATCAATCAAAGCCTGCGCGGCCTGCATTACCTGAACCTGTGAAGTTCCCGCGCGTGCATCTTCAAGCGCGGTCTGTACCTGCGCACGAAACCACGCGTCATACGAATTGACATCAGCCGATACGGAAATGCTCCTCGAGACCGAGGTGCGGCTGTTCCTTACCCGTTGGGTCCATTGCGCTTTCTCCGACTATGCTATGGGTCGATGCTACATCACCCACAGTGGTGCCGTAAACGGCAAGGCCGTAAGGTTCACAGCTAACCCGACCACTCACCGATCAGGTACCGCGTCCAGGGACGCCTCGAACCGCTTGTCCGCCGCCGCGGCTTCTTTCAGGAGCGCGTCAAAATTGTCAGGTGGGTTGCCATCTTCCAGCATCCCTTTGAACGTCGCATAGGCATCCGTCTTGCTGCCATAGGCGCGCAGGGTCTTGTCGTCGTTCACCCAGGCCACCACGATGACCTTCGCATCGCTGTTGAACCGGTAGAACAACCGATACTGTTGGAAGAATTTCGCCCGGAACCAGTGCTTGCGGTGATCGCCGAGTGTGCCGCCTTGCCGGAAGGCGGCGGCACCCGGATCTGCCGGTATGGCCTCGGTGACCAGCTTGAAGATGGCGGCCAGCCGCTTCGTGGAATTCTTCTTGCGCCAGGTCTTGGGATCGCGTGCCTTACGCGCCTCGACCTCTTCAATCAGCCCTTCGAGCTGGTCCAGAAAGAGCGGATGCGCATAAATCGACCATCCGTTTACGACAAGGGGCGCTTGGGCGGGCACGCTATCGCCGCTCATTCATCCTCGAGCGATAGCGGCGCATCGAGATCGACGTCAACGTCTCCGACCAGTGCTGCAAGACGGTCATGCAAAGCCCCATCGAACGCCCGAATGCGGTCCGGATGCGCCTTGATATCGGCCTCGACAAAATCGAGAAAGGCGCCGAGCACAGGATCTTCCTCGTCGCTGCGCACGGGCTCGATATAGACCCTGCCACTCGGCTCGGTGCAGTAGCGAATCTGGTCGCCCTTGCCCAGCTTGAGCTGCTTGCGCACACCCGCCGGCACGGTCGTCTGATACCGATCCGTGAGTTTCGAGACATCTTGTGCGAGGGCTGTCATGGCAGTCTCCTGAAGAAAAGGGTCTTTGCTGCCCGCGATAGGTAATGCATTTGCATTGCCTTGTCAAGATTAGACGCAGGATCTGCTGTCACCGGGCAGGTCGATGAACCGTCCGGCGCTGACCTATTCTCGCCCCGCCAGAAACTCCGCCAGCACGGGACTGGCCTCGCCCTTTGCGGAGCTGAGCAGCTCCGAACCCGCAAGCGAGGCCTTCGACAGGCGTACGAGCCCGCCGGTTTCCTCGATGCGGTAGCAGCGGCGCTTTTGTTGCCCGCGCCAGTAGTGCGTCGCGGTGACGAGCTGGCAGGTGCTGCCATCGGTGAACGTCACGGGTGCTGCGAGCTTGATCTTGTCGCCTTCCTCGTAGTCTGGGATCGCAGCCCAATCCCGGCAGCGCTGACGCCAGTCCTGGACGTAGCTGTCCGGGTCTTTCAGGTCGGAGAGGAGCTCGATCAGCCCAAGGGGAGCACGAGATTCATTCGGGCCAGCGCTTTCCTCCATGTCCTTGTAGCCCCAGCAGCCGTCATCGTATCGGGTGAGGAAGACAGCCCCAAAAGTGATCGACCCATCCGCATCGGTCACATAGGTCGTGTCCTCGACGTGGGTGCCGTCGAGATTGGTGACCCTTGCCGCCGCATACCAGGTGGAGCCGACCTTGCATGCCTTGACCAGTTCGGTTTTGCGCGTTTCGCCCTCAAAAGTGCAGAGCCGGGTGATCTCCTCTCTCTCATCCGCGTAGGTTTTAACGCGGCCGTCGGTGTAGAAAAGCCATCCCATTATGCCGCCCTCCGGTCATCGATTTCCATCAGCGCATCGAGCGGCACGCGGTAGGGCTGCATCGCGTCGAAATCCTCGCAATTGCCACAGTTCTGCACGATCGCGAAGGTGTCGCAGGCATCCTTGAGGATGACCCGGAAGGTGCCGCCGAGGCCCGAGGGCACTTCGTAGGTTCCGCCGATGAGATAGTCCGAGGCCCGGCGCACGAAGACGCGGATGCTGTGGCCATCGGTGGCGAGCCGGATCGCACCCCGCCCCCGGTCGATGAGCACCTGCACGTCATCCAGGATGTCGGTGTAGAACTGGCCGGTCAGGTCGCGGAACGCCATGCGGCGCTGCGCCATCCAGTCGGTGTCGCGAAACGGGTTCATGCCGTCCGCGAAGGCGAAGGAGGGATCGGCCTGTTCGGTGGTGACGATACGGGTGGTCGTGCCATCGATGCCATTTGAGCGCAGATGCACACCATTGCCGACGATGAGGATCAGGGCGGGCCTGTCCACCGGGCCGTTCCAGTTGGGCAGGAAGGTTTTGCAGGCGCGCGCATGTGCGATTTGAGCCGCGACCGCCGAGGCAGAGAACTTGAGAATAGCCATGGGGGTGTCTTTCCGTTGGGTGTGGGGGGTCGACCCGCGCGGGCGGCATGGCCCACGCGCGGGTCACTTGATGCATCAGGCCGCTTGCGCGACCTCGCTGGCAGGCTCCGGAGTTTCCACGGTGGGCTCCGCCTCATCACAGGCGCCACCCGCGGTCTGCATCATCGGCGGGCACCAGGCGGCCACGGCAGCGCGCTGCGCGTCCGTGAGCGTGGCGAAAGGCTCGGCGAAGAGCTTGTCGCAAAAGGCGACGATCTCCTTCTTGCTCGACGAGGCCAGCGTCACCGCCTCCTGGGCCAGGCCCAAATCCTCGCCGAGGATCTTCAGGAGCCAGGCCTTCTTGAAGCGGTTGAAGAGCGCCGCATTCGGCGTCCAATGCGCCCGGATGTCGGGCATGATCTCGATCTCGAAGTCATGCATCAGGCTGTCGCGCTGGCGGTCCCGTGCGAAGCAGGACTGCGTCGTGCTGGCGGTCGCATAGGCGACGAGCTTGGCCTTCTCCCCTGCCTCCAGCGCGCGAAACGCCGCGAACTGATCGGCGGGCGCGCGGGCGTCATCGAGCCACGAGAGATCAAGCGCATCATGCGCCGCCGCCACCTGCTCGAGCGAGGTCTCGTCGATCTCGTCCATCTTGGCATGGCTGCGGTATTCCTTGCGGGCATCGATCTTGATCGCCTGCGTGACACTCATGCCGCTGGCCAGAACATCACTGACCAGCTTGAAGAGCGTCAGATCGAGCGTGGCCTCCGGATGCAGCGCCATCGCGGCGCCGAGGGCCATGGCCCGCTCGGTCTTGAGGTCCTCGGCCAGCGAGGCCGGGTAGGTGATTTCGCCCGGGTCCGGGGCCTCCTCCCCGGTTGGGCTAGCCGAGGAGCCGCGCGCGCCCTCCTCTTTGACGGTGTCTTCCGGGCGGACGAGGCCCACATGGAGCGTGATCTGCCCACCCTGCCACGAGGCGATCACCCCAGACCGCGCGAGGTCCTCGGCGCTGTAGGCCTCCTGCAGATCGCGGGCTTCCTCTTCCAAGGCATCCACGCGATCGTAAAGCGCGTTGTAGGCACCGTCCTCGAGCCCCTCATCCTCCATCTCGAGCTGCAATTTCTCAAGCTCGGCGGTGATCTCATCGATGCGCTTCTGGGCAGCCTCATCCGGCTCGATCGGGCCGGGATAGACGCGGCCGTAGTCGGCCATGGTCGCGTAATCATAGCGCACCATCGCATCGGCCCAGGCAAAGCCCAGCCTCATACGGGCCTCTTCGGCAGCGGCACCGAGCTTCTCGAGCAGGATGGTCTCGACCAGAGCCGCATCCTCAAGCACGGAATGCTCATCCAGCAGATCGGCTGCGACGGCACCGCCACGCGCCTCGTAGTCCGCGCGCACGAAAGCCCCGATATCGTCGCTGACCTGCACGCCGCGGGATTTGAGGGCCTGACGGACGGTATAGGCCTGCAGATAGCCGCCGTCCTTCGTGAGCGCCTCGAAGACCTCGCGCTGCGCCTCCTGGCTTGGATGCTCAGCAAAGGCCTTCATCGTGTCGAGCGTGATCACCTTGCCCCGAGCCGCGGCGCGGATGTCGGGGTGGATCAGGCCATAACGCAACCGGCCTTTCACGGCCGCCACCGTGGTGCCGAAGGTCTTTGCGATCGTCTCGGGCGTTTGGCCATCGACCTCCATCATCCGAGCGAAAGCCTCGAACTCGTCAATGGCGTTCATCGGCGCCTGGGTGACGTTCTCGGCGAGCGACAGCGCCGTGGTGACGTCGCAGTCTTCCGGCACGAG
This sequence comes from Roseovarius sp. MMSF_3298, assembly GCF_030733705.1. Classification (NCBI taxonomy): domain Bacteria; kingdom Pseudomonadati; phylum Pseudomonadota; class Alphaproteobacteria; order Rhodobacterales; family Roseobacteraceae; genus Roseovarius; species Roseovarius sp. MMSF_3298. The sequence continues at coordinate 48,575 of NZ_JASHIN010000023.1, forward strand.
GCGGCAGTCCACCTTGGTCTTCGCCGTGAAGCCCTTGATGGCCTTGTCAGCGACCAGCTCCTTTAGCGCGGCATGCCGCCGGCCACCGGCCAGCACGGCGTATTTGCCGTCGATCTTCTGGACGAGGAGTGGCTGGAGCAGGCCCAGCACAGCGATACTGGCCTTCAGATGCGCGATGTTCTCGGGGTCATAGGTTTCCGGAGAGTTGCTGCGCACATTGGCGGGATGCGGGACCAGATCGCCGATGGCGACGGAAACGGGTTTGAAGCTTGTGGTCATGGGATGTCCTTCTCGATTGGTGAGGTGTGGCCCGCGCCCTCGCGCGTAACCAATCCCCGGCTTCGGGGATCACGACCACAGAAGGCCCGCTTTGCCTTTAAGGGGGCAGCGGGCCTTCCATGTCGGAGGTGTAGGATTTGAGACTCCCCCTGCCCTACCAGTCGCGCGCCAGCATGATCGTCAGCACGCGCATGGTGGTGGCGGGGTTGTCGGGGCTCTCAGCCCCGTAGCGGAAATCGGAATCCGCTTCATAGAGATCGATTTTCCAGAACACGGTCTCGCCCCGGATCTCGACCGCCCCGAAATCATGCCATCCCTCGGGGTCATTCTCAGGCTCGAAGGTTTCGAACGCGCCGGTTGCCTTCACCGCTTCGGCCATGAAACCGTCACCGGCTTCCATGAGCGAGCGGGTCACATGCATCCGGCCCTGGATGGGCTGCGCGGGCGCCACCCCAAGGCAGGCGAGCTTGCGAAACGCGTCGTTCTGCGCCGCGATCACACTCGGATCCGGACGGTCTGGCTGGGGTTGAACATTCATGGACATGGGGATCTCCTTTGAGAAATTTGAAACACCCTTCTCAAAGCCTGCTTTTTCTTTTCCGCCGGGCGGAAGGATCGAAGCAGAAGGTGCCCTACCCGAACAGCCCCTTGGGTCTGTAATTCGGGTTGGGGATGACTTCGATCCAGCCTTCCTCTTCCTTGATGCTCTCTAGCGCTGCCGAGACCGGGTAAGCGCCCTCGGACAGGCTCCACCAATAAGCTCCGCGTTTGAAGGTGATGATCTTGCGGCGGCCGTCGCTGAAACAGGCCACCCGCAGCGTCTTGGGTTCCTTGCGTGACATGGGCGTCTCCGTTCTCCCTGTGGTTAGGCGGCCTCGGCGCTGCACCCTGCCCTGCCCGCCTTCGATTTGGCGATCAGGTAGTCGCAGGCACGTTGCGCATCGGCGGCGTGCTTGAAGATCGCGTTCTTGTCCGAGCGCAGGACCCGCAGCCAATTGTGGAGGTAGGCAGCATTCATCTCGAGCGTATGCGCCGTGAAGCCGAGCGTCTGACCCAGGAACACCGAGGTCAATTCCGCAACGATCTCCTCGCGTGCGTAAGAGGTGTTGCCGAACTTCGAGAACCTGAAATCACGGTTCAATCGATGGGGGGCTTTCGTGGCATGGGCGAGCTCATGGGCCCAGACCCCGTAGAAATTGCGCGGGTCCTGGAACCGCGTGATGGACGGCATGTAGACCTTGTCCACGGGCGGCAAATAGTACGCCTCCGTGCCCGTGAAGACGGTTGTGATATCGATGGCGTCGAAAAACGCCTGCATGCGCGGGATGGGCTCGGACGGCGGATGCTCGGGCGCGGGCTCCGGGTCAGGGTAGAACCTGTCGGGCAGGCCCTCGATCTGGCAGGGATTGAACACGCGATAGGATTTCTGGAAGCGGAAGATACGGGCTTCCTCAGAGTGATCATCCCCGTCGCTGCGGTCGTCCTCGCAGCCCGCGTCTTTCCGGCTTTGACCGTAATAAACGACGACAGAGGATTTTTCGCCCTTGCAGACCTTTGCGTCCAACGCATTGGCTTGCGGCAGCGTCATCCAGAAAGGTGAACTGTGGCCCGCCATCACGGTCCGCATTGTCAGCAGAAAGTTGTTCACTCCCTGGTAGGGTTCACCGCCCACGCGCAGAGGGCGAGAGCTGCCACCTGCGGTCCAGGGCTTTCGCCACGGCAGAACGCCGCGCTCGATGATACGGATGATTTCGTTTGTGATGACCTCGGAGGCATCGAATTTGGGCGTGCGGGATCGGGCCATGACTGGCCTCCTTTCGAGTTTTGGTGAGAGGAAATGGTGATCAGATTGACTGACGGGGCCGCGGATCGCTGACGATCCTCACGCCGAGCCCTTCGACCATGTCGATGTAGGTGGTCAGCGACACGGACTTGCCGGGACCCGAAGAGTCACGGTCGACCGATCCGTCCCGCGCCACCCGCGGCAGGTTCGCGAAGGCGATGACATCGGTGACGGGTCGGATATCGATGAATGGGGTCCCTCGTGCGACCGCGAGGGCGGCCAAGGGAAAGCGCTCGATCGGCGCGAGGGTCGAGACGGTGGTCCAACCGAGATGGATGAACGTGCCGCCCTCTCCGCAGATGACATGCGCGTTTGGCAATGACGCGGCCTGTTTCAAATACCCGAGATCACGCAGGACAGTCTCCCGCTCGCGCCGCTGTGCCTGCCCCGTCTGGCCGGTTCGGCGTAGTTCCTTGTGCCGCCACCACGAGGCAGCGGTCGCGCGTAACACGCGCAAGACACCTGTTTGCATCGGAATGCCCTTCATCAGGAAAGACAGACCGAAATCCGGCCCGGACCCATCTGAGGGACCCCAAAGGCCCTCATCCGTCAGTCACAAAACCCGAAGAACACTTTCTCTTTTTCCGGCCCTTTTGGGCACACAACAAAACCGAAAAGCCCGGCCCTTCTGCCGAAGCCATTGATTTCATGCAGCAATTCTAGATCGGCAGCCAAGATCGGCAACGCATATCGGCAAAACCTTGCTTGAAAGTACGAAATGTGTTTATTTTTCAATTACTTTGCAAACATGGAAGATCGGCAAAATGCTGGAGACACCCGCCAGGATCGAACCCTGCTTCTTCGAGGAGCATATTCCTACAGAACTGGCAGACCTTTCGGTCGACATCCAGAGGGAAGCCACCGGGCTGGGACAAGGGTTGCATCCTGACAGCGCAGCCGAACTTGCCGATCTCGTCCGTGTGATGAACTGCTACTACTCCAACCTGATCGAAGGACACAACACGCGCCCCCGCGACATCGAAAGGGCGCTGGCTGGTGCCGAGCTTGAGGAAGAAACCCGTCCCCTCGCCCTTGAGGCCCGGGCGCACGTCATCGTTCAACGGGCCATCGACGAGATGCATCGCAAGGGCACCCTGCCCCGCCCCACATCCGTCGAATTCCTGACTTGGGTCCATAAGAGCTTCTACGACGAGATGCCGGATGAGTTTCGGGTCATCGAACATCCCGACGGCACACAAGAGCCCATCGTTCCGGGACGCATGCGCCAGGATGATGATCGGGAAGTTGCGGTCGGGCGCCACCTACCTCCTTCATCGTCGCGCGTTGCGGCATTCATGGACCATTTCGACAAACGATTTCAGATTGCGGCGCGGTCTTCGAGCGGACGGATCATCGCGATCGCCTCTGCGCATCACCGGCTCAACTACATCCACCCTTTCCCGGATGGTAACGGCCGTGTCAGCAGACTGATGTCTCATGCCATGGCCCTCACAGCGGGGATTGGTGGCCAAGGGCTCTGGTCCGTATCACGTGGGCTGGCCCGCGGGCTAACCGATCGGGGCGAGTACAAACGGATGATGGATCTGGCCGACAGTCCACGCCGCGGAGACCGCGACGGACGGGGGAACCTGTCAGAAGCGGCACTGAAGACGTTTAGTGAATGGTTCCTAAAGGTGACGCTCGACCAGATCAGCTTCTCAGCAAGATTGTTCGATCTCGGCGGATTGGACCAACGGTATCGTCGTCTTGTTGCAGATACCATCGATGACAAGCGAGCGCCGGAACTAATCTCGGCGGTTCTTCGTCATGGGGCACTGGAACGAGGCGATGCGCAGATTGTGCTCAAGACGTCCGAGCGTACTGCTCGCAACACGCTGAGTAAACTGACCGCCGCCGGATACATGACGTCCGCCTCGCCGAAGACCCCGGTTCGGTTGGCGTTTCCGTTGGATTATCGAGAGCGGCTCTTTACAAACCTCTTTGGAGACGGTGACCTGCCGGTGGAGCGCTAGAATTACAACGAGAGAAAACTGATTGTATCCTGCAACGATTGGCGGCTGGAACCACTATGTCCGCTTGGTCTCCAATTTGTCCACCGCGGTGGACATCTTCTGTTCCGAGGTTAGCTGAACGATCGTACATCATCGCTTGGGCCGGTCTCGGGGTGACCTCTTTGTGGTGATCGGAGAGAAGGAGCTGTCATGAGCGTGGTTCCCAGTCAGACGTCCACCGCGGTGGACACTAGGCGAGACTCTTGTTCGTTTTGGACAGGCGCTTAATCAGAGAGACCGGATCAAATTGGGTTTGACGTTGGCCCAGAGTGATACTGTGAAAGTAGGCTCCAAAATCCCTGATGCGTTGTCCTAGCTGTAGCATGATGAAAATCGCGCATGATGCTTTCTGCGTTCCTACAGTCTTTTTTGCTTTCTCGAACGTTTCTGGGTGTATTCCCATCATTGGAGCAAGATTTCGAGCGTGAGCCTCGATGTCCATCCAATCTCGAAGCTTTTCTGTGGCAAATACGGTCGCCTGGTCACAGACCGAAGTTAGTAATTCTGGTTTAAGTGCTTCTTTGCCTACGTTGCTATCTAAATCTTTTTTTTCTTCGTCAGACTTAGATTGATGCCGGACAGATTGTCCGTCATTGGCGGGCAGTTGCATTGTTTCTGGTGGATCATCCGGGGTGGATAAACTCTGGCATTCTGCGTCCGTGTCGGAGAGCAGTGCGCGGTATTCGGGGAGGCTTAGCTTCCTGCGTAGAGTTTTTCGTGCGTGGTTGATGAATGTGTTGTTGGGATCATGCTCTTCCAAATGGGCGAGCTTTGTGAGGATCTGTTTGCGGACAAATATCCGATCCCGCCGGTTATTCTCCATTTCTTGCGCGATGGTGATAAGCTCGCTCGCACGTTGGAGCAGGGGTGCAAGCGACAATCCATAACTGATGCACTCCCCGCCGGATGAGCGAACGCGGTAGCGCTTTCGGTTCGAGCTGTCATTGCGCTTGATGAATCCGAGTTCGACGAAGCGGTTGATGTGCCTGCGAAGTGTCCGTTCGTCGATGCCGCCAACTCGTTGGCAGATTGAATTGTTCGACGCAAAAACCGTTTCGCCGTGGCCAGGTTTCAAAAAGCTGAGCATTGCTTGAAGGGTCTGGATGTGGCCAGGGCGAAGCCCGAACACGCTGCGCGCGTCTCTCAGGGCCCGGAAGATGGTCCAGATATCGATTTCAGATGCGGGAGTTGAGCCGCATGATGCATCTGCACCAGCAGCCTCGATTGATAGTTTTGTAAATGCCATGATTTGATCACGATGACCGTTTGGCCCACAGCTTCCCTGTCTCCTCCCAAGATTTTATCTGGGAAAAGGCAATAAAAATCGGTTCACCGAATCGGTGACTCTTGACCGGTTGGCTGGAGGTTGCTACATCATAGGTGCAAATCGAATGATGAGGGCTCTCCAGGGGAAACTTTGGGGGGCTCTTTTCTTTCTGGTCTTCGCTTTTCTCCTTTGCTCGGGTTCCTCTATGTGGCTTGGGTTAAGACCCAGACCCGCTCTCATTCCGCCAAGTATCGAAGAGTTGCAAAAGCGCGGCTTCTGCACGCTCCTCGAGCCACTGGCCGAATTCCGGGTTGTCCTTTTTGGCGATCTTGATGGCGATCGCTTTCTGATCGACTGTCAGCGTTCCGACAGTGTTGCCGCTCTCATTCTTGACGACGGACGTCACGCCGCGACTGGTCGGTTTTTTGTCTGCACGCGCCTTGTGCGAGCAAGCAGAATAGACCGCCTGAAATCTCTCGGGGCTTGGAGTGTCGTCGGGCAGGGCGGCGATCACCTCTTTGGCCGAATTCACCAAGTCTACCTTTCCCGATAGGGCCGCTAAATCACCCCACTGCCGTCTTCCGATGCCATGTGCCGGCCCGATAAGCTGAACAAGCCCATCAGGCAGTTGATCGATAACGACCCGGTGGTTGGACACGCCTTGCCGGGTTAACCCCAAAGCATCCTGAATGACGCCGGGTTTGTACCCAATTTCCTGCATCTCCCTGATAAACAAAGATTTTTCGATGAAAGACGGATCAAGTCGAAGGTTGTTCTCTTGACCCTGTGCGATAAGCGAGGCGTCGTCGTCCAATGTGCGAACGATTGCCTTAACCGTTCCTCCGATCTTGCGGATCGCTGCCAGTCTACGGCGGCCGTAGATGACGCGGTATCTGTCGGGCTGGCCCGATGGGCGAACCATGATCGGCACTTGTTGGCCATGCTTGCGAATGCTCTCGGCAAGCTCGTCTATACTCGTATCTTCCAGCACCAACCGATCGCGAAGTCCATCCATGTCAATCTGATCGGGTTCTATGTCCCGGATCGAATTGGCCGTGATTTCGCGCAAAGAGTCCCGCAATCCACCAACAGAGCCGGGCAGCTTTGTAGCTTTTTGTAGGGTAGGGGAGGGCGCCGCGCTCTCTTTTTCGCCTTTCGGAGGTTGGTTGAAAATGTTTCTGGCCATCAGCGACGCCCCCATGCCATTTGGATCGTCTGCTCCAGTTCATCGGCAACGCCGTTTACGCTGGTCAGAGCGCGATCAATCGTTTTTCTGATGAACTGGCCGGGATCAACTTCATAGACGGTTTGCTGGGTCATTCCGGCGTCAGAGATTGCGGTAGACTTTAGCATGGGCTCAGTCATGACCTGGCCGGCCAGGATTGATCTCAGGTAGCCAGCCATTTGGGTTTGCGGCCCGTCCGATGGCTCATATCTTGTGATCAGGAATTTGACGAAATCCCATGTCACACGCCGTCCGATCGCTTCTTCCACGGCTTTAACCGTTTCTGACGCAAGTTTCAGGAATTGGCTCATGGAAGCGATGTCCAGCATGCCTGGTACGACCGTCACCAGTAGCCCCGTAGAGGCTGCCAATGCCGTAAGAGTCAGAAAGCCGAGTTGTGGAGGGCAGTCGATCAGTACGATGTCGTAATCTGCCTCTACCTCCTCGAGCGCCAAGGCGAGGCGCTCCGCAAAAATGGGCTGCATCCGACGGGCGAGCGCGTTTGCTGTCTCGGTTTCGTACTCCGAGAGCATCAAGCCCGCCGGAACCATGTCGAGCTTGTGAAAGTAAGTCTTTTGGATCACGTCAGCGATCGGAACTTGATCCTCATATCTCAGAGCATCATAGATTGTTCCGCCTTCGGCGAACTCGAGTTCAGGCCGAAAGCCGAAAAATGTGGTCAGACTTGCTTGCGGATCGAGATCCAAGACCAAAACACGGTAGCCGCGCAAGGCATACCGCTGTGCAAGATGTATCGTCGCTGTTGTTTTTGAAGAACCACCTTTGAAGTTCACCACGGACAGCACCTGAAGCCGGTCGCCATCGCGTCGACCTGGCCGATAAGATTCGGCATTCTTTCCCGTGCGCTCCAAGATATTGCGCAATTCGTCCACTTCTTGGGCTGTGTAGAACCGGTGCCCGCGGTTATCAGTATGCACTTCCGGGAAGCTACCGTCCTTGTGGCGGTTGCGCAGGTTTGACGTGCTTACGCGCAGGAGACCGGCGACTTCGGTCGAGCTGAAACGCCGCAAGGCTTTACGCTCTTCGGGTTCGAAGGCGATCTTCATCTGCCGATCCAAGGACTCGGCCAGATTGTCGGCAAACGTGCCGATGTCAGAAGAGCCTATGCCTTGCGCATATCCAACGTTACGATCATCCATATCCTGCCGCCCGCTCTTGGCCTCTGTTAAGGCTCTTGATCATTTTGACGACGCACAACGTGTCTGACGCAATTTGCCGTCAGAATGGGAATGCCACGATCCAGCGAGTCCGGCAAGAAGAATCTAGATGTAGTGCAAAAGTTATCCACAGCACCAATTTCAATCAAGCTGTCGGATCTTGGTTAAGATATTGAAATTGATAATGAAAAACTCGATCTAATGGAGTGCCTCTTCGAAAAAAGGGAACGTTACCCGCCGAGAAACAGACTAGGCATTATTGGTTGATGGTACCGCTGAATCAGTGCGAACCGAATGATTCTTCAATTTTTTTGGACGACAACAGGTTCCGTTGCGATGGCGCATCGGCGCATTTCCGTCGCCGCACCTGCAGGGCGATGGCTTTGCTTGTGGAGCGAGATGGATGTACACTGAACGTTGTTTTATCCATGCCTTGAGAGGACAAGATGCAAGTCGTTAAATGGGGGAGTTATCTAGCTGTCCGTTTGCCCGCCGAACTTGTGCTTGAACTCGGCTTGAAGGAAGGTGATGAGATCGACCTCCTCAAAGACGATGGTCCTGTGCGTGTTCGGCGTAAGCCTCGCGTGGATGAAATCCTCAAAGCACTGAAGCGGTTTCGGGGCAAGCTGCCCAAGGAGACGCGTATGTGTCGCGACGCGGTGCATGAACGCTGAGTTCGCAGATGCGAATGCCGTTTTCTACCTAATTGCAGACGATCCAAAGGCGGATCGGGCCGAGGAGATACAAGGGTAGGGGTCCCGGACCAGTGTCCAGGTGCTGAACGCAGGGGCAGTTAAGTGTCGGAAGAGTGCAGGGTTCAGCCGGGAGGACACCGCATCCTTTCTTCTGGCACGTCATGACATGGCCATTTTCCGAAAGACCAAGCCACTCGACGCTCTCGAGCTGCGATCTACACTTGCCTCAAGCATCTGGTCGAAACGCTGTCAGTTGGGCAATATCCAAGAGTGGCACAAATTCGGTTGCGCTAACCGCGGTTCGTGTGCCATTGACTTATACGTCAGCGAAGCATAAATGGTAACTTAGAATGACACGATTGCAGACGGTGGTGGAACTGCCTGAATTCCAAAGGCGCGCCAAAGCAATCATGTCGGAGCAAGAGCGCGAGGCTGCAATCAACTACATTGCCGGCAATCCTGATGATGGGGTTTCTCTCGGCGGTGGGCTTCGCAAGATTCGCATCCCAAGAGTTGGGGGCGGCAAGAGCGGCGGTTTCAGGACGTTGTATGTATTTGGCGGGAACCATATGCCGATCTTTTTGATCACGGTCTTTGCCAAGAACGAAAAGGCCAACCTGTCCAAGGCTGAACAAGCCGCGGCAGTCGAAATGAGCAAAGCGCTTGTCGCAAGGTATGGAGACGCAACATGACTGCATATGAATCGGTGTCGAAAGGCCTGGAAGAGGCCTTGGCATTCGCAGATGGAAACATGACGGCCGCCAAGGTCCATGAGGTACCCGTTGTCGATGTCGATGTGGCCGAAGTTCGCCAAAAAACTGGTCTCTCACAGGCTGAATTCGCCCGAAGCATAGGAGTAGCAAAGGGCACGCTCTTGAACTGGGAACATGGGCGTCGACACCCGACGGGCCCTGCTCAAGTCCTGCTGGCCTTGATCGCAAAGAAACCATCGGTCGTGCAGGATCTGCTGCGAGGCGCTTGATCTGTGGTGCAAGGTGATATCCCTTTGACGCCCCTTTCGAAGATACGGTCAATGAAGCCTGCAGATTGCTGAGCTCGCGAACGGGGTGAGCGATATCTCATTGGCTATGGGATAACGTTGCTCTCTAAACTACTCCAACAATCCTAGCTTTTCCGCACGTTCCAGCAGCATCCTCACGGAAGAAGGCTGCCAGCTGGTCCGTCCACGAGGCGTGCGCTCACGCATGGATTCCAGCCGCTCGCAGATCGCCTGCAGCGTTATGTCAGGATCGGCACCCTTGATCGCAGCTATAATCGCCGGCACGCGGTCGTCAGTATCCCGGCGTCTGGCGCGGGCCAGCACTTCAGCGGGCAGGAACCCGTCGCGGATGTAGGCTTTCACGGCGCGGAGCAAGCGGCTTTGCGTCCAGTGCCGATCATGGGGCAGGGGGCCATTGATAATCCGCAAGACGTCTTCCCAAGCCATATCAGGGCGCAAGCGGCGCACATGGGGCACCCAATCTTGCGCGGTCTCGTTCAGGCGCTCCATGTAGCCGTCCTGTCGTGCTAGGCGCACCTTGCGTAGCGCGGCGGGGTCCTTGGCGCGAAGACCAGGGTTGCCGCCCACACGTCCTTTGGCGCGCGCAGAGGCAAGCCCAGCCTTGGTGCGTTCGCGGATCAGCGCGCGCTCGAACTCGGCCGCGGCGCCCAGAACCTGCAATGTGAATTTTCCTTGAGGGGAGGCGGTGTCGATTGGATCCTGCAGCGACCGGAAGAAAGCTCCCTTGGCCTCCAGACGCTCGATCACCTCTAGTAAGTGCGACAGAGACCGCGCAAGCCGGTCGATCCGCACGACGACAAGTGTATCGCCGCTCTGGACGCGTTCGAGCACCCGCGCGAGCACAGGACGCGCGCGATTGCCGCCCGAGGCGTGCTCTTCAAGGATCTCGGCACAGCCCGCCGATTGCAGCGCCTCGGACTGGGGCAGGGGGGTCTGATCCTCTGTGGAAACGCGGGCATAGCCTATCAGGGACATGAAAACGGGCCGTTTGCAATTCAAGGTATCGCTAGTAAACGACCCTTTGGTAACGGCGATGCAAGGCTCCCCAACATTGACCGAAACCTCATATTGGCATATGTTGCCAATAAGGAGACTTGTTCCATGGTGACACGCAACGTTGTTCTGACTGAAACCCAAGATGAGTTGGTTCAGGCGTTGGTCGCGTCGGGCCGATACCAGAATGTTAGCGAGGCCATGCGGGCGGGTTTGCGACTGCTTGAGCAGGAAGAGGCTCAGTTGGCCGACATTCGGGGCGGCCTTTTGGAAGGTCTTCAGCAGGCGGAACGCGGCGACTTGGCCGAGGGGAGTGGGGCGGATGCGGTTCGTCGGGCTTTTGCGAGGGCCCGGACAACGTCATGAGCCGATCTTTTCGGCTGACGCGTCGGGCGGAAAATAGTCTTGTTGAGATCGCCCTCTGGACCATCGAGAGATTTGGGCTCCGTCAGGCAGGCATTTACGAAGCTGAGCTTCTTGCCCGCTGCGAAGCGATCGTGAATGGGCAGGCACACAGTAGGAGTTGCTCCATCCTGGTCGATGACGTCGCAGACCTGAGATATCTAAGGGCAGGGGAGCACTTCCTTGTGTTTCTGGACCGGCCCGAGGAAGTCATCATCGTCGATATCCTGCACTCCCGGAGCGATCTGCCGCGTCATATTGCGGCGCTCTCGGCGTTGAAAGGGAAGACGGACTAACCGGGATTAGAGACCTGCGGCCTTGGTCAGGTTCACGCGGAACCGATCCCGACGGCGCTGGTAGCGGCGGGTCATCTCGGCCGAAGCGTGCCCCAGGTGCTTTTGCACGTAGCGTTCGTCGACCTCGGCCGAACTGGCGAGGCCGGCGCGCAGCGAGTGACCGGAAAACAGCGCCAGACGGTCTTTCTCCGGCAGGTCGGGGCGAAGGCCTGCAGCCAGCACGGTGCGTTTGATCAGCCGGGCGACATGGCGGTCGTTGAGCCGGGCGTCCAACGCCCGCTTGCCGTCCCGCGAAGTCCGGGTAAAGACCGGCCCGAAGTCGATTTTCGCAAAGTGCAGCCAATGTTCCAGCGCGAGCACCGGGCAGGTCTGTTCGCGTGACCCGCGGCCGATCTCGACCTCGCGCCAACCGGTCTTGGCGTTGAGGGTGAGCAGGGCGCCCTTGTCGAAGATCTCGATCCAACCACCAGAATCTGGTGTGTCGTCCTTGTGCACATCAAGACTGACAATTTCCGAGCGGCGCAGGCCTCCGGCATATCCCAGCAGCAGGATCGCGCGATCCCGCAGCCCTCGCAGGTCATAGGGCAGAGTCGCCACCATCGCGAGGATGTCCTTGGCCAGGATTGCTGCCTTCTGCACCGGTGGGCGCGCGTGCTTGCGCTTGATCCCGGCGAGCACCGTGGCGATGTGACGGTTTTTCCGGTCGAGGGTGAACCCGCGCTGTGCGTAGTTCCAGGCGAGACCCGACAGGCGCCGGTCGATGGTCGAGACGGAGAGGGCAGGGGAGGGGCCCGATCCGGTCGCCAGGTCGGCGAGATAGAGGCCAATCATCTCCGGTGACGGAGGCAGCGCCTCCGTGCCCTTCATCCGGCACCAGCGGGTAAAATGCGCCCAGTCCTTCGCATAAGCTTTCAGCGTGTTGTCCGAGGCCGCGGCGCGTGCGTAGTTGCGCGCCGTGTCGACCAGTCGATCGAGCGTCCCGGATCCGGCCACATGGGAGGGCAGGGCGATGTCATCGTTTTCCTCTTGATCTTGCTCGTCGACGCGAGCATCATTCAGTTCATCAGGGGGCGTTGATGTCGATTTCTCGGTCTCTGAGGGCATTTTCCATTGAATCTGTCGGTCTGCCGGAATTTCTGAGAATGCGTTCCATTTGTTTTCAATAGCTTGCCTGTGTCGCATTTCTGAAACCGATTCAGGGTATGTGAGACTGGACGCCGATTTGAGTCACCATTGGTGAGACTATCCGGCATCCATGCACTGAGTAAGTTATGTCCGATAATTTTCCAGCTGACAAGGATTGGGAAGAGGCCGAGCGCCGCGCGCAAGTGATCGCGGAGCTGCCGGTCCGGCTCACTCAGGGCAATGTCGACTGGGCCATGCGCCAGTTGAATGTCAGCCGATCCACGCTCTTTCGTCTGGTGAAGCAGTTCCGCGAAGACGGGCGGACCAGTGCACTGCTACGGGATACCCGGGGGCCCAAACCGGGCATGCAGCCCTTGGACCCGGCGGTGGAAGCGATCGTGTCCCACCATTTCAGGGTTTTCTATGCCACCCGCCGCAAGCCCACCAGGACGCGGTTCTGGCGGGAGATCGCTGCCGATTGTCAGGCGCAAGGGTTGGCTCCACCCTCGATCCGGCGTTTGGGCCGCTGGCTGGAGGGGCACGATCAGGCAAAGCTGATGGCCCGGCGTGAAGGCAAGGACAAGGCCGAGCGACGCCATCTGGCCACGCCGGGAGGCCTTACTGCAGACAGCCCTCTCGATATCGTCCAGATCGACCACACCAAGGCTGACGTGACAGTGGTAGATCCGGTGACGCGACGCCCGCTCGGCCGACCGACGCTAACGGTCGCGATCGACGTGAATACCCGCATGGTTCTGGGGTTTTACCTATCGCTGGAGCCGCCATCGCTACTGGCCGTCGCACTGTGTCTGACCCATGCGGTTATGGACAAGTCGCATTGGCTCACTGCACGAGGTATCAGCACGGATTGGGCTGCGCAGGGTATCCCGAACGCGATTTACGTGGACAATGGCGCGGAGTTCCACGCGCGGGCCTTCGAGCGGGCCTGTTCCGAATACCAGATCGACCTGCAGTACCGCCCGCCCGGCACGCCGCGCTATGGCGGGCATATCGAGCGGCTGATCGGCACGATGATGGGGGCGGTGCACCTGCTGCCGGGTTCGCATTTCTCGAACATTTTTGAGCGCGGCGACCTCGACGCCGAAGCCGAGGCGGTGATGACGCTCGATGAGCTGGAAACCTGGCTCGCTCTCGAGATCACTGGCTCCTACCATGCGCGGGTCCACAGCGCGCTGGAAACCACTCCTGCGGCGGCTTGGGCGGCGCGGACGAACGAGGTCCGGGTACAAATCCCGGCCGATCTCAGGCAGTTCCTGGTCGATTTCCTGCCCTCCGAGCTGCGAGTTTTGCAGCGCGACGGCCTGCATCTCTTCCACATCCGCTACTGGGCGGACGAGCTGCGCTGGCTGATGGGCCGCGAAAGCCGAAAGTTCACGCTCAAATACGACCCGCGTGATCTTTCGCGCATCTTCGTGCTGACAGAGAACGGGATCATCGAAGCCCGGCCGGCGGATCTGACACGGCCTACGGTCACGCTCTGGGAGCACCGCGCGGCGCGACGCGCTTTGCGCGAGGCCGGGCGCCGGTCGGTAGATGAGGAGCTGATTTTCAGAACGATCGAGGCGCAGCGCAACGTCGTCGACAGCGCCGAGCGACAGACCAAGGCGATACGGCGCCATCAGGCGCGGCGGGCGCATCTCGCCCCTTTGCCGATGATCGATGTGACACCGGATATCGCCGTGCGAGAAGCCCTGCCTGCGCCGGAAGGGGAGGGGAGCCCGTTCCTCAGCCATCCCGGCTTCAAGGTCGAGGAGTGGTACGAGGATGACTGAGTTCATGCATCTCTATCCGGGGGCCGGCAAGATCGCCGCGCTCAGCGCCGAGGAGCGCATTCACCGGATTCGCGCCGACCGCTGGATCTCCTACCCCAGGGCCGAGGCCGCCTTGGAGAAGCTGGAAACGCTGATGTCGTTTCCCGAGCGCGCCCGCATGCCCAACCTGCTCATTGTCGGTGACAGCGGCATGGGCAAGACGATGATCATCGAGAAGTTCACCCGCGATCACGCATCAAGCTTCGACGAGACCAGCGGACGGCTGCATATGCCGGTTGTCGCCGTGCAGATGGTGTCTGGGCCTGATGAATCGCGCTTCTACCGCCGGATCCTGGCGGCGATTGGCGCCCCGGAGCCGCCGCGGGCGACACTGTCTGTGCTGGAAAGCCTGGCCTTACGACTGCTCGCCGAATTGCGTCCGGGGATGCTGGTCATCGACGAGATTCACAGCCTGCAGGCGGGGACGATCCGCGAACAGGCACGATTCCTGAACATGCTGCGCTTTCTGGGCAACGAGCTGCGCATCCCGTTGGTCTGTGTCGGTACAGCGCAGGCTCGCAACGCGCTGCGCACCGATGATCAGCTGGTGCGCCGTTTCGAGGCCTTCGCGTTGCCGCCTTGGCGCGAGGGCGAGGATCTGAACGGGCTGATGAGCACGCTCATGCGCACGCTGCCGCTTCGGCGCCAAAGCCAGATCGACGAGAAGGCACTCACGCGGATGATCAAGGTGACGGGCGGCATCACCTCGGGCATCTTTTCGATCTTGTCGCAGCTGGCGATCGCCGCCATCGAAAGCGGCGAGGAACGCATCCTCTCGCGCGATATTCTGGGCGGCGACCGGTTGCAGGCGGTCCTGGGAGAGCCGGTGTGACGGCGCACGGGCGCCTGCCGGTTGTCTACCTCCCCGAGGCGGACGAACGGCTGTCTTCCTGGGCCGCGCGCATGGCCCCGTTCTATGCCATGACGGTTTCGGAGTTCGTCGCCGCGCTTGGCCTGAAGTGGCACGACGTGTTCGACCTGGAATGGCGTCTTTCGGAAGGGCAGGGGGCTCTGATCGCGGCTCGGACCGGCCTTTCGCCCGAAGCGGTGCAGGCCATGACTTTCCGGGAGTTGGGGTCTGCGGCGCGCTTGATGATCGCGCGGAAGAACCGGTCTCCGTGCCCGCACTGTCCCGAAGACCTGCATCGCAAAGCCGCCGCGCTGCCGTGGCGATTTCGCTGCAAGGTGCATGGTGTGGAGTTTCGGGACGCCACCGGCGAGACCCTGTCCGACCGGTTCGGTGCGGATTGCTTCAAGAAACTTGAAGGGCATGCCGAGGCCGGTGCCGCGCATCTCGATGCCTGGGCGCGCGGCGCGGGGCAGGAGACCTTGGCGGCGCCAGAGGTGCTTACGGTTCTGACCGCACGGCATCGCCGCGCCTCGCCACCGAACGTCGACGAGCAGCCACGAATGTCTCTGAAAGACCGCCGGGACTATCATGATTTTTTGACCACGCCGATCCTCCGACAGGCGCTGACGGTCGTTGTCCCCGAATACGATCAGGTGGCGCCAGTGCTTGCCAAGCCGGTGCGACCGGGTCTCCACGCCCTGGCGCAGGGCTCGCTCTTGCAGTGTTTCGCGCTGACGGTCGGCGTCGGGCGGATCATTGAGGATCCGGTCAAATGGGCGATCTCAGTCATGCTCGAGAGCGATGCGGAGGGGCATGGACGGGTCCGGCAGGCGATTAGCCCATGGCCTCTCTCGTTGAGGCGCAGCATCTCGGCCCGGTTCTGGCGCGCTGAGCGCGACGAGAGAGCACGCCAGACTGCCGAAAAAGCCGCGAGACAGCGCCAGTCTCACAAATACCGACTCATCCAGTCTCATAAATACCGGTACAGAATCTCATGAACCCCGACTCGCTTTTCAGGCAAGGGCTTGAATCTCATGAATTCCGGCTCTGCCTCAATCTGTGTGGCGGAACGGTAGCATTCTCGCCCGCAACAATTCTGGACCGGCTCGACCGTACATGGCGCGTTTGAGCGTCTTCAGGCGATTGATCTGACCTTCTGCTTGGCCGTTGCTCCATGGCATCTCGATGGCGTTTTTGACTGCATCGAAGTCCCGGTTCAATGTGCGGGCAAAGCGCACGATGGGCGCCAGATCAGTTTCGATCGCGTTGTCGATCCATGCTGGGAGCGGGTCTGCTTGGCGGCTGCGCAGGATACCGTTGAACCGCATGGC
>NZ_JASHIN010000024.1:0-64611 GCF_030733705.1 Roseovarius sp. MMSF_3298
GCGCTGGTGGCGGGCGCCGCTGCATCGGATTGGTCGGGCGCCGGAGCGTCGCCGGTGGGTTGCGCCACTGCAGCTGCCGTGCCCGTGTCTTGGGCCAATGCGTCGGGGGGCAGCTGGATATCGGACGGCGCGGGCAGGGGCGGCAGGCCGCCAGGGCCGGTCGCGGCTGCGGAAATCTCGAGTTCGCACAGTCCTTCGACGAATTCGAAGACCTCGCGAATGGCGGCCTCGTCGACGGAATCGTCGGCGGTGAAAGTCAGCGTCCAGCTGAGCGCGGGCTTGGACCAGGGGCCGTCGCGAAGGGGCGTGAGCGCGGAGAGATCGGCCTCGATTTCTAGCGTGCCGAGCGTTTCGAGGCTGCGGAACAGGATTGCGGGATCGTGACCGTTGGCAAAGAGCTGTTGCGAGGCCTTGAACCGGATCGTTACCGGCGCGTCCGCCTCGGGGGCCGCCATGTCGTCGAGCGAGGGCAGGTCGCCATCGATCGCGAGGAACGTCGGTTGAAAATCGGCTTCGTCGACCTCTTCAACGGTCTCTTGCTCGTCGCCGGATGTGCCGTTGGCGGCATTGCTGACATGTTTGAGGTCGCTGAGGATTGACGCGCCCTGTTCGGGCGGCAGTTCGGTGCCCTGGCTGGCGGCCTCGACGAGATCGGCGAGGTGATCGCTGGCGGTCAGCAGGAGGTTGACGACATTGTCGCCCACCACCAGCCTTTGGCTGCGTATGTCGTCGAGCACGTTCTCGAACGCGTGGGCGAAGGAGACGAGTTGATCCAGGCCGAAGGCCCCGGCGCCGCCCTTCATCGAGTGGACGGCGCGGAACATGCTGTTGACGGTTTCCTCGTCGCCTGCGCCCGCCTCGAGGTCGTTCAGGCCGGAGGAGAGCTGTTCGAGCAGGTCGTCGCATTCCTGAAAGAACATCTGGTTGAGGTCGTTCATGTCTTTATCCCTTCCTCAGACGACGAGACGCTGGATGATCTGAACGAGTTTCTCCTCGTCGAACGGCTTGACGATCCAGCCGGTGGCACCGGCGTCGCGCGCTCGTTGCTTGAGCGCGTCGCCGCTTTCGGTGGTCAGCACCAGGATCGGCACGGTCGAGACCCGATCGCCCTTGCGCACCCCGTCGATGAAGCCGAACCCGTCGAGCCGCGGCATGTTGATGTCGGTAATGATCAGGTCGGGATCGGCAGTTTCGAGACGTTCGAGCCCGTCAACACCATCCTCGGCGAGTTCGACCTCGAACCCGGCGCCGGTCAGGGCCTGTTGCAACATGCTGCGCATCGTGCGCGAATCGTCGACGGCCAGAATGCGGGTCATGCGATGTCCTCTTGAACCAGGGCGTTTCTGGGGATGCCGAGAAGAGCCAGCCCCTTGAGAAAATCGGGCGACGGGTCGATCAGGTCGAACGCGGTGCCGTCGGCCTGCCATTCCTGCCGGGCGCGCAGCAGAATCTCGGCCGCAAGGGCGCCGAGAAAGCCGACATTGCCGGCGTGAAGACAAAGACGCGCGCCGCGGCGGTCATCGAGGCTGGCCGCCAGGGTTTCACAGGCGGCGAAATCCATGCGCTCGGGAAGGTCAAGCGGCGCGTCATCGGCTGGAGTGTCTGGTTCTGTCATGCGGGGCCCTTCACACTGCATATGCGTTACTGGCCGGATGCTAGGAGGGCCGGCTTAAAATGGCGTTAAGCGGCAACCGATTGTTTTCCGGAGAAAACCCGGGCCGGCCGTTCTGCATAAGGGAGAACGGCGCGAGTCGGGCCGTACCGCATCGGGGCGCGCAGTGCGCGCGTGCCGCGGGGGCTTGGCCTTGGGCGCCGGGCGTGGTTTAACCCCGCGCCATCGGGCAGCGGATAGCGGCAGGGGAAAGCGGCGCGGATGTCGAGCATTCTGATCATCGAACAGGTTCTGAACGGGCTTCAGTTCGGGGTGATGCTGTTCCTGATGGCCGCGGGCCTGACGCTGATCTTCGGGGTGATGGGGCTGATCAACCTCGCGCACGGGTCGCTTTACATGGTGGGCGCCTTTGCCGCCGCGGCGGTGGCGGCGGCGACGGGGAGCTTCCTGCTGGCGCTGGGCGCGGCGCTGGCCGTGGCGGCGGCGGTCGGCGCGGTCGTGGAAGTGGCCGTGATCCGGCGATTATACGCGACCGATCATTTGGACCAAGTGCTGGCCACTTTCGCGCTGATCCTGATCTTCTCTGAGGGCACGCGGTACCTCTTTGGCTCTTTCCCGCTGTACCTGGACATTCCCGACGCGCTGTCGGGGCCGGTGACGCTGCCGGGAGGCATCCAGTATCCGCTGTACCGGCTGGCGCTGATCGGCGTGGGGCTGGCCGTGGCGTTGGGTCTGTGGCTGTTGATCGAACGCACGCGGATCGGCATCCGTATCCGGGCAGGGGAGAACGATAGGGAGATGATCGCGGCGCTGGGCGTGGACATCTCGAAGCTGTACACGCTTGTCTTTGCGCTGGGCGCGGCGCTGGCGGGGCTTGCGGGCGCGCTGGTGGGTGCGATCCAGTCGGTGCAGGTGGGCATGGGTGAGCCGGTCCTGATCCTGGCGTTCGTGGTGATCGTGATCGGGGGGATCGGGTCGATCAGGGGGGCCTTCGTGGGCGCGATCCTGGTGGGGCTGACGGATACGCTTGGAGGGATATTCCTGCCCGAGTTCTTCAAGCTGTTCATGGAGCCGGCGGCGGGCACGCAGGTCGGGGCATCGCTGGCGTCGATGGCGATCTACATCCTGATGAGCGCGGTGCTGGTGTGGAGGCCCACGGGCCTGTTCGGAGCGCGGGCATGATTGGGGGCATGAGCCGGGAATTCTGGGTCAATTTCGCGGTTCTGGCCGGGCTGGTTGCGGTGCCGCTTTGGGCGCTCGTGGCGGACGAGCCCTTCACCATCACGCTGGCGACCCGTGTGGCGATTTTGGCGCTGGCCGCGGTGGGGCTGAACATCGCGCTGGGGCTGGGCGGGCTGGTCAGCCTGGGGCATGCGGTGTTCTTTGGCATCGGCGGATATGCGATGGGCATACTGGCGCATCATGCGCAGACCTACACCGCGGTGACCGAATGGCCGATGCTGATCGAAGGCACCAAGAGCATGCCGGTGATATGGCTGGTGGCCGTCGTGGCCTCGGCACTGGCGGCGCTGGTGATCGGGGTTTTGAGCCTGCGCACGAGCGGGGTCTATTTCATCATGATTACGCTGGCCTTTGGCCAGATGTTTTTCTACTTCGCGATCTCGTGGAGCGCCTATGGTGGCGAAGACGGCCTGTCGATCTATGTGCGCAACGGCTTTCCGGGGCTGAACACGCTGGTGCCGATCCAGTTCTTCGGGGTTTGTTTCGCGATCCTCTGCGCGGTGCTGTGGCTGAACGCGCGGCTGATGCGGTCGCCTTTCGGTTTGGCGTTGAACGCGGCACGGCAGGTGCCGGTGCGGGTGGAGACGGTGGGGCTGAACCCGATGCGTCTGAAGCTGGTGGCCTTCGTGATTTCGGGCGCGATCACGGGGCTGGCCGGGGCGCTCTTTGCCGATCTCAACCGGTTTGTCAGCCCGACGATGTTCAGCTGGCAGTTCTCGGGCGAGATCATCATCCTTGTGATCCTTGGCGGCGTCGGGCGGCTGTTCGGCCCGGTGGTGGGGGCGGCGGTGTTCGTCGTGCTGGAGCATTGGCTGGGCGGGCTGACGGAGTTCTGGTTGATCTGGCTGGGGGTGATCCTGCTGCTGATCGTGCTGTTTGCGCGGGGTGGCATCGTCGGGCTCTTGGCGGGCAGGGCGGTCGCGCATGACTGAGCTGGTGCTGGAGACGCGGGGGATCACGAAGCGGTTCGGCGCTTTGACGGCGAGCGAGGACGTGTCGCTCGACCTGAAGGCGGGAGAGATTCACGCCATCATCGGGCCCAATGGCGCGGGCAAGTCGACGTTGATCCAGCAGGTTTGCGGGCTTTTGCGCCCGGATGCCGGACAGGTGTGGCTGGGCGGGACAGACGTGACGCGGACGGGGGCAGCGGCGCGGGCGCGGGCCGGGCTGGGCCGGACGTTCCAGGTGTCGCAATTGGCGATGGAAGACACGGTGCTGCAGAACGTGGTGCTGGGCGCGCTGGGGGCCTTGGGGCGGCCCTGGCGGTTCTTCGGGGCAGCGTTGCGCCAGGCCGATTTGCGCGACAGGGCAGAGGCGGCGCTGGCGCAGGTGGGGCTGGAGGACGTGGCGGCGACGCGGTGTGCGGACCTGTCGCACGGGCAGCGGCGGCAGTTGGAAGTGGCGGTGGCGCTGAGCCTTGGCCCGCGTGCCTTCGTGATGGACGAGCCGATGGCGGGGCTTGGCGCGGAAGGCTCGAAGCGGATGACGGGATTCCTGAGCGAATTGCGCGGCACGGCTCCGATCCTGTTGGTGGAGCATGACATGGACGCGGTCTTTGCCCTGGCGGACCGGATCAGTGTGCTGGTCTACGGGCGGATCATCGCAACGGGGACAGTGGCCGAGATCCGGGCGGACCGGGCGGTGCGCGACGCCTATCTGGGGGAAGAGGCATGAGCCTGTTGCAGGTCGAAGGGCTGGAGGCAAGCTATGGCGCTAGCCAGGCGCTGTTCGGCGTGGACCTAAAGGTGGGCGCGGGCGAGGCCGTGGCGCTGATGGGGCGCAACGGGATGGGCAAGACCACCACGGTGCGGGCGATCTGCCGGATGATCCCCAGCCTGGGTGTATTGCGCTTCGACGGCCAGGATTTGCACAATCTGCCGAGCCACCGGGCCGCGCGGCTGGGGATTGGCCTTGTGCCGGAGGGGCGGCGGTGTTTCCGGGACCTGACGGTTGCGGAGAACCTGTTGGCAGCGGCCCGGCCCGGCCCATGGGACCGGGCGCGGGTGGCGGACTTGTTTCCGCGGCTGGAAGAGCGTGCGGGGCAGGTGGCGGCGTCACTGTCGGGGGGCGAGCAGCAGATGCTGGCGATTGGCCGGGCGCTGATGACCAACCCAAGGCTGATGATCCTCGACGAGGCCACCGAGGGGCTTGCACCGCTCGTTCGGGCGGAAATCTGGGCGGCTTTGGGACAGGTGCGCGGCGCGTCGGGTATGGCGCTGCTGGTGATCGACAAGTCGGTGAAGGAACTGGCGCAGGTGGCGGACCGCGCTGTGCTGCTGGAGCGGGGTAAAACGGTGTGGGCGGGTAACATGGACGCGCTGACGCCGGATATCACGGAGCGGTTCGTGGGCGTTTGAACGGCGCAGGGCTGCGGGGGGCGTCGTCAGGTTGGCCCGTGGTCGGTCGGGACAATCAAGGTCATGGCGCTGACGGTCGTCTTTTCGCTGGCCCCTATGTGACAACGCTGCTGTGATCGGGATCGCCTTGCATCAGCCATGCGCGCATCTCTGCAGCCGCTGGCTTGCTTTGGTCAATCGACAGGAAATACCCCTCGTGAGCCGGGATCGACGCGGGGTGGGCGCGCTCGACCAGTCCGGTTTGCAACGCGTGGCCCGCCAGCCACTCGTTGACCAATGCGACGCCATTGCCAAGCGACGCGAGATGCAGTGCCATCCCGTAGGTATCGGTTTGCAGGGCTGGCTGCGGCGTCTTCCCGATCGCCTTGGACCAGCTTTGCCAGCCGCTGGAGGTGCCGACCGCTTCGATAAGGGGCAGGTCCTGCAAGCCCCCCGCAAGTTTCGGGGATTTCACGGCAATCAGACGGTTCGGCAAAATGGCGTCGGCATCGGGCCCGACTTGGCGTGCTGATCCGAAGCGTATCTCGATATCGGCGCGGAACGAATGATAATCGTCCGGCCAGATCGCACTCAGCAGCCGGATATTGGTGGTCGGATGGCGGAGACGAAACTCCGGCAGCCACGGTGCGATGATCCATTGCGCCACGCTGACCGAGGCCGCAATCGTAAGTATCCCCCCCGGCGGTTCCGTGTCCATACCAACCATTGCGGTCGCCAAGGCCTGAAGCGGCGCTTCGACATTGGGCAGCAGACGTCGGCCGACATCCGTCAGGGCAAGTCCGCGCGCGCGTCGCGTGAAAAGTGGGACACCCAGCCGTGTCTCCAGGGACTTCACCTGCTGGCTTATGGCGGATTGGGTCAGGCCCAGTTCCTCGGCCGCGGCCGTAAAGCTCAGGTGACGCGCCGCGGCCTCGAAAGAGCGCAGCCAGCCGAGAGGAGGAAGGGATTTTGCCATGGTCAAGCTAGATATAAGTGTTGCTAATACCTAAGCACATGAATCGATCATTTGTCAAAAAATCCGCCATTTTCTAACTCTGGTTCAAAGCGAACGGAGGATGAGATGACGCCCGAGATCAGGAAGATAGTGACCTATGACGAGGAGGTTCTTGTCGAGGGGTTCCGTGCGGCCGAGGCGCCCTGGCGCATGTTCGCGGTTGCCGCTGTCCTGAAAAACCCGTGGGCCGGCCGTTTCGTGCCGGATCTTAAGCCCGAGATACAGGCCTATGGGCCGGTCCTGGGCAAGATGTTGACAGAGAGGATGATCGGCCTTGCCGGCAGCGGCGCCGCGATCGAGGCTTATGGCAAGGCCGCCGTCGTGGGGTTGGATGGAGAGATTGAGCACGCGTCGGGCCTGATCCACACGCTGCGCTTCGGCAATCATTTCCGAGAGGCGGTAGAGGCCAAGTCCTATCTCGCTTTCACCAACACCCGCGGCCCCGCCAACGCGCCTATCATGGTGCCGTTGATGGACAAGAACGATGCCGGGAGGCGGTCGCACTATCTGACGATACAGTTCTCAATCCCCGATGCGCCGCGCGATGACGAGGTCATCGTCGTGCTGGGCGCGGCATTGTCCGGCCGGCCGCATCACCGGATCGGGGATCGCTATCAGGACCTGAAGGATTTGGGCCATGACGTCGACAATCCTGCCGCGGTCTGAGGTTGCCGGCCTGTCGGCGATCGACGTCGGCGAGGGGCACCCCGTGGTGTTGCTGCACGGGGTTGGCCTGAACGCCGATGCCTGGGGGCCGCAGGTCGACACGCTGGGGGGCGACTATCGCGTCATCGCACCGGACATGCCGGGCCATGGCGGCAGCCAGTGCCCGGACGGAACGCCGACATTGGAGACCTACGTGGAGGCCGCCCTGGCGGTGGTCGAAACCTTGCCGCAAGCCGCGATGCTGGTGGGACATTCCATGGGCGCGATGATCGCTCTCGACGTGGCCGTACGCGCGCCGTCGCATGTCTGCGCGGTCGCCGCGCTCAACGCCGTCTTCGAGCGCACGCCGGAGGCCGATGCGGCGGTTCGGGCGCGGGCCGCCAGTTTTGACGAAACGCGCGCGCCAGATCCGTCGTCGACGCTGCACCGCTGGTTCGGCGATGCGGCCTCGCCCGAGCGGTCCGCCTGCGAGACCTGGCTGCGCAATGTGGACCCGCGAGGCTACAAACTGGCCTACACGGCGTTTGCGGAGTCCCGGGGACCGAGCCGGACGGCACTGCG
Source organism: Roseovarius sp. MMSF_3298 (assembly GCF_030733705.1). Classification (NCBI taxonomy): domain Bacteria; kingdom Pseudomonadati; phylum Pseudomonadota; class Alphaproteobacteria; order Rhodobacterales; family Roseobacteraceae; genus Roseovarius; species Roseovarius sp. MMSF_3298. The sequence continues at coordinate 7,433 of NZ_JASHIN010000024.1, forward strand.
GTCGCTGGCCTGTCCCGCGCTCTTTGCAACCGGGGCGCTGGAGCCGAATTCCACGCCTGATATGTCGCGCGCCATGGCTGTGCTGGCGCCGCGCGGCCGTGCACTGATTGTCGAGGGCGCGGCGCACATGATGCCTATGACCCATGCCGATGAGGTGAACGCCGCGATGCTCGACCTCGCGCGGGAGGTATGGCCATGAGCGCACTCGATCCGCGCGCGCTGCGCCGGGCTTTCGGCAGCTTCATGACCGGCGTCACGGTCGTGACCTGCAAGGCGGCGGATGGGACGCCGCTGGGGTTCACGGCCAATTCGTTCTCTTCGGTTTCGCTTGATCCGCCGCTCCTGCTGGTCTGCCCGGGCAGGTTCCTGTCGTCCTACGACAGTTTCGCAAGCTGTTCGCACTTTGCCGTCAACGTCCTTGCCGAAGGGCAGGAAGACGTGGCCAATACCTTTGCGACCTTCAAGGGAGACCGCTTTGCCCGCACCCCGCACCGGGCGGACCCGCATGGCAACGTCCTAATTGACGGGGCGCTCGCGCAATTCTCCTGCACGACGCACCAAGTGGTCGACGCGGGCGATCACGCCATCCTGCTCGGCGAGGTGCGTGCCTTTCATCACGACGCCGGACGCGGCCTTGGATATGCAGGCGGGCAGTTCTTCAGCCTCGGCCTTGAGCGCGCCGCGCTCGACCCTGCGGGCAACACGGCCCTGCTGGGGGCGATCATCACTGAAGGCGATGAGGTCCTTCTTGAAAAGACCGATGCCGGCTATCGCCCGCCACAGGTGATCTCGACCGAGCGGCAACATGTCCGCCGAACACTTGCGGGAAACCTCGGTTCGCGCGGCCAGCCCGTCCGCCTGGGGCCTGCCTACGCGGTGTTCGACGACGGCAATGTCCAATGCTCCTATTTCCTGGCGAATGCCTCGGCCGCAGGTTCGGCATTCACCCGTCATCCGATCCGCGACATTCCCGGGCTGACCTTCGCAACGGCGGCGATCACGCAGATGATGCACCGCTTTGCAGAGGAGGCCGAGACCCGCAGCTTCGGCCTCTATGTTGGCGATGCCCGGCGCGGAGATGTTCACCATTTGCCTGAAAGGACCTGACGCATGGATTTTTCTCTTTTCGTGCACATGGAGCGCCTGACGCCCGAACAATCACACCGTCAGCTGAACGAAGAGCTGATCGCGCTTTGCAAGATGGCGGACGAGGCCGGTATGCGCGCCATATGGACCGGCGAGCATCACGGGATGGAATTCACCATCGCGCCGAACCCGCTGACGACACTGGTCAACCTGTCCCACCACACCCGAAACGTGAAGCTGGGGACGGGGACGATCATCGCGCCGTTCTGGCACCCGATCAAGCTGGCCGGCGAGGCCGCGGCGGCGGACCTGATGACAGACGGACGCATCGAGCTTGGCATTGCCCGCGGTGCCTATTCCTACGAATATGAGCGGCTGATGCCGGGCATGGATGCCTGGGAAGCGGGGCAGAGAATGCGCGAGAGCACGCCGCTACTTCCCAAGCTCTGGGCTGGCGACTGCGCCCACGAAGGCGAATTCTACAGCTTCCCCGCCGCAACCGCCGCGCCCAAGCCGGTGCAGGATGGCGGCCCGCCGATCTGGATCGCCGCGCGCGACCCCAACAGCCACGAATTCGGCGTGCACAACGGGTTCAACATACAGGTGACGCCACTCTGGCAGGGGATGGACGAGATCGAAACACTGATGGCCCGCTTCAACGCGGCCTGCGAGAGCCACGATGGCCCGCGCCCCAAGGTCATGCTCTTGCATCATACCTATGTCGGCGCGGATGCCGATGACGTTGACCGGGCGGCGCGGGAGTTCTCGCGGTTCTATTGCTATTTCGGAGCCTGGTTCCAGAACAAGCGCCCCGTCGAACAGGGCCTGCTTGCGCCGCTTTCGGACGAGGAGATCGCGGGCAACGCCATGATGGCGCCGGAGAACATGGCCCGGGACCTGACCATCGGTACCGCCGAAGATGTCATTGCCAAGATCAGGAAATACGAGGACCTTGGCTATGACGAATATTCCTTCTGGATCGACAGCGGCATGAGCTTCGAGCGTAAACGCGCGTCGCTCACCCGCTTCATCGACGATGTCATGCCCGCCTTTACGTGAGGACCGATATGAACGCCCGACCGCACTACCAGCTTTTCATCGACGGGTCCTGGACCGAAGGGTCCGACGGCCAGATCATGACCTCGCAGAACCCGGCAACCGGCGAGGACTGGGCGACGTTCGCCTGCGCCTCGAAATCGGACGTCGACCGCGCGATCCTTGCGGCCCGCCGCGCGCTGAACGATCCCGTGTGGCGCGACATGACCCAGACGCAGCGGGGCAAGCTGCTGTACCGGCTGGCCGACCTGATCGAGGAAAATGCCGCCGAGATCGGACGGATCGAGACCACCGATAGTGGCAAGCTGCTGGCCGAGACGTCGAGCCAGACTGCCTATGTGGGCGATTACTATCGCTATTACGCGGGGCTGGCCGACAAGATCGAAGGTGCCGTCCTGCCGATCGACAAACCCGACATGCATGTGTTTACGCGGCGCGAGCCGATTGGTGTCGTGGCCGCCATCGTGCCGTGGAACGCGCAGATGTTCCTGACCGCGACAAAGCTTGGACCTGCGCTTGCGGCGGGCTGTGCCGTGGTCTTGAAGGCGGCCGAAACCGCGCCTGCGCCCATGCTCGAATTCGCACGTCTGATTGAGCGCGCCGGCTTTCCTGCGGGTGTCGTCTCGGTCATCACGGGCGACGCGGAGAACTGTGCCATCCCGCTGACCCGCCATCCGGATGTCGACCGCATCGCCTTTACCGGCGGACCCGACACGGCACGCCACGTGGTGCGCAATTCGGCTGAGAACTTCGCGGTCACGACGCTGGAACTTGGCGGCAAATCTCCCATCCTGGTTTTCGAGGATGCGGATCTGGACGGTGCCGCGAACGGACTGATCGCGGGCAATTTCGGCGCGTCCGGCCAAAGCTGCGTGGCCGGGTCGCGCGGGTTGGTGCACCGCTCGGTTCTGGATGCGGTGGCGGGAAAGATCGAAGAAAAGATGAAAGGGGTGGTCATCGGCGACCCGCTCGACGCCGGAACGCAGATTGGACCGCTCTGCACGACGGACCAGGTTCACAAGATCGAAAAGACCCTTGCTGCGGCTGTGGCCGGGGGCGCGACTATTCGCTTTGGGGGTGCGCCGTTGGACCGGCCCGGAAATTACATGGCGCCGACGCTTGTGGAATGCGCCGATGCGGAGACTGAGACGCTGAAGGTCGAAATGTTCGGCCCTGTGATGTCGCTCTTGCCCTTCGACACCGAGGAAGACGCCATCGCGCTTGCCAACGGCACGCCCTTCGGCCTTGGGTCCGGGGTTTTCACCGAGAACCTGGCGCGTGCGCACCGGGTGTCATCGCGGCTCAAGGCGGGGATTTGTTGGGTGAATACCTATCGCGCCGTATCTCCGATCGCGCCCTTCGGAGGGGTCGACCGCTCGGGGTATGGGCGCGAGGCGGGTCTGGACGCCATCCATGACTACACGCGCACCAAGACGACGTGGATCAACACGTCCCCCTCCCCGATGGCAAATCCCTTCGTGATGCGTTGACGCGTTCGGCGCGCCTGCGCGTGGTCAGTCGACCGTCAGGACGATCTTGCCCACGTGATTGCCTGCCTCAAGCTCGGCATGGGCATCGCAGGCGCGGGCGAGCGGGTGGACGGAGTTGATCAGAGGGCGGACCGTGCCCTGTTCCAGCAGCGGCCAGACCTGTGCCGACAGGTCGGCCGCGATAAGGCCTTTTTCCTGAGGCGATTGCGGGCGCAAGGTGCTGCCGCACAGGGTCTGGCGCTTGCTGACCAACGCCTTGATATCGACCTGTGCCTCGCCGCCTCCGAGAAAGGCGATGACGACCAGCCGCCCCGAGACCGCGAGCGAGGCGAGGTTGCGGTCGAGATACTCGGCGCAGATCATGTCGAGGATGACATCGACGCCCCGGCCGTCCGTGAGGCGGGTGATTTTGTCCTCGAAGCGTGCGGTTTTGTAATTGATCGCCTCCGTGGCGCCGAGATCTCGGCAGGCCTGGCATTTGTCGTCGGTGCCGGCGGTGGCGTAGACGGTGGCGCCCATGGCGCGCGCGAGCTGGATCGCGGTGGTGCCGATGCCGCTTGCGCCGCCGTGGATCAGAACGCTTTCGCCCTGGGCAAGGCGCGCGATGCGAAAGAGGTTGGTCCAGACGGTGAAGTAGGTTTCGGGCAGGGCTGCGGCCTCGACTGCCGACAGGCCGGTGGGCCAGGGTAGCACCTGTGGCGCCGGGGCGACGCAGTATTCGGCGTAGCCGCCGCCCGCCACCAGTGCACAGACCTTGTCGCCCGGCGAGAACGACAGCACCTCGTCGCCGCAGCCCACGATTTCGCCGGCGACTTCGAGGCCGAGCACTTCGGTCACGCCGGGTGGCGGGGGATAGGCGCCCTCGCGCTGAAGCAGGTCGGGGCGGTTCACACCGGCGGCGGCGACGCGGATCAGCACCTCGTCCGGGCCGGGCTGCGGAACCGGGACCTCACGGGGGCGCAGAACGTCGGGGCCGCCGGGCTTGCTGGCGAAGATGGCTTGCATGGTCGAGGTCATCGAGGGCTCCTAGGCTTGGAGTGCGAGAAACGTGCCGGTGGCCAGGAAGAGACCCAGCGCGGCGAGCGACAAAACGGTCAGCTTCAGGTTGCCGCGGCGCAGGAGTGGGGCCGGTTCGACCTGCATGATCCGGGTGGTGATCAGCACGTTGGCGGTGAAGGGGGTCGAGCTGGCGGTGACACCCCAGCCGAGGATCGCGGCCAGCGCCAGCCAAAGGAGGGCCGGGGTCGGCACCAGCGGGTGCAGTACGCCCAGCAATATGCTGGCCGAAACGATCGGATTGAGCGCCAGGAGGCCGCCCGTCACCATCGCCAACGGCACCAAAGCGACAAGCAGGGGCAGTAGCGCGGTGGGCGGCGTTGGCAGGGCGCCGTCGACGCTGCTCACGAACCAGGCGATGACGGCGCCAAGAAAGCCCGCGCAGGAAACGACGACAAGCTCGTTGACGCCTGATTGCGCGGTGACGGCCAGTTCGCGCTGCAGTCCGGGGGCATTGCCGGAGACGATCTGGATCGCCCACCAGGCCAGCGAAAAGACCACCACCGCCACCAGCACAGCGGCGGGCATGGAGAGGCCTGCAAAACGGTGGAGCGTGAAGGCGACCGCAACCAGCGCTGCAACACGGGCGACGACGCGCAGGAGGATGAGCTGTTCGGGAAGGGTTGGCATGGCGCGTGTCAGGGTTTTCTGGTCAGGGTCGGCGAGGGTGCTTCGCGACGCGATATAGCCCGCGAAGAGATACAGGCCGGCGGCGACCAGACCATAGGGCAGGATCTGGAAATAATCGACCTCGGGCAGGATCGAGAGGGTGACGATGGTCGACAACGCCAGGGGCGACCACATCGGCATGGCGCCGAAGCCACGCAGCATCGCGAGGGTCAGGGTCCCGACCGCGTTCTGCTGTTCCAGCTTGTCGCGAATCTGGGCCAGCAGGGTGGCCATCAGGCTGGCGGCGCCGAAATTGAGGAAGATCCCGAAGATGTGGGTGCCGAGAGACACGAAGAGGTAGCGCGCGCCGCGCGGGCGGCTTGCCATCACGGCGGCGGCCCGGCGGATGTCGGGCGCGCGCGAGGCGGCGCGACTGAGCAGCCCGAGCGCGATGAGGAAGGCCGACAGGAAAGTGAACCTGCCAAGGCCGCCCGTCGCCGTTAGCCAGCCGCCGATGCTGCCCCATAGCAAGAGCATCAGAACGATGCTTCCGATGATCCAGGCCGGGCGATTAAGGCCGTGACGGTTGAGCAGCGCCAACGCCAAGAGGGCAAAAACCGCCGGGAGTTCCGGCACCGGCAGCACGATGGCCGCGACCCCGGTGCCCAGAAGGTAGAGCGCCAGCAGCGAATTGAGAATGTCACGCCAGCGCCTTGATGTCAGAAGAAAGTCAGCCATGAACGCGCGTACCGAAGGCAGTGTGCAGGGCCGCGCCGGATTTGCCGGGTGGACCGTGATACGTATCCCGGGCGGGTCTGGAGAGATCACTCATGGCGACTTTCTTGGATGAGTCGGGCTGTGTCGGCCGTGCTGAGAAGGAAACCGCCGGGGCGGTGCGTTGTTCCCGCACGAGCATAGGTGCGTGTCCGGGGGCGTCTGGTGCGGTGTGGGTCATGGCTGTGTATCCTGCAGGGGCAACTTCCGCGAGGGGCGAGGCGAAGTCCAGATTGGAACGCGCGATTGGCCGATGTTTCCAGGTCCAGCAGGTGAAATTTAAGACAAGGTGTTGTTTTTGCGTGGTGAAATTTCGAGCAGGTGGACCTTGGGGAGCCGCGCGCTCTTGGTGTTTCGTTAATCTCTTTGCCCTAGCATCGGGATACGAAACCAACAGCCGGAGAAGATTGGATGGAAATGGCGCCAATCGCGGGTGCTGACAAGGTGATCAGCCGCAATCGCGACGAATTCCTGAGAGAGCTACTGAGCGAACTTGCGAAAGTGCTGGAATCCCGTGTTGGCCTGGAAGCGGCGGAAGGGTTCATTGGGCGGGTCGGATCGCGGATCGGCGAAACGATGAATGAGGAATACCGGGCGATCTTTGAGACTGATGCGCTTGATGTGACGCAGGTGGCGCAGGCGCTGGTGGACCTGAAAGAGCGGATCGAGGGCGCGTTCAAGGTTGAGTCGATCTCGCCCGAGAAGATTGTTCTGGTCAACAGCAGCTGTCCGTTCGCGGGTCAGGTCGAGGGCCGGGAATCGCTGTGCATGATGACAACGAGCGTGTTTGGCCGGATTGCAGCCAGCAACTTGGGTTATGCGCGGGTGGAAAAGCCTCAAACTATCGCACGCGGCGACCTGGGTTGTCGGGTGATCGTGCACCTTACCGAAGGCGAGGCGGGCCGTGAGTACTTTGGCTGACGCGGCGCGGCACCGCGACAACGAGGTAAGTGCCTTTCAAGCATTGCCGAAACACGCGATGCTTGTCGACCGCGCGGCGCGCGTGCATGTGGCGAATGCAGTGGCTGAAAAGCTGGTGCGTCACCTGTTCCAAGACGAAGCCGTGCCAGAGCGCTGGGCCTTGCCTGACGTGTTCGAGATATCGTCGGAAGACGCGGTGCGGGAAATGATAATCGCAGCCTCCGGCGATGCGATGCTGCTGCCACTGCGCGCAAAGAGGCCCGGGCTGCCACGCCGCATCCGGTTCCGGGTTGGTGCGATCCGTAACGGGACACGCGCGCCGAACCGTTTCGTGCTGGTGTCGGAAAGCGGCGACGCGTTGGGCAAACCTTTTCGGGAGTTGAATGCCGAACTGGAGGGCGCCAATGAGAGGGCGCGCCGGGAACGCCAGCACCGTCTGTGTCTTGAGAAGGCGAACAATGACCTGAACGCCGCCAATGCGGAATTGAAGTCCTTTGCCTATGCGGTATCGCACGACCTGAAATCGCCGCTTCAGACGGTTTCGATGCTGTTGTCTGAACTGGACGCGTGCGGCAGTCGCGCGCTGGACCGAGAGAAGGCGGAACTGGTCGGGATGAGCCGAGAGACGCTGTCGCGCATGTCGGTGCTGATAGAGGACCTTTTGCACTACACGGAGCTTATCGGGTCGGTCATGCCCTGCGAGCCTTGCCCGCTGGAGGAGGTTCTCGCGGATGTGATCGCCGACCTCAGGGCCGAGATCACGGGCGCGTCGGCCACGGTGCGCACCGGCCCGCTACCGGTTGTTTCGGGCGAGCCAGTGATGCTGCGCGTGTTGTTCCAGAACCTGCTGTCGAACGCGATCAAGTTCCGCCACCCCGACCGGCCTGCCAAGATCGATATCGGTGCGGAAGAGGCCGACTCGGACGAAATGGTGACGATCAGGGTCGCGGATAACGGCGTCGGCATCGCGCCGGAGTACCGCGCCAGGATCTTCGACCTGTTCAGCCGGCTGCATCGGCATGACGAGATACCCGGCAGCGGCCTGGGCCTGACGATGTGCCGCCGGATTGTTCAGAATCTGAACGGGACGCTCGATGTCGACGAGAACCCGGACGGCGGGTCGATCTTTATCCTCAAGCTGAACGTTGCACGCGATGACTGACCTGACGGACGGCGCAAGCGCGGCCATCGAGACCGTGATGTTGATCGATGACGACACGTTTTTTCACGCGGCCTGCGAGCGGCTGATGCGACGCACGGGGCTGGTGAACAACCTGATCAAGTTTGCCATGGCCGAAGAGGCGCTGGCGTTCCTCGAACGGCCCGACAGGCCGGTGATCGACGTGCTGTTTCTGGACATAAACATGCCTAGGATGAACGGGTTCGAATTTCTGGAGGAAGCGTTGGCGCGGTTCGGAAAAGATTTCTGCCGGATGATCATCGTGATGCTGACCTCTTCGGTCAATCCGCAGGATATCGAGCGGGCGAAGGCGTTTTGTGCCATCGACGAGTTTGCCAACAAGCCGTTGGTGCAGGCGCAGATCGAAGCGATCGCCGCACAATTGAAGGCGGCGGGCCGACCCGTGGTTTGACCCAAACACGGTGAAGACCTGCCTCCGATAGGGCCGGACTGGGGTCCGGCAATTTCGGAATGGACGACGGATCGGGCGGGCTTTGCGCCACATTTGGCCAGGCTGGCCATCCGGGGTATTTCGTATTTGCGAACCGATCGGAAGCGGCACCCCGGCACGCCGCCGATTGCCCCCGCCGTCGCGAATGCCTGGCGCAAGCTGAGCGGCCCGACGCGCGACGTCTGGACCAGTCGCTGACCGGAGCGCCATCGGTACGCCGGGGGCCTCGGCCTTCTAGTTTCCGCGGGACCTTATGCCATCAGAAGTTCAGCGAGATGTCACGATGCTCGGCGTTGCACGATGCGATGAAGAGCGCCTGTTCCCTTGGCAGTTTCGGTTGCTTGCGCAAGCCGATCGTATCGCGAATGGCCATGTCGTAGCGGTCAAGCTCGGGCAGCAACTCTTCGGCCGCGCGGGAGCGCCATGCCAGCTCTTGCTCGTAAAGGGCCTGTGCCTCTTCGATGAACTCCAGCGCGCGTTCGGGATTGGGCGTGCGGGCGTCGATCTCGCGGCGGGCGTCGGAGAGCAGGCCGCGGATCTCGTTGCCGCCTGCCACGTCGCCGAACATGCGTTCGACCTCCTTGAAGCGCGCGTCCGCGGTCTCGCGGTCCATGTCGGCCGCGTCACGGGCAAGGGGCTGCAGTTCGCCCTCGATCTCGGCCAGCGCGTCGGCTGACATGATGATCTGCCTCAGCTCCTGGACTGGCTCGTAGGCCTGGTCGACCGTCCGACGGTAGAGGTTGCGCGCGCGACGATCATTTGCGGTGATCTGGCTATAGGCCTGTTCCGCTTCGTCCCAGCTTTCAGGAATCTGGGCGAGGATCGCTTCGCGCTCGGCTTCCATTTCCTCGGCCCGCGCCTGCAAGGCCTCGGTATCGCCAAAGCCGCGACTGACCTGCACGCGCAGGTCTTCAAGTTCGGCATTGATGATCCGCGCTTCGCTTTGCAGGCCGCGCACGAAGCTGTGTTGCGGGCGATAGTCGACGGCCTGTGCGGCGAGCTCTGCCTTGATATCCTCGATCTCCTGCATCATCGGCAGGGCCTCGCGCGCCTTGGAGACGCCGCGCTCGAAATCTTCACGCACGTCGTCGGGCAGATAGGACAGGTCAAGCCCCGCCGCGCGGTCGATGGCGGCTTCGATCTCGTCCCCGTTCTGGGCGAATTCCTGGGCCACGTATTCCTCGACACAGTATTGCAGCGCGGGATTGATCGGCGGCGGCGCGGTTTCTGCCGTCAGCGAGCTGCGCATCGGCAGGTAGTTTACCAACGGTGGATAGTAGGCGACGATGACGAGCGAGAGCAGCTGCAGCCCGATGAACGGCAGCACGCCGATATAGATCTGGATGGTCTTCACGGCCTTGGACGCCACGCCGCGCAGGTAGAAGAGCGCAAATCCGAAGGGAGGCGTGAGGAAGGACGTCTGGATGTTCAACCCGATCATGACGCCGAGCCAGACGGCGGTCACGTTCGCCTCGGGGTCCGCCAGAAGGATCGGCGCGACGATCGGCACCACCACGACGGCGATCTCGATGAAATCGAGGAAGAAGCCAAGGACGAAGATCACCAGCATCACGATGGCGAACTTGGTCCAGAAGCCGCCCGGGAGACCTTCGAGGAAGTGCTTGACCAGTTCCTCGCCGCCAAAGGCACGGAAGGCGGCGGTCAGCATCGCGGCGCCGAGCAGGATGATGAAGACCAGTGACGTGGTCTTGGCCGTTTCGAGCATCACGCCGGTCAGGGCGTTTTCGGTGACATAGGCGCGATAGCCGCTCCAGGCGATGCCGATCACGGTCAGGATGACGCCGAACACCGCCAGATTGACGCCGAACTGGTCGTCGGCATTGGTGATGTTCTGGATGTTGGTGTCATAGTTCGACAGCACGTATCCGATGACGCCAAGCCCGATGAGGGAGATGATCGCGGGCACGTAGCGCAGGCGTCCGCCGCCTTCGTAAAGGCGGTAGCCGGCCATGATCATGGCGCCGATGGCACCGATTGCGCCGGCCTGGTTCACGGTGGCGATGCCGCCGATGATCGAGCCCAGGACCATGACGATCAGGGCCAGCGGCGGCACCATCGCGAGCAACACCCTGCCTGCGAATTTCAGGTCGTAGCGGCCTTCGTATGGCACGGCGGGCGCATAGCGTGGGCGGATCAGGGCAACGGCGAGGATAAAGAGGATGTAGAGCCCGACAAGCACCAGGCCCGGCACCAGCGCGCCGAGGAACATGTCGCCCGCACTGGTCGATCCTACGGCGAATTCGGACGGCATGGTCAGTTCGCCGGTGACTTCCTTGTAGAGGTCCTGGCGCGCCTGTCCGGCCTGATCCACTGCGGAGGCCAGCTGGTCGGCGAGGATGATCAGCACGATGGAAGGCGGGATGATCTGGCCCAGTGTGCCGGAGGCCGAGATGATGCCCGTGGACAGCGGGTTGGCGTAGCCGTTGCGCATCATCGCGGGCAGCGAGATCAGGCCCATGGCGACCACGGTTGCACCGACGATACCGGTGGTTGCCGCCAGCAAGGCGCCCACGACCACGACCGAAATGCCCAGGCCCCCGGGGACAGGGCCGAAGAGCTGGGCCATGGTCACGAGAAGATCCTCTGCGATCTTTGAGCGTTGCAGCATGATGCCCATGAAGATGAAGAGAGGAATTGCGATCAGCGTGTCGCGTTCGGGTTCCCAATAGACCCCTCGGAGATTGGTCACCCCGGCGCTGAGCCATTGCGAGGGACCGCCGGACACGAAAAAGGCGTCCGTTCCGCCCCCGAAGAGATAACCCGCGCCGGCGGCCAGAAGGACCGTGATGATCGCGGCACCGGGCAGCGAAAAGGCGACCGGATAGCCGGACCCCAGGGCCGCGGCCATGATGAAGACAAGCAAGAGGAGAAAGACGATTTCCATACGCGCGGTTCCCGTCGAGTTCGGTTACATCATGTCCGTGTGCGTCTGCCGCGCACCCGGTTCGCCACGTTTGTCGGCGATTGCTTCGAAGAACTGCGCCACGAATTGCAGCATCATCGTCACGGCGAACACCCCGAGGAATCCGGCCATGAAGTATTTCACATACATGCCGAAGCCCGACTGTGTGACTTCGAACACGAGGATCGGGCCGACGATGATACTGGACGAAGAACCGAAGCCCACGATCAGGATCGTCCAGCACAGCGACAGGCCCAAAAGGACGGCGCCCCAGGCGTTGACCTTGCCCTTGGCTTCGCGACGCATGCTTGCATAGAAGAGGTCCACGCGTACGTGGCCGTCCTCGTACAGGGTGTAGGCCGAGGCGAACAGGAACAGAGCGCCGTACCAGAACCGGACGAGATCGGCCATGAAAGCCTGTTCGTAAGAGAATACGAAGCGGCTGAAGACGATCAGGAGCTCCGCCACCACGACCAGCAGGGCCAGCCATATAAAGCCAAGTGACCGGGTCACGGCGGCGATCAGTATGCCGAGGATCACCAGCGGGGTGTGAAAGTAGAGTCCACGATACTCGGCCCGGCCCAGGCTGCCGGCCAGGTCGGAGCCGACGACGGCCTCGAGTTGGCCGTTCACGCGCAGGAACGAGACAACCGCGTCACCTACGCCGACCAGAAGGACGACCCAGAACGCCGCGCGGACGAGGAAGGTGTTGAGCGCCGCGACCCGTGCCGCATCGGTGCGAAGGGAGATGTCGCGGGATCGCAGAACGCCATAAAGTGCGACCACGGCGAAAAGCGCGTAGATGCCAAGCTGCAATGCGGCCAGCGCGCCGCCGCCTGACAGGACTGCGCCTGCACCGGGCAGGTCGAACCAGAACCTGAGGATGGCGTTGATCAGAAATGCGGCGGTGGCACTTAGAACAAGCCAACCGAACGCGCGAGGCACGACTGCTGGCGCCCCCATATCAGCACTGACCATCGCAGGCCCCTCCCAGAAAATTCAGCGTCCCGTTATACGTTGGCCGAGGCGGAATGTCTTCCGCCTCGACAGGGCTGGCCGTTGTTTGTGCCAGCGTGAATGACCAAGAGGCCGTCAGATACGCAGGAAGCGGTTGCGCTTCGCCACGTAGGGCGCATCGGAGTAGTTGCTCCAGACACCGACGTTGTTGCGGGCCTCGAGGAAGCTGTCGATGATCTCGGCAGCCAGGGCGCTGTGATCGCGGGTTTCCTCGATCACCTCGGTCGCGGCCTCGCCGAATGCCTCGTAGACGTCATCGTTGAACTCGCGCAGCTCCACGCCGTACTCGTTGACCAGACGGTTCAGGTAGATACCGTTTTGATAGTTGGTCTCGGCGGGCTGGCGGGCGTTCTCTTCGGCACAGCAGACGGTGATGATGCGCTTGTCGCTTTCGCTCAGGGCGTCCCACCAGTCCTTGTTCATGCCCAGGCTGACCTGCGAGGCCGGCTCGTGCATACCCGGCCAGTAATAGTATTGCGCCGCCTCGTAGAGCTTGAGGAAGAAGTCGTTCCACGGACCCACCCATTCGGTCGCGTCGATGGCGCCCGAAACGAGGTTTTCGTAGATCTGACCACCCGGAAGCGAAACCGGCGAGGCGCCGACCTTGGCCATGACGTCGCCGCCGAGGCCGGGGATACGCATCTTGAGGCCCTTGAGATCTTCGGGCGAGTTGATTTCCTTGTTGAACCAGCCGCCCATCTGCAGGCCGGTGTTGCCACACGGAATGCCCTTGATGCCGAACTCGGCGCCGATCTTGTCCAGCAGATCCTGACCGCCGCCGAACTTCATCCAGGCGTCAATCTCGGAGTAGGTCAGGCCGAAGGGGACGGCCGTGAATGGCGCCCAGCCGGGGTGCTTGCCCTTCCAATAGTAATCGGTGCCGATATAGGCGCTTGCGTTGCCAGAGGCGACCTCGTCAAAGCTGTCGAACGCGCCCACGCGCTCGCCGGCAGCGAAGTATTGCACGGCGATCCGTCCTTCGGTCACTTCCTCGATTCGCGCTGCCAGGCGTTGGGCACTGGTACCGAGACCCGGGAAGTCACGGCCCCAGGTCGATACGATCGTCATTTCGATCCGGTCTTGTGCGACCGCGGGTGCGGCCAGTGCCGAAGCGGCTGCGCCGGTCGTGGCGTATTTCAGAAACTTACGTCTCTCCATTCTTCATTCCTCCTGTTGATGGTATTTTTGTTCGGGGTGTTTTCGTGCGAGCACCTAGCTGTGAGACTGAGTACGTCAGTCGCGTCCATTTTCAAACCATAAGCAGCAACCCCCAATGCGCTCGCTGAGCGATGCAAATGGTGCCCAACCCATTGCAGGAAACATAGCTGTTATGCATTTCGTGACAATCATTGTTTTATGCACGAAATTGCGGCACGACTCCGCTCAAGTGATTAATATTGTAGCGATTGAGGGGCGGAGCTGATTGCAAGTCGATCGGTGCGGCAGAACATGCCGTCCATCCGCTCGCAAGATTCCGAACGAGAGCTAGTTTGCCGCGCGCAGGCTCGCGGGATTCTCGTAAGGTGACGTTGGGTAATGCGCGGGTTCGATCTGCGGACGAACTGGTATTGGATCAGGGAGCAAGAATATTGTCGGCATTGACGAAGAACGCACCGGGCGCGATCGAGACCGCACGCATGATCGAGTCGGGTGAGATGACCGCCACGCAGGCGGTGCGGCAGCGGCTGGAGATCATCGAGCAACTGGAGCCGGAGCTGAAGGCGTGGGTTTACGTGGATGAAAGCGGAGCACTGGACGCAGCAGAGAGGATCGATGCTGCGCCTGTTTCCGGCAAACTTCGCGGTGTCCCCATCGCGGTGAAAGATATCTTTGCGGTCAGAGACATGCCGTGGCGTTGCGGTTCCGCGATCTGGAAGGATCGGGTTGCAGGGTTCGATGCGGGGGCGGTCGCGCTGGCGCGCGGCGCGGGTGGTATCGCGCTTGGAAAGACGGAAACGACCGAGTTCGCGTTTTATCAGCCGACACGCACGCGCAACCCGCATGATCCGAGCCGCACGCCCGGAGGATCGTCCTCGGGTTCGGCCGCCGCGGTCGCGTGTGGCATGGTGCCGCTTGCCTTCGGGACGCAGACCTCCGGTTCGATCATTCGCCCGGCGTCGTTCTGCGGTGTGGTGGGGTTCAAACCGTCCTTCGATCTGGTCGAAACCGGCGGTGTCGCACCGCTTTCGCGCGGCCTGGATACAGTTGGGGTGTTCGCGCGGTCCGTGCCGGATGCGGCGCTTTTCGTCGAGGCGCTGACAGGGCTGGACCTGCAACCGGATGCAAGTGCCGCGCCGCCGAAACTGCCAGTCTACCGCTCGCCCGTGTGGAACGAGGCCGAGCCGGAGCTGGTGCAGGCATGGGCGGCGTTTGAGACGGGGCTGGGTGACAAGGTCTCGGAGTGTGAGTTCGCGCCCGAGATCGTGGCCGCGTTTGAGGATGCGCCGGGGCTGCATGCGCGAATCATGGCGATGGAAGCGGCGGAGGCGCTGGCCCATGAACATGCCGAATGGCCGGACCTGCTGTCGGACGCGCTGAGAGCCGAGCTGGAAAAAGGCAGCGCCTTTGCAGGTGATCAAAAGATTGCGGACAGGCAGGCCATGCGCAGCTTGCGCCATCTGGTCGACGGGCTTGTGCCGCGCGATGCAGTCTGGTTGACGCCCTCGTCCACGGGGCCCGCACCGCTTTTTGAAAGCGGGACTGGGTCGCCCAGTTTCAACCGGATCTGGAGCCTGCTGGGCCTTCCGTGTTGCTCGGTGCCTCTGTTGCAGACGGATGCGGGCCTGCCCATCGGCGTTCAGGTTGTGGGAGCGATGGGAAACGACCGAGGGGTTCTGACGGTCGCAGACTGGCTTATGTCGCGCTTTCTTCCTGATTGAAGTCGCCGCATCGTGCCGCGTGATACCGGTGGGTCGGACATCAAGAGAAAGGCTGCCACGTTCGAGCGGTAGGGTGGATGGTCGTGACTACGCCGTGCCGTCGTCGGGCTTGGACTTGAACGAGGCGGCGGATTGGTTGAACAGAATGCTGTTGTTGTCCACCCGGTGGCGTCCGCCATTCTGTTCGGATTTGTGCAAGTCGATCGCGCGTTGCACAGCCGGGCGTGCCTTGATCCTGGCCCGCCAGTCGGCCACGCGGGGAAAGTCATCCAGCGAGGCGCCGAGCGGCTTTGCGATGAAGGCCCACGGAAAGGCCAGCATGTCCGCGATGGAGTAGTCGCCCAGGATATAGTCGCGCGCCTCCAGGCGTGCCTCAAGGACGCCGAGGTTGCGGTCGTATTCGCCCAGGTACCGTTTGAAGCCGTAGTCGCGCTCGTCCTCCGGGGCGTAATTGCGGAAATGGCTGAGCTGTCCGCCCATCGGCCCCTGGTTCCCGACCTGCCAGAACAGCCACTCCATCAGCTCCTTCCGGGCGCGCGGGTCGCTTTCGGGCGGGGCGAACTGGCCGACCTTGTAAGCAAGGTAAAGCAGGATCGCACCGGACTCGAACACCGGCACGGGGGTGTCGCCCCACGTCGCATCGGGCGCGTGATCGACGATGGCTGGCATCTTTGCATTGGGGCTGATCTGAAGAAAGCCGGGGGCAAACTGGTCCCCCTCGCTGAGGCGCATAAGGATCGGGCGATAGTCCAACCCCGTCTCCTCGAGCATTATGGCGGCCTTCCAGCCGTTGGGCGTGGGGGCATAGTAGAAGTCTATCATTCGGTGCTGTCCTGCGTGTCGGTGGCGATGCCGTCCGCTATCATCGCGTCGATTTCGGCCGCGGCGTAGCCCGCCTCTGCCAACACGGTGCGGGTGTCTTCGCCAAGCCGTCGGGCAGGGCGGGGGACGTCTGGCGGCGTGGCGGAAAACCGGGCCGGCGTATGCGTCTGGCGCAGCGGGCCGGCCTGGGGGTGATCCTGTTCGAGGATGATCCGATTGGCGGCGACCTGCGGGTGGGCGTAAACCTCGGCCCGGGTCAGGACCGGGGCGCAGGGCACGTCATGGGCGCCAAGGCGGTCCATCCAGTTGGCGGTCGTGTCCTGCAGCAGCGCCTCCTGCGTCAGTTCCAGCCGCGCGGGCTTGTTCTCTTCGCGCGCCGCGACCGTGGCAAAACGCGGGTCGTTCAGCCAGTCGGGCCGGTTCACCGCGGCGGCGAGCCCGGCCCAGGTGTTGTCGGTGTGGGCCGAGACTGCCATCCAGCCATCCCTGGTCTGGTAAATGAGTTCCACGAAGGTCTGCGCATCGGCGCTTTTCTCCGGTTCGACCTCGTCACCGATGAAGGTGTAGCCGGCCATGTCCGAGCTCCAGAGAAAGGCCAGCACCGTGTCCAGCATGGATATCCGCACGTGGCTGCCTTCACCGGTGCGTCCGCGGGCCAGCAAGGCGGCAGTGATGCTTTGAGCGGTCTGGATCGCGGTCAGCTTGTCGGGCAGGATGGTGCGCACCAACCGGGGACGCGCGGCATCCGCGCCGCCCTGCACGCTGGCCAGCCCGGACAGTGCCTGAATAAGCGGGTCGTAGACGGGCTTGCCGGCCCAGTCGCCGTGAAACCCGAAACCGGCGATGGAGGTGTAGATGATGTCGGGTCGTACCGCGCGCACCGCCGCCTCGCCCAGCCCGATCCGCTCGGCCACGCCGGGGCGGAAGTTCTGCACGAAGACGTCCGCCGACTGGCAGAGGCGCAGCGCGGCCGCAACGCCGCGCGGATCCTTGAGGTTCAGCGTGACGGATTTCTTGCCGCGATTGTTGTTGAGGAACGAGGCCGAGAAGCCGCCGCGCCGTCCGGTCACCTGACGGCTGTGATCGCCGCCTTCCGGGTGTTCGATCTTGATCACCTCGGCGCCCTGATCGGCAAGCGTCATCGTGGCCAGCGGGCCAGAGATCATCGTCGTCAGGTCAATTATACGATACCCGTGCAGCGGTCCTGGCATCTGGTGCGTCTCCACTATGATCCTTGTGCCGGGGGAGCAGACCCCGCCGCAACTCTGAACCGTCCTGCGCCGAGATACAAACCAAGGAATGCCGGCGCGGTCCGCTTGCTACCTGACGCGGATAGCGGTTTGCGGCCACTGCACCGCAATTTCGTGAGCGCTCTTGGCCGTGCAGCGGATGCTTTGACGCGCAAATTCGAGGTCTCTACCTTGGGGGCGACCGTGAGTCCTCGACCCCAAGCGGAATGAAGGCGCAGTTGCGCAGAGAGCTGGCATGCAAGGGAGAAGTGGCAGCCCGTAGGGTTGTTGCATTTTCCTGCGATAACAATGACTTAATCCGTCCAATCGGAAAAAAGACGCCCTTTGAAAACAAAGGGGAATATTTGGATTTGTCCAACGCCCTAACGTTCGGCACCGCCGATGCATGGTCCGTCTCCAGATTTTGGAGACGGCTTCGGCACATCAGCGAAGTGGAGATGCCGGCATGAAGATGGTCGTGAACCGTTTTCCTTCCAGCAGCGCCGCGCCGTTCTTGCTGCAAGACGTCCAGACACATCTCAGGGCAGATGACGATGAAGAGCTCTCAGCGGTCGATACCATGGCCCGCGCTGCGGCTCACGAAATTGAGCAATTCGCACAGATTGCGCTGCTGACGCAGACGATCCGAGTGAAGATCTTTGATCCCACGCAAGACTGTGGAATTAGACTGCCTATAGGCCCTGCAGACGAGGAGAATCCGCCGACTGTATCGATTGATGGTGAGACCTTCACCGCTTTTGATTTTGCAGGCGGGATCCGACCTTACATTCACTGGAATTCGAGTTTCCAGAATCTGACGCCAAGGCTGATCCTAATCGAGTATCAGGCCGGTTTCGGCTCGACAGCATCTCAGATCCCCTCTGACCTCGCTCAAGCGATCATGGACCAGGCCGCGCTGCACTACGACGGGCGGTCTCCAATGGACGCGAAGTCCCTCACAACGTCTCCGCACATGGTCAGAATTGGTGCGCGATATCGAGGGGTGCAGGCATGAGTTGGCCAGGCAATTGGCGGCAAGAATGGGCGCAAGCCGTGCGTCGGGCATCGGATCTCTCCACGACCGCGCGCCTGGTGGGGCAGGCACTGGCGCTGGATTTTGCCAATGGCAGTACGGGGCAGTGCAACCCATCTCGGGAGACCTTGGCGGATCATCTCTGCGTCTCTGAGGCGACGATCAAGCGTGCCTTGGCGGACCTGGTCAACGGTGGATGGCTCTCGAAGACGACCGGCACAGCTCGTAATCGGACGGCTCAACACACGTTTCTGATACCGGGCAAGAGCCGTGGTGAGGTGGTTCAGTTCACGGGCCAAAGGGCGCGGAACGCGGGTCAGAAACGACCCGCGATTGATGACGGAACGCGGGTCAAATCTGAACCGAACGCGGGTCAAATCTGCGCCACCCCATATAAAGGAAGGAACCAAGTAAAGAACCAAAGCGCGCGAGAGCAGGGAAGCACAGTTGCATCACCAGTCTGGCAGTCAGCGCTGATAGAGCCAGGCAGTCACCGTGAGAGCACGTGGAACGCTTGGCTTGCAGAGAAAGGTTGGCCAAGTGTTTCAGAGCTTGGTGTCCGACACAGCGACGCGAGCGGTGTTGGATGGCGCATGCCGTTCGCATTCCCACCGAATGACAGCGGCAGCATCCAGGCAAGTATTACCGAGAAATATTTGAATTGGGCCAGCGCTCGCATGATCGAGCAAAAGGACGGCCGAGCATGAAGGAGAGGCAGTGGAGAAAGGCTGACGGAACTAAGATCGAAAGGGCGACTGCACCTGCAATCGTTCATTCGAGCGATCAACAGTCTGACCTCTTCGCATCCGGTCCCAATGCCGCAACTTTTGTGTCGACGGGAGACCGTGGATGGGAGTTTTCAACTTTCGCGCCCGGCGGGAAATTGGAATCTGCGACCCCAGCAGAAAAAGCCATGCATTTCATGCATAGCCTGTCCATCCCCGAGGGGCCGAATGCCGGCAAAGCAATCACGCTGGCACCCTTCCAGCGCCGGTTCATTGAAGGCGCGATGGCTGACGACACGGCCAACGCCGTTCTAAGCATCGGGCGTGGCAACGGCAAATCCGCGATCACGGCGGGCCTTGCGCTCGGCGGTCTCATTGGCGTCTGGGACCGCCAGCCCCGGCGCGAGATCGTCGCAGCAGCTCGGACCCGCGATCAGGGGCGCATCATCTGGGACTTCGTGGCCGGGTTCGCTGCGACCCTGCCGCTCGAAATCCAGCGCCGGCTGATCTACCGCCGCGCCCCACGCCTCGAAATCGAGTTTGAGGGCGACAGCGGGGGACACGTGCTCCGCGTCATCGCGGCTGACGGCAAGTCCGCTCTGGGCGGCGCGCCGACGATGGCGATCCTGGACGAACGCGGCCACTGGGCGCTCGATCGCGGCGACGAGCTGGAACACGCGCTCCTGTCCGGCCTCGGCAAGCGAAAGGGCCGCGCCTTCCTCATCAGCACTTCCGCCAGTGACGATACGCACCCGTTTTCCCGCTGGATCGACGATCCGGCACCCGGTTCCTACGTCCAAGAGCACCGGCCCTCACCGGGCCTGCCGGCCGACGACGCCGAAAGCCTGCTGATCGCCAACCCCGGCGCTCCACACGGCATCGGCGGTGACCTCGAATGGCTGACGGCCCAAGCGCAGCGGGCAATTGCGCGAGGCGGTTCTAGCCTCACGAGTTTCCGGCTCTACAATCGCAATGAGCGTGTGTCCGGCGAGTCGCGGGATATGCTCCTCACCCCCGACGAATGGCAGCACTGCGAGACGGATACGCTGCCCCCGCGCCAGGGCGGCGTGGTGATCGGGATCGACCTGGGCGGCTCGGCCTCGATGACGGCAGCGGCCTTTTACTGGCCCGAAACCGGGCGGCTCGAATGCCTGGGCACCTTCCCGTCCATGCCGAACCTGCTGGACCGGGGCCAGGCGGACGGCGTGGCCGGGCGCTATGTCGAGATGCACGACCGAGGCGAGCTGACCGTCCTGGGCGACAAGACGGTGCCTGTGGCCCCGTGGCTGGCCGAGGTGATGCGCCACGTCGAGGGCGAATCCGTCACTGCGATCACGATGGACCGCTACAAGCAGGCCGAGCTGGCCGAGGCGCTGACCCGCGCGGGCGTCCGTGCTCCCTGCGTCTGGCGCGGCCAGGGCTTCCGGGACGGCGGCGAGGATTGTGAGCGGTTCCGCCGCGCCGCCTTCGACGGTCTGGTGAAGGCGCGGCCGTCTCTGCTGCTGCGCTCGGCGTTCTCGGATGCGGTCTGCCTGCGCGACCCGGCGAACAACCTCAAGCTCGCCAAAGCCCGTTCCACTGGCCGGATTGACGCCGCGGCGGCATCCGTGCTCGCCGTCGCCCAGGGTGCGCGTGTGGCGGCGCAACCCAAGACGAAAGCGAGGATGGCATGGTTCTGAACGCCGGTAGCCTCAACCGTCGCATTCAAATCCGGCGAGCGACGACTACGCCGGACGGCTTCGGCGGATCTGAATACGAGTGGAACGACTACGGCCCGGCGATCTTCGCCAGGCGGCGCGACGTTTCGGACGCCGAGCGCATGAGCGCCGGTGCCTGGGACAACAAGATGGTGACCCGGTTCGTCATTCGCGCGACGACTTTCGGGCGCGGGATCAAGCGCACTGACCGCTTGGTCCACGAAGGCATCACCTTTGAGATCGACGGCATCAAGGAGGTGCCGGACAGCCGGGGTTTCCTCGAAATCACCGCACATTCGGATACCGTCCCATGAGCATCCGCAAGGAACATCACCGGCATTCCCAAAAGGTCACTCGTACCAAACGCTGGAAAGCGCTGCGGGCCGAGATCCTCGAGCGCGACCGCTACCGCTGCACGTCCTGCGGGTGTGGTGGGCGGCTGGAGGTCGACCACATTAAGCCCGTCAGGACGCATCCCGAACTGTCCTATGACCCCGGCAACCTTCAAGCGCTTTGCCCTGGTTGCCACACCCGAAAGACCCGGATCGAGTGCGGGCACCCCCCGCCCCGAAAGGACCGTCAGGACTGGCGGAACATGGTCGAGTCGCTTGAACGGCCCGGCACCAAACCTGTTGAGCAGAAAGGATAACCAATGCTCGAATCTGTGAAGATCGCACGGCGGCAAAGCGAAATCCGCCAAACCCTTGCCGAACTGGCAGGAAAGGAAAACCCGTCCGAGGATGAAGTCGGGAAGATGGACGATTTGGACCGGGAATACCGCTCCAACGAGACCCGGTATCGCGCGGCCCTGATCGCAGAAGATACCGAACGCCGGGATGCGGGCGACGAGCTTGAAACCCGCTCCGCTCAGGAATGGGCCGAGTTGATGGCCGGGTTTGAGCTGCGCCAGGTTGCCCTGGCCCTGGATGAAGGGCGCCAGCTAGACGGCCAGACGGCCGAGATTGTGACCGAGCTGCGCACCGCCGGCGGGTTCAGAGGCATCCCCGTGCCGTGGCAGGCGCTGGAAGTCCGGGCCGGTGAAACCGTCGCCAGCGGCACCCCGAACCCGGTCCAGACCCGTCCCATCATCGACCGCCTGTTCCCGGACAGCGTGGCGGCGCGCATGGGCGCGCAGATGATCAGCATCGAGGCGGGCGCGGTGGAGTGGCCGGTGACCACCTCGGCTGTCACGGCCGGCTGGGCGGACGGCGAGACGGCGAACGTGGCCGGACCGACCACCTACGCCACCACCGACCGCGCAATGTCGCCGGACCACAATCTCGGCATTCAGATGCGCATCACGCGAAAGACGCTCAAGCAATCCGGCGCGGCGCTGGAACAGGCGGTGCGGCGGGATATGAGCGGCGCAATGGGCGCGGCAATGGATCAGGCGGCGTTCCTCGGCACCGGGGCCAATGGCCAGCCGCTCGGCGTCATCGCGGGCGCGGCCACCTACGGCATCACGTCCACGGCGGTGGATGCGCTGGCGAGCTGGGGCGCGTTCCGCTCGGCCGTCACCCGCTTCATGACAGCCAATGCGGCCGGTTCGCCGGATGCGGTGCGGTCACTGATCCGCCCCGAGCTGTGGGACTATCTGGACAGTGCCCTGATCAGCGGCACGGCTGTGTCCGAGTGGGACCGGCTGGTGAAGAACATCCCGGCGGGCAACATCGCCATGACGAACAACGCGCTTGCCGCGCCGTCTGGGACGCCTTCCGCCACCTCGGCGCTGCTGACCACCGCGGCGGGCGGCGTGGCCCCGATCTTCATCGGCGCATGGGGCGCGGTGGACATGATCCGCGACCCCTACAGCGATGCGCAGTCTGGCGGGCTGCGGATCACTGCCCTTGCCACCATGGACGTGACCGTGGCTCGCCCGGCCCAACTCGAACTGCTGACAGGCCTCGAACTGGAAGCGGGGCCGTAATGCTCTGGGGCGCACATGTCGGCAGTCTTGAGCTGCGTACCGAGGGCGGGGAAACCCGCCTTCGGGCAATCTTCCCCTATGGCCGGGAAACGGTGTTGGCCGAGCGTGTGGGCATGGGCCGTGAGCGTCGTGAGATGATCGCAGCTCGTGCCTTCGCTGATCGCCTGGAACGCGGCGAGGACGTGCATTTCCTGTCCGGCCATGACTTCAACAAGCCGCTGGCCTCGCGCTCGGCCGGCACTCTGGCTCTGACCGAAACGGACGACGCCTTGACTGTTGAGGCGACGATCAGCGCGGACATGGGCCGGGTCAGCTATGTTCGGGACTTCCTCTCGGCCCACGCGGCCGGGCTGGTGCGGGGGCTGTCCCCCGGTTTCCGCGTCCGGCCGGGCGGCGAGACGGTCGAAGAACGGGGAACGGCGATCCTCCGCACCATCAAGGTGGCTGACCTGATCGAGATCAGCGCTGTCACGAAACCCGCCTATCCGCAGGCCCAGATTGAGGCCCGGAACTGGCAACCCGCTGAAAATCTAGTTGCGCGCGCGCCGCGCTTCCACGCTGCAACCCGTTGGAGGTGACCATGCTCGGATGGCTTATGAACAAGCTGCGCACAATCGAGAGCCGGTCCAGCGGATCCGGCTATACTGCTCAAGTCATGGCAGCGCGGGACAGCTACATCAGCGGGCGGCGCGGCGTGGCCGAGCTGACGTCAACGGTGCAAAGCTGCGTCAGCCTGTGGGAGGGCGGTTTCGCCATGGCAGACGTGTCCGGCACCGAGTTGCTGACGCGCCAGACGATGGCAATGATTGCCCGAGCGTCCGCTTTGAACGGTGAGGCGGTATTCCTGATCACAGAGCTGGGGCTGGTCCCGGCAACGGACTGGGACGTGACCACCCGCGACGGGCGCCCGCGCGCCTATCGCCTGTCCATCCCGGAGGCCGGCGGCGGGCGCACCGTCACGGCCCTTGCGGCCGAGGTGCTGCACCTGCGGATCGGCTCGGACAATCTGACGCCATGGATCGGCACCGCGCCCCTGCGCCGGTCCAGCCTCACCGGGGCTTTGCTCCACGCCGTTGAATCGGCCCTGGGTGAAACCTTCGAGAATGCCCCGCTTGGCTCGCAGATCGTGCCGCTACCGGATACCGGGGCGGATGACATGGCCTCGATGCGCGGAGCCTTCCAGGGACGGCGCGGCTCCACGCTTGTGATTGAAGGCGTGGCCCAGGCGACGGCGGCCGGGATGAACCCCCAGATCGGCCAGAAGCCGGATCAGCTCTCGCCGGACCTGTCAAAGAGCATGACGGCCGAGACGCTGGCAGCGGCCCGAGAGGGCATCCTCATGGCCTATGGTGTCCTGCCGTCCCTGGTGAACCGCGCCTCGACTGGGCCGGCCGTCAGGGAAGCGCAACGCCAGCTCGCAATCTGGACGCTGCAACCGATCGCGGCGCTACTGGCCGATGAGGCATCCGCCAAGCTCGGCGGGCTGGTGGAGATCGACACCATACGGCCCCTGCAAGCCTTCGACGCCGGCGGACGCGCCAGGGCGCTGTCCGCGATCATCAAAACGATGGCCGAGGCGAAGGAAGCGGGCATTCCATCCGCCGACGTGGCCGGTGCCATGCGCATGGTTGATTGGAAGGAATAGGCAGATCGCGCCTGGGCTTTCTAGGATTTTCCCGAAGCGATCCCGTAAGTCGGTGAGTGGGTAAACCCCGACAGCGCGCGGCTCCGGTCAGAAAGCGGAGCGCGGCGCGCATCTTATCTGGTCAACCTTTCGGAGAACTTTTCTCAATAGCATTGCGTAAGGTTTTAATTTCCGTGATCAGATCGCTCTGCTTAGCTTGCAGAGATTCCATCAACTCGCACTGAACGTTCGTGCTGAATGTTAATGCCTTGATTGCATCGGTCAGCGCTTCGATGGTCTCTTTATCCATTCTATTTCCCTCTTTCTAAACTGACGGCTTAGCCCCAGATTTTGCTATCCGATAAATTTTAAGCGTACTTGTCTAGAGCGATTGCGGTAAAATTATAGCGTCGTTCGGTCCCAACACTATCTCAGTTAATTCATCGCGCGGGCCAGGCAAAGTGATGCAGGTCAGGGTGTACCTTTGTCTAATCGTCTGAGCTGAACCTGTGCATACATGTGGATGGCAATGGATAAGACTCCGGCGGCAGCATATTTGGCGAACGCTTTAGAATTCAAATCCTCACCACTCTCCATAATTTGATAAACGAAACCGATTCCGCCAATCGCGAAAATTGATATCGCTATGCCATTCAAATAGTTCGAGAAAAGCTTGATTCTTTCAATCTCCGAGGGTCGCATCTCCCGTCCTTTCCTTTAATCTTACACCTGGCCCGCGGCCGTTCTCTTCAATGAATTCAACTCCGGCCTGTTCCAAAGCTTGAGCGAGTGCTGAGATTGAATGATCCGACGCCGCCAACACGCCAGCTCCTTCGGCGCGCTTGACTGTTGGAACCGACAAACCAGCAGCTTTTGCAAGTTCCGCTTGGCTCATGCCTACAAGCGCTCTTGCGGCTCGAAGTTGGTTAGAATAAATCATTTCCCTTGATCCCTTGGGATCAGTGTGTCATATGATCCCTACGGATCAATAACACATTTGGAGACCCTGACAATGGATAAAGAACGCGTTGGCGCGAATGCCGAAGCTCGTCCTGTAAAGGATTGGGAAAACAAGGAGGTCAAAGGGGATGCGCTTGCCCACAAGCGTATCTTCGAACAGCATAAAAACGAAGTTGCGGAGTTACGTCAGAGACAAGAACAGTACGAAAAAGATTTGCCAAAAGAGCCGAAGGAGGCGCTTCGTGATATTCACCGCACCTTGATGGACACGCGAGATATCGCGGAGCCGTACTACGCGCCCAGGGCGGCTCTCGAATTAATATCACTTATCGCTTCAAGTTCAACGCTCTCTGATGGCGATGACGCTCGCCACGCGCTGTAC
Source organism: Roseovarius sp. MMSF_3298 (assembly GCF_030733705.1). Lineage (NCBI taxonomy): Bacteria > Pseudomonadati > Pseudomonadota > Alphaproteobacteria > Rhodobacterales > Roseobacteraceae > Roseovarius > Roseovarius sp. MMSF_3298. The sequence goes on from NZ_JASHIN010000024.1 coordinate 33,274, forward strand.
TGGTTGGCTAACCAAGGTCTTAATGGTCTCGATTTGATCGATGCTGCCACGGCTAGATCCCGGCACATCGCTTACCAGTTCGAAGAGAGGCATGAACCTTTCAAGGCATAGGTGAAACGTGTACGTTGACACGAAGAACATCTTTGCGTAATGCTACACGAAACAAGGTGTGGCGGATGAAACTAGAATTAGAAACATACACCCCGAGCGAGGCCGAGGCGATCACGGCGGTCAAGCAGGCGACGGTTCGCAACTGGCGGCGCGCGGGGCACCTTCCTCGGCAAGAGGGCCATGCGCGCTACAACTTGGCGGATATGCTTGTGATGTTCGTCATGGGGATGCTGGTTTCGCGCGGCACCACCCCGGAAGCTGCCAAAGAGTTTTCTGGACATGCTGCCCGCGCCATTTTCCAAAGCACGATTTGGAGCACGAAAGCGTTTTCGGATGCCGTGCGGGATAAGGCCAAGGCCGAGCTTGGCGAAATCTCCGACGACGAGGTGTCTCACTTCAAAGCCCAGCTCGGGGATGAGTTTCACATTGATATGCTGGAGACGGTGCGCAGCCAAGAAATCATGATCAAGGAGGCTGAGCAGCTTGCCGGTATCTCGGGCATGAAGCATCCGAACTGGCTTGTCATCTGGGCGGACGGTTCGCTGGAATTCTTCCATGATGACGAGGACACCGACGAAAGCTTTTTCGGGAACATTCAATACGGTGAAGCCTTCGTCCAAGGCCCGGTGATGCTCTTTTGCCTCGGCGCTCTGGCGCAAATGGTGATCGACCGCCTGCCGCGCCCGGCGATCCGTTTGGCCGAGGGGGCATAGCAATGGCAGCGCGCCCGGCCCTTGTCTCGCAAGCCGAAATCAAGCGCACACTGCAAGCGGCGCTGTCCGCTGGCATGCGCATCGGCAGGGTCGAGGTGGATCATGCCACGGGCCGCGTCGTCGTGTTCCCCGAGGGCGCGGCGGCGCAGGTCGCTGGCCCCGATCCCGACGAGCTGCTAAAATGACGCGGCGCAAGAACCCATATCCCGGCGTCCGTAAGAACGTGGTAAAGGGGCGCGTCTACTGGAAGTTTGAGCGCGGCGACTTCCGCACCAATATCCCCGGTCCCTACGGATCGCCCGAGTTTCTGGCAGCCTATGAGGCGGCGCTTGCAGGTTCCAAGGCTGCCAGCTCATCGACGGCCCTTGCCGGAACACTGGCATGGCTGATCGAGCAATACCTTCGCAGTCTTCGCTTTCAGAACCTCTCCGACAGCCGCAAGCGGACGATCAGGCTTGAACTGGATTGGTTGCGCAAAGAAGCGGGCAAGTATCAATTCGAGCGGCTGGAAGTCCGGCACGTCGAAGCCCTCATGTCGAAGAAGAAAGGCCCGACCGCCGCGAACACCGTCAAGAAGAACCTTTCGATGCTGTTCAACTTCGCGGCCAAGAAGTTGGGTTACACCGGTCCAAACCCGGCGCGTCATGCTGAACGGATGAAAACGAACCCTGACGGTTTCCACACTTGGACAGAGGCCGAAGTGAATCGCTTCCTGGAGTGTCACGGGCCGGGCACGAAAGCGCGCCTGGTAATGCTTTTGGCGCTCAACACGGGCATGGCGCGGCAAGACCTTGCCCGAGTCGGTCGCCAGCACGTCAAGGCAGGGCGGATCGCATATCGCAGGCACAAGACCGCAGTAGCGGCCGACATGCCTATACTGCCCGAGCTGGAAGAGGAGCTGCGCCACGTTCCGAAGGACAGGATGCTGTTCGTTACCCAGGACAAAAGCGACAAGCCATATGCCGTCGCTTCTCTGGGAAACTGGTTTCGGGACAGGTGTGCCGAGGCGAACGTCCCCGGATCATTACACGGTCTGCGGAAAGCCGGTGCCACACGCCTTGCCGATGCTGGCGCGACTGAGTGGGAGATTGCTTCCTACCTCGCACACGCGGACACGACGCAGGCGGCAGTCTACACGAAAAAGGCCAACCGGGCGCGTCTTGCGGACAGCGGATTTGCGAAGTTGAGCGCAGGAAAGGTGTCCAACCTACCTGAAGTGTTGGACAGGAAGGAGGGGAAAGCCAATGATTAACAATGTTTTATATGAGGAAATGGCAGCCCGTAGGGGAATCGAACCCCTCTTTCCAGGTTGAAAACCTGGCGTCCTAACCGATAGACGAACGGGCCATGCCTTGGCGTGAGCGTGTAACTATGAAAAAGCCGCGTCCGGCGCAAGGGGATTCTTGCATTATTTTGCGGGTATCGCGGAGCCTGGGCGGGACGTGGCGCTCAGGCGGCGGGAGCGGCGTCTTCGAGGCGGAGTTGCACGGTCTGGCGGCCGCCCCAGGTGTTGATGTCAAGGCGTCCGGCCAGGTGGAACCGTGCGCCGCCATGCTGTTCCAAAGCCTGGCCCAGCGCCGTGTCGTAAGCGCCAAAGGCGATTGCGTCGAGACTTGGCCCGGTGCCATCACCGAAGCGGATCTTCAGGTGGCTTTCGCCGACACGCTTGGCGAAGGTGATGCCCATGTCGGAAAAGGCATAGCGGGGGCCGGGTGCGCCGGCGCCGAAGGGGCCGGCCTGTTCGATCTGGTTAACGAGTTCCGGCGTGGCGGCGCCGGGCATAAGCAGGCCATCAAGCGCCAGGTCAGCGGGGCCGGAGCTGCCTGCACCCTGGCGGGCGAGGAGGTCGGAGAGGCGGGTCATCGCGGCGTCGAGCTTGCCCCGTGCCACGGTCAGGCCGGCGGCCATCCTGTGCCCGCCGCCCTTGAGCAAAAGCCCCTCGGCGGCAAGGCGCTGGATGGCGTGGCCGAGATCGACGCCGGAGACCGAACGGCCCGAGCCCTTGCCTTCGTCTCCGTCAAAGCCGATGACGATGGCGGGGCGGTTGGTGGCTTCCTTGAGGCGCGAGGCGACGATTCCGACGACGCCCGGATGCCAGCCTTCGCCCGCGGCCCAGACAAGGGGAGCGTCGAGACCGCGCTCCTCGGCCTGATCGAGGGCGGCGGCGCGGACGGCGGTTTCGACGTCGCGGCGCTCGGTGTTGAGTTCGTCCAGTTTCTCGGCCAACGACACAGCCTCGGCCGGGTCGTTGCAGGCCAGAAGGCGCGCGCCCAGATCGGCGCGGCCCACCCGGCCGCCGGCATTGACGCGCGGGCCGAGGACGAAGCCGAGGTGATAGGCGGTGGGCGCGGTATCGAGCCGCGACACGTCACCCAGCGCCACGAGGCCGGGGCGGCGGCGCTGGCCCATGACGGCGAGGCCCGTGCGTACGAAGGCGCGGTTGACGTCGCGCAGAGGGGCCACGTCAGCGACGGTGGCCAAGGCCACGAGGTCGAGCATCGCCATGAGATCGGGGCCTTGTTTGCCGGCGTCGCGCAGTTGGCGGCCGGCCTCGACCAGCATGAGGAACACCACGGCAGCGGCGCAGAGATGCGAAAGGTCGCCGCTTTCATCCTGACGGTTGGGGTTCACCACGGCCAGTGCGGGCGGCAGGGTTTCGCCACCGAGATGGTGATCGAGCACGACGACATCGGCGGCGGTGGCGGCGGCCAGCGCCTCGTGGCTGAGTGTGCCGCAATCGACGCAGAGGATCAGATCGTGCGCGGCGGCGAGTTCGGCCATGGCGGGGGCGTTCGGGCCGTAGCCTTCGTCGATGCGGTCGGGAACGTAGAGCGTGGCGTTCAATCCCATCTGGCGCAGCCAGTCGATCAGGAGGGCCGCCGACGCGCCTCCGTCGACATCGTAGTCGGCGAAGACGGCAATTTTCTCGCGCCGTTCGACCGCCTGAAGGAATCGTGCGGCGGCGGTTTCCATGTCTTTCAGGCTGCGCGGATCGGGCATGAGGTCGCGCAGCTTGGGGTCGAGATATGCCGCAGCGTCGGAGGAGGTCACGCCGAGGCGCGCCAGCGTCTGGCAGAGGGGACGGGGCAGGGTGGTGTCCTGCGCCATCGCCTCGGCCAGGCGGTCAGTATCGGGGGTGGGGCCGATCCAGCGGCGCCCGGTCAGGGAGCGCGCGACTCCGAGGTAGCTCATGAAAGGTCGCGCAGGATCGCGGCGACGGAGCGGGCCCGGCAGAACTCGCCGTGCAGGTGCGATACGGCGGTGGTGTGGATCGGTTCGGGATCCATCGGTGACAGGTCGGGGTTCCAGCCGGTGTCGGCGGAGAACGAAAAGGCGGCGCAGGCATCGTGTGCGAGCGTCACGTCATAGCCGATATTGTCGGCCCAGCGAACGTTGGTGGACACACAGTGCGGCGTGGTCAGTCCGCATATCACCAGTTCGGTTGCGCCAAGATATGTCAGGTGCGAATGAAGCGCGGGGTCGACGAAGGCGGAGTTGGTGGATTTTTCGAACACCGGCTCGCCGGTCAGCGGCATCATCTGCGGCTTGAACTCGCAACCGCCCGAGTCCGGGTGGATCGGACTGCCTACGACCTTGCTGAGGTGCAGAACGTGGCAAATGGGGGCGTCGCGTTCGCGCCACGCCGACAGGAGCTGGGACGCGCGATCCTCGGCGTCGGGGTTGTTGCGGGCGCCCCAGAAATCGGCGTCAAAGCCGGTTTGGAAGTCGATAAGGACGAGGGCAGGTAACATTGGTCTCACATCGGGTGGCGACAGGTCATGATGCGGCGTTCTCCGGTAGAAGAACGCAGCAGGAGCGTTTGGGTTTCGATACTGTCGCCTCGCGGCTTGAGCCCGGCGACCAGCGAGCCTTGCGTCACGCCGGTGGCGGCGAAGATCACGTCGGACGACACCATTTCGTCCCTTGTGTAGACGCGGTCGAAATCTGTGATGCCGGCCTTTTCGGCGCGGCCCCGCTCGTCATCGTTGCGAAAGAGCAGCCGACCCCAGATCTGGCCGCCCAGGCATTTCAGGGCGCCGGCCGCCAGCACACCTTCGGGTGCGCCGCCAGAGCCCATGTACATGTCGATTCCGGTCGCCTCGGGATCGGCGCAGTGCATGACGCCGGCCACGTCGCCGTCGCCGATGAGATAGATCGAGGCGCCGGTGGCGCGCAGTTCGGCGATCGTGGCCTCGTGGCGGGGGCGTTCCAAGACGCAGACGGTGATGTCCGAGGGGTCGACGCCCTTCTCCTTGGCAAGGGCCCGGACCCGTTCGGCGGGGGACATGTCGAGCGAGACCACGCCGTCGGGATAGCCGGGTCCGACGGCGAGCTTGTCCATGTAGACGTCCGGCGCGTGCAGCATCGTGCCACGCGGCGCCATTGAAATCACTGTGAGCGCGTTCGGCATGGCCTTGGCGGTGATGGTGGTGCCTTCGAGCGGGTCGAGCGCGATGTCGACCTCAGGGCCGTTCCCCGAGCCGACCTCTTCACCGATATAGAGCATCGGTGCCTCGTCCCGTTCGCCCTCGCCGATAACCACGGTGCCGGCGATGTCCATCGCGCCCAGTTCCTGGCGCATGGCGTTCACGGCGGCCTGATCGGCGGCTTTCTCGTCGCCGCGACCGATCAGCGGGCGGCAGGCAAGCGCGGCTTGTTCAGACACGCGGGCCAAGGCGAGTGAGAGGAGGGCGTCGTTGAAAGGGGCGGTCATGAAAAAGTCCTTCGGGTCTTGAGGCCGGTCCAGCATTAACGGCTGGCCCGGCGTGGCACAAGGTCGGGCGCGTGCCTTAGACGCTTTCGATGCGCAGGGCGACGGGAGAGGAAGCGACGACATCGACCTGCGACAACGCCTCGAGCGCCGAGGCCAGTGCCGATGGCGCGGTCTTGTGGGTGACGATCAGCACCGGGGCGGTCGCCTCTTCGTGACGGTACTGGCGCATCCGGTCTATCGACACGCCGGCGTTGCCAAGGATGGTGGCGACTTTGGCCAGCGCACCGGGCTTGTCGTGCAGCGCCATGCGCAGGTAGTAGGGCACGGCCGCTGCTTCGGACGCCGTGGCCGGTTTGCCGAGGTCGGTGGCAGGAATGCCGAAGGTGGGCAGTCGCACGCCGCGTGCGATGTCCATCACGTCGCCCATAACCGCGCTGGCGGTGGGTCCTTCGCCGGCGCCGGGGCCGCGCAAGACGATCTGTTCCACGGCGTCGCCTTCGAGGACGACCATGTTGGTGCCGCCTTCAAGCTGGCCCAGCGGAGAGTTTTTCGGCACGAGGCAGGGCGACATGCGCTGTTCCAGCCCGCGCCCGGTCATCCGGGCGACGCCCAGAAGCTTTATGCGGTAGCCCATATCGGCGGCCTGTTTGATGTCGGCGATGGTGATTTTCTGGATGCCTTCAAGGCTGATGGCGTCGAAATCGACCTGCGTACCGAAGGCGATGGAGGCGAGGATGGCCAGCTTGTGGCCTGCGTCGATGCCGCCGACGTCGAGGTTCGGATCGGCCTCGAGATAGCCCAGTTGGTTTGCTTCCTCGAAGACGTCCTCATAAGGCAGGCCGGAGGACTGCATCCGGGTCAGGATGTAGTTGCAGGTGCCATTCATCACGCCCATGACGCGGGTGATCTCGTTGCCGGCGAGCCCCTCGGTCAGGGCCTTGATCACGGGGATGCCGCCCGCGACGGCGGCCTCGAAGCGCAGGGTGCGGCCTGCGGATTCGGCCTGTTCGGCGAGGGCTTGACCGTGGATGGCGAGCATCGCCTTGTTGGCTGTGACCACGTCCTTGCCGGCGGCAAGCGCGGCCTCGGTCGCGGCCTTGGCGGGACCGTCGGAACCGCCCATCAGTTCGATGAAGACATCGACATCGTCGCGGGTGGCCAGCGCCACCGGATCGTCTTCCCACTCATAGCTCGATAGAGAGACGCCGCGATCCTTGTCACGGGTGCGGGCGGAGACGGCGGAAATCGCAATCGGGCGGCCGGCGCGGGCAGCGAGAAGGCTGGCCTTCTGGCGAACTATCTTGACGACGCCGGTGCCGACGGTGCCGAGCCCGGCGATCCCGAGGCGAAGGGGGGTAGTCATGGGCGTTTCCTTGAGATTTTGTCGAGGCGGGTTGACTGGGGTTTAGCCGGTTGCGACAGGCCTTGCAACGCGGGTTTCTTGCCGCGCGAGGCCGTTTTCTTGAAAAGAAAACGGAGCGAAATCTTTGAACGATTTCGGGCGCGCTGGGTGGCGGGTGTTATTGCGGCACGTCGATCGTGATCTTGCGGTCGAGCCGCGCCCGCGAGGTATCGTTGATTACGGAGCCGCGCAGACGGGCGGCGCGGGCGCGCAGGGCGGCGACGCGGGCCTCGAGCGTGCGGGTGGTCTGCTCGCTGGTGCGCGGCGCGGCGACGCGGGCGCGCAGGTCCTCGACCGGCAGAAGGTCGGGATAGGGCGCGCGCCGCGTTTCGCGAGACGTAGCGTCGTCCAGTTCGGGAAACTGGGTGCAGGCCGACAGCGCGAGGGTCAGCGTGAGGGCTGTGAGGCCTATGAAGTAGCGCGTCGACGTCATGGTGCGTCTCTCATGCCACCGATCACGGTCGACAGGCAAGCGGGGCTTTTATCTGAACGGTCGTTCAGTTACCTATATTGCATGGCACGCACGCAAGGTTCGCATTCCAAGACCACAGGCCCGCGGGTGCGCGAGGCCGCGATGCGGCTTTTCGCGCGGCACGGGTTTGCCGCCGTTTCGATGCGGCAGATCGCGAACGAGGTTGGGGTGCAGGCGGGGGCGCTCTACAATTATACGCCCGACAAGCAATCGCTGCTGTTTGACCTGATGCGCGAGCACATGGACGCGTTGTTGGCCGCATGGCAGGCCGAGGACCCAGGCGGCGACGATCCCCGCGCCCGGCTCGAGGCGTTCACGCGGTTCCACATCCGGTTCAATACGCGGCGGGCCGACGCCGTGTTCGTGTCCTACATGGAGTTGCGTAACCTGACGGCCGAGAATTTTGAAGCTGTCACCGAAATGCGTCGGGTCTACGAGACCCGGCTGGAGGAGATCCTGTGCGCCGGGCAGGACGCGGGGGTCTTTACCTTGGCCGAGCCGCGGATCACGGCGATGGCGGTCATCGCTCTGCTGACTGGGGTCAATACCTGGTATCGCGAGGCGGGACGGCTGAACCTGGACGAGGTCGAGACGCTGTATTGGGACATGGTGCGCCGGCTGGTCGAGGGATAGCGCCGGGCGGAGCGTTTCTTTTCGCACTCGCGCCGAGTCCGCAATCCGGCTATCAGGCCGCCAACCGAACATGGAGACGGCGGGGATGGACGACGACGAGGTATTGGCGGTCATGCAGGCATCGACGGGACGGCGCGTGCTGGGCGTCGGTTGCCTTGCGGTGCTGGGAGCGGTGCTGATCTGGATCGGGCTGACGCGCAGTTTCGATGCGGTTGCCTGGCAGGCGTTCCTGGTTCTGCTGGGCGCCGCGGCGGTCTGGATGGGAGACGCGATGCGCCGGGCCACGGCGCAGAGGGTCGAACTGACACGGCACGCGGTGCGCAGCAGCGACGGCGAGGTGATCGTGGCGATTTCTGATATCGAGACGATGGACCGGGGCCTGTTCGCCTTCAAACCGTCGAACGGCTTTCTTGTGAAGGCGAAAACGAAAGCCCCGGCGCGGTGGCGCCCGGGGCTGTGGTGGCGGATCGGTCGCCGGATCGGGCTGGGCGGGGTCACGCCCGGACACCAGTCGAAAATGATGGCCGAGATGATCGCCGCCCTGATGGCAGATCGCGCCTGAGGCGCGGATTAATTCTGAAGCCCGCAGATCCCTTCGTAGCAGATCTGGGGCGCGAAGCGGATCGCGCTGAACACCCGGGTGCTGATGGTCACGTCGTTGAGGCCAACGTTGAAGAGCGGTTCATAGGACGAGGTGGACTCGACCAGGATGATCTCTTCGCCGTCCGCGACGTCGGGCAGGGTAGCATGCGAGTCCTTGACCTGCGCGGTGGTCAACTGGGCCATGGGGCCTGTGCCGCGCACCTGCGACCAGGCGATACCGTATTCGTCGTCGTCTTTGTCGTAGGACACGACCGAGACGCGGATCTGGTTGACGCCGTTGTCGTTGGTGATCTCGTCGAACAGGATCTTGGCGTTGTCAATATAAATCGAAGTCAGGCCGGCCGCCCGCGTTTCGCGAGAGATCATGTCCGCGATGGTGAACGTGCCCTTTTCACGGACGCTCTTGTAGCGGTGGATCTCGAAGAAGTCGAAAGTGGCGGCCATACCCCAGAAGAGCAGGGGCAGTGACAGCACGGATTCGACCGTGAGCGAGCCGCGCGTTCCTTCGAGAAAACTGCGCAGGGAAACTTTGAGACGGGCCATCAGCATCAGTTCGGCTCCTGTACGAAGGCGGTCATGGAAATGATCGAAGCCTCGCCGCTGCCATCCTTCTCAAGCGCCGAACCCAGGAATTCCTTGGGGAAAAAGGGCTCGTACTTGTAACAGGCGCGCATCAGCATCAGCTGGTTTGCAACACCGGGGGTGAAGGTGCGCACGGGCTTGGCCGGTTCGGCCTTGTCCGTGCAGTCAGCCGTCGTATCCAGCGATTGCAGAGCGAAGATGTCGGCCGGGCGCATTTCCAGCCGCAGCTTGTCCTTGCAGTTCAGAACCATGACTGCGTTGTCGCAGACAATATCCTTGATGGCGTCATGCTGGGGGGCGGTGCCTGTCCCGAGTCGTACCTCGCGCACCGCGATATCCATGCCGCGTTCCAGCAGCGTGTGGCGCATCGTCACGAAACCCAGCTCGATCGACATCAGGATGAACGACAGATAGATCGGAAAAATGATGACGAATTCGACCGATGCCGAGCCGCTTTCTTCATAGCCCAGACGCAAAAGCGCTGTTTTAAGTCTGCGGATCATTGCGTCAACCTCAGGGCTTGCATGTTGCCGGCGATGGAACCGAACGCATCGGTGATGTCGAGGCCCTCGACACGGTAGTAATGCGCGTTGGACGAAGCGCAGCCTTTCAGAGCAGTTTCGGCAACGCCACCCTCCGAGATTTCAAAGCCAATCGTGTAGATGATAGAGCCTGCCCTTTTCGCGGCACCGCAGACTTCGTTCATCCGCCGGTTTTTGGTTTCGCCGGTGATGCTTTCGGAATAGCGATAGTCATTCCAAGGCTCCCAGTTGCCCGTTATCTGCCCATAGTAGTAAGGCGACATCAGACCCCACGCCTCTTCCCAAGAAAGATCTTCGCTGGAAATGAAACCGGGGATGCTATTTTTGAAATCATTGAATTCCGCGGCCGTGTGCCAGCTACCTAACTCAACGTTATAGAAAGCCTCTCTCTCGTAATCCCCGTGTCGGTTGGTCGGATCGGGATCTTCAAGAAAATATGCCGATCTTTCCACGCCGTCACCTTTATAGATGCATTCCCATCCGCCTCTGGAACACATTTGTTCGTACAAAGGGTGATAATAGTGACGGTCCTTGTTGCGGTTCTGGTAGGCGTACTGGAATTCCATGTTCTCGTACTTGACCTTGTGGAGATCAGAATGGGCGCCTCGGAATTCGGGGTTCGACTTGTCAAAGAAATATGTCGTGGTGTTCTGTCCGTCGCCCATGACGATCATGACCTTAAGCGTTTCAGGCTGGTCGTAGTCGGCGGGGACGTTCGTTAGAGATGCATCGATTTCCCCGTCAGCAATGAGCGACGCAGATACTTCGCGCCAATCAGGGTGCAACAGTGCGGAGCCGTATTTGATCCCCTGATCAGTCGACGTGTTGCCTGCAGCTTCAAGCCCGTCGATCTTGGCGTGCAAATCCGAGACGCTGAAAGAATAGGGCATGATCTGGAAGTACTCGTCCGTATAGCAGGATCGCCATTCCGAATCCAAATTGTCAAACCCGCCATACATCGACGTGTACACGGCCTGCTTGAGGTTCTGTCCCGAGCTGTTGGAAGAGGAGCCCGTCGCTAGAGAAGCGTGTGAGTAGTCGTTTTCTTCGAGATAGAGACAGTTGGAGTACGAATGGTCTTGGCCGACGGCCAAAACCTTGAAGATCCCGTCCGTGGGCGTGACTGAAGTGCTGAAAGGCACAATAGAGATAACGGTGCTGCCTTCCACGGAGTTGCCAAGGATTTTAGTCACAAATGACTTGGCTGCAGTCTTGAGGTTGCCGATCTTCCCGTTGTCATCCATCGATCCGGATACGTCCAGGACGAGAACTACTTCGAGCTTGGGTATCCGCATCTCGGCCGTAGACTGGACCGTGGCCGAGAGCTGCTCCACTCCTGAAAGCTTCATCAGGTATGTGTCCATGTCGAAATCGGCGGACGCCGTCACTTTAGACGTGTTGAGTGTCATTGTGATGTCGTCTTCGTTGATCATTTTGAGGTATTGTGCCATCCCAGATTTGGCGAAGTAATCTTCGACGACATGCTTGGCTTCATCTTCTGACGAGGCGCCGGCCCCGGCCAGAACGGCGGAGTCGAGCGTCGCCTGCAGGTGCGCGCGGTGCATCTCGTGGCGCATCGTGTCGATGCCGAGGCCGGCCATCACGAGCATGAAGATGAAGATGAAAAGCGTGAGGATGACCATCGAGCCATCCTCGTCTTTGCGGAAATTCGAAACGCGGCTACGCGCCATTGCGTATGTCGGCAGGGATGTACTTTGTTGCGACCGGATTATAAATTTCGACACGATCATTTTTTGACACCTCTTCGGATGGTTCCCGCCCCAGGAACGGATTAAATCCCTGTTGTTATCAGGAAGGTCTATGGTCAAATTAAGGCGAAAACGGGAAGAAATTGGCAGTATTGACGACCAGCAAGAGATAAATCTTTCAAATCTTCCAGACTGTTACGGAACGGTCGACAAAGCCGGGAATCGCGGCTCGGCCGCGCGGTGCACAGGCACCCGGGAGGCGGCGGGCATCTATGGTGGACAATTGGGACACTTCGCTTAACCATTGTGACATGCATGCGGGCTATGGGGAGTCGTGCCACATGCGCCAGAAGAGGGAGACCCAACCATGAATGCACCTATCAAGGAGCCGACGTTTCGCGAAAGCGTGGACCTGATGTTCAACCGCGCGGTATCGCTGATGGATCTGCCGCCGGGCCTGGAAGAGAAGATCCGGGTCTGCAACGCGACCTACACGGTGCGGTTCGGGGTCCGCCTGCGCGGGCACATCCACACCTTCACCGGCTATCGCAGCGTGCATTCCGAGCACATGGAGCCCGTGAAGGGCGGCATCCGCTATTCCATGGCGGTGAACCAGGACGAGGTCGAGGCGCTGGCGGCGCTGATGACCTACAAGTGTGCATTGGTCGAGGCGCCTTTCGGTGGATCGAAGGGCGGATTGTGCGTGGACCCGCTCGAATGGGATGAGCATGAGCTGGAGTTGATCACGCGACGGTTCGCCTACGAGCTGGCCAAGCGCGACCTGATCCATCCCGCGCAGAACGTGCCTGCGCCCGACATGGGCACGGGCGAGCGCGAGATGGCATGGATCGCCGACCAGTACCGCCGGATGAACACCACCGACATCAACAGCCGCGCCTGCGTTACGGGCAAGCCGGTCCATGCCGGCGGTATCCAGGGCCGGACCGAGGCCACCGGCCGCGGCGTGCAATACGCGTTGCAGGAGTTCTTCCGTCATCCCGAGGACGTGAAAGCAACCGGAATGAGCGGGTCACTGGACGGCAAGCGCGTGATCGTGCAGGGCCTCGGCAATGTGGGCTATCATGCGGCCAAGTTCCTGTCCGAGGAAGATGGCTGCAAGGTGATCGCGGTGATCGAGCGCGACGGCGGCCTCTATGACGAGAATGGGCTGAACATCGATGAGCTGCGGAACTGGATCGCCAAGCATGGCGGCGTCGACGGGTTTCCGTCGGGGAACTACATCAAGGATGGCGCCAGATACCTGGAAGAGGAGTGCGACATCCTGATCCCGGCCGCGATGGAGGGTGTGATCAACCTTGGCAATGCTGACCGTATTAAGGCGCCGCTGATCATCGAGGCCGCGAATGGTCCGGTTACGGCGGGTGCAGACGAGATTCTGCGTGGCAAGGGCACGGTGATCATTCCGGACATGTATGCCAACGCGGGCGGTGTGACGGTGTCCTATTTCGAGTGGGTCAAGAACCTGAGCCATATCCGGTTCGGGCGGATGGGCCGCAGGCAGGAAGAGGCGCGCCACGAACTGATCGTACGCGAGTTAAGCCGGCTGGACGATCATCTTGAAGGCGCGTGGTCGATGACGCCGGATTTCAAGCAGAAGTACCTGCGCGGTGCAGGCGAGCTTGAACTGGTGCGGTCTGGCCTGGACGACACGATGCGCGCGGCCTACCAGACCATGCGCGAGACGTGGCACGCCCGCGAGGACGTGACCGACCTGCGGACGGCGGCCTACCTTGTATCGATCGACAAGGTCGCGACCAGCTATCGCGCCGCGGGCCTCTAGGCGCGGACATTTGGCCGCGACGGTGAAAAAGACCTGCCGCTGCGGCGCGGTCGAAGTGACACTCGCGGTGCCCGCCAGCGGGGCGGGCACCCGTGTGACCTGCTACTGCAAGGACTGTCAGACCGCGGCGGGCCTGTTTGGTCACGCGGACGAGCTCTTGTCGCCCGGCGGCGGCAGCGAGATTTGGCAGACGACGCCGGATCGGGTCACGATCGACGCCGGGGCGGAGCATCTCGTAATACTTCGCCTGTCGCCCAAAGGCTTGTTCCGCTGGCACGCGAGATGCTGCGATACGCCGATCTTCAACACCATGTCGCGGGTGGGCTTGCCCTTTGTCGGCGTGGTTCTTCTGCAGGCAGAGTTGGACGGCATGGCGTCCGGGCTGGGACCGTCGCGATGCCGGGCGTTTACGAAACATGCAAGGCCCGAACCAGGCGCGCCCCAGTCCGATCGTGGATTTATCGGCGCAGGCCTTCGTGTTCTGGGCTGTATGACTAGTGCGTGGACCAGCGGGCGGGCAAAGTCGAACCCTCTTCTAACTGCGGAAGGTGTGCCGATCGCGCCGGTCTCTGTCATTCCTTTGGAGCAGCGCCAGCGGGCCACGCCAGACCACCTGCGCTGAACGGTCCGGTTTCGCCGCTCGTGGGCGCAGGGGCCAGTTGCCATTCCTCTTCGAACTTGCTTCACTCGCGCCCGTGGCGATGGAGATGACAAGATGCGGTTTTCGGGGCTGCGCGTCCTCAGGGAAGGTCTGACCGGCAATCGTGGCTGGCAGGCGCATTGGCGCGATGCAAGTCCGAAGGATGCCTATGACGTGGTGATCATCGGAGGCGGCGGGCATGGGTTGTCGACGGCTTATTACCTTGCGCGCGAGCACGGGATCACCAATGTCGCGGTGCTGGAAAAAGGGTACCTGGGCGGCGGCAATGTGGGGCGCAACACCACCATCGTGCGGGCGAATTATTTTCTGCCCGGCAACTCGGAATTTTACAGCCACTCGCTGAAGCTGTGGGAAGGGTTGGAGCAGGAGCTGAACTACAACGTGATGCATTCGCAGCGCGGGCAGATCGTGCTGTTCCACTCCGACGGGCAGCGCGACGCGGCGATCCGCCGTGGCAACGCGATGCGCAACCAGGGCGATGACGCGGAGCTGCTGAGCGTTGCGCGGTTGAAGAAGGTGTTGCCGTACCTTGATTACGCGCAGGCGCGGTTCCCCATCTACGGCGGGCTGTTGCAGCGGCGCGCAGGAACGGCGCGGCATGATGCGGTGGCTTGGGGCTATGCCCGCGGGGCGAGCGACCGGGGTGTGGACCTGATCCAGAACTGCGAGGTGACGGGCATCGACATCGAGGGCGGCGTGGTCAAAGGCGTGCAGACCTCACGCGGGGCGATCCGGGCCAAGAAGGTCGCGGTGATCGTCGCGGGCCGGTCAAGCCAGGTGGCCGCGATCGCCGGAATGCGCCTGCCGATCGAGAGCCATGTGTTGCAGGCCTTCGTGACAGAAGGGTTGAAACCCTGCATCGACCACGTGGTCAGTTTTGGCATGGGGCATTTCTATATCAGCCAGTCGGACAAGGGCGGGCTGGTTTTTGGCGGGGACCTGGACATGTATGCCAGCTATGCCGCGCGGGGGAACCTGCCGCTGGTCGAGCACGTGATGGAGGCAGGCATGACCCTGATGCCGATGATCGGACAGGCGAAGGTGCTGCGCAGTTGGGGCGGAATCATGGACATGAGCCCGGATGGCAGCCCGATTATCGACCGCGCGCCGGTCGAGGGGCTCTACCTGAATTGTGGCTGGTGCTATGGCGGATTCAAAGCGGTGCCCGGCTCTGGACATTGCATGGCGCATCTGGTGGCGACGGACCGCCCGCACAAGGCGGCGGAACGGCTGCGGCTGGACCGGTTCCGCACCGGGCGTGGGCTGATGGATGAGGAGGGGACCGGTGCACAGCACAACCTGCATTGAGGTGCTATTGGCGGGCGTCCGTCCATGAGTATTTCTGGCAAGAAAAAGCCGGGGGTGGTGGCATGAGGCTGCCCTGTCCGATCTGCGGCGAGCGGGACCGCCGGGAGTTTTACTATGCCGGTCACGCGGTGGCGCTGGAACGCCCCGGTGAAGGCGCGGGCGCGAAGGCATGGGACGATTACGTGCACAACCGCGAGAACCCCTGTGGCGAGACGCGCGACCTGTGGTTTCACGAAAGCGGCTGCGGCGCGTGGCTCGTGGTGACGCGGGACACGGCCAGCCATGCGGTTCTGAGGGCGGTGCTGGCGGAAGAGGCGGCGCGATGAGGCTGGACGGTGACGGGCTGATCGACCGGTCACGGCCACTGGCTTTTACCTTCGATGGGCGGCAACACCTTGGGTTTGAGGGCGACACGTTGGCCTCGGCGCTGATGGGCGCGGGGGTCAAGGTGGTGGCGCGGTCGTTCAAGTATCACCGGCCGCGGGGCGTTTTCACTGCGGGCAGCGAGGAGCCCAATGCGTTAGTCACCCTGGGGCACGGTGCGGGGCAGGAGCCCAATGCGCGGGCCACGATGGTGGAGCTGTACGAAGGGTTGCAGGCGTTCGGGCAGAACGCGTGGCCGTCGGTTGAGTTCGACCTGATGGCGGTGAACGACCTCGGTGCGCCGTTCCTTGGCGCGGGGTTCTACTACAAGACCTTCATGTGGCCGAGGGCGTTCTGGGAGAAGGTCTACGAGCCGGTCATTCGCCGGGCAGCCGGGCTGGGCACCCTGTCGCGAAAGACGGGTCCGGAACGGTGGGAGCGCGCCTTTGCGCATTGCGACGTTCTGGTCATCGGCGCGGGACCTTCCGGGCTGATGGCCGCGATGACGGCGGCCGAGGCCGGGGCGGACGTGATCCTGGCCGAGGAGGACACGCGGGCGGGCGGACGGCTGAATGCCGAGGTCGAGGAGGTGGATGGGCAGGCAGGTCATGCCTGGGCCGAAGCGATGCGGGTGCGGCTGGCGGCTATGGGGAATGTGCGGGTGATGACGCGCACCGCGGTGGTGGGGGGCTATGATCAGGGCACATATGCTGCGCTGGAGCGTTTGGCGACTGAGGCGGATCGCGCGTTGAAGGGATGCTTCTGGCGGATCGTCGCCAAGCGGTCGGTTCTGGCGGCGGGGGCGATCGAACGGCCCGTGGCATTCGCCAACAACGACCGGCCCGGTGTTATGATGGCGGGCGCCCTGAGGGCCTATGTGAACCGTTGGCGGGTATGCCCCGGACGCCGCGTAGCGGTTTTCGCCAACAGCGATGCGGGACATCGAACGGCGCGGGACTTGAAGGCGGCGGGCGTTCATGTATCGGCGCTGATCGACGCGCGAGCGGATGCGGTCTGTGACCTCGACGTGCCGTTTTACGCGGGTGGGCAGGTCTGTGGCACCGTTGGGCGCAAGGGGGTGGAGGCCGTGCGCTTTCGGCAGGGCGACCGGATCGAGGCGGTGCAGGCCGACGTGCTGGCCATGTCGGGCGGGTGGAACCCGAGCGTGCACCTGAGCTGTCACATGGGCGGGCGGCCCGTGTGGGACGAAGGGCTGGCGGCGTTCCTGCCGCGCGAGGGGGCGGTGCCGGGGATGCGCTATGCGGGAGCGGCGATGGGGGCGTTCTCGACCCGCGGATGTCTGGAAAGCGGTGCTGCGGCGGGCAGGGCGGTGGTGGAGGACCTTGGGCTGCAAGCGGTTGAGGCGCCTGTGCCGGGGGCGGAAGACGGCACCTATGAGATCACGCCGTTTTGGCATGTTCCGGGCAAGGGCCGGTCATGGCTGGATTTCCAGAATGACGTCACGGTGAAGGACGTGACGCTGGCTGCGCAGGAGAATTTTACCTCGGTCGAGCACATGAAGCGCTACACCACCCAGGGCATGGCCCCGGACCAGGGCAAGAATTCCAACGTCGCGGCGCTGGCGGTCTTGGCCGACGCCACCGGGCGCGGGATCGCAGAGACCGGGACGACCACCTTTCGCCCGCCTTATGTGCCGGTGCCGATTGCCGCAATGGGCGCGGGGGCGAAAGGCAAGGGTTTCGCGCCGGAGCGGTTCACCACCTCGCACGCGGCCAGTGTCGCGCGCAACGCGCCGATGATCGAAGCGGGGCTGTGGTACCGGCCCAGCTATTTCCCAAAGGCGGGTGAAACGCACTGGCGGCAATCCTGCGACCGCGAGGTGCGGATGGTGCGCGACCACGTCGGCATCTGCGATGTCTCGACACTGGGAAAAATCGACGTGCAAGGGCCGGATGCGGCGGCGTTCCTCGATTTCCTGTACACCGGCATGATGTCGACGCTGAAGGTGGGGCGTGTGCGCTATGGCCTGATGCTGCGCGAGGACGGGCATGTCATGGATGACGGCACTTGCGCGCGCCTGGGCGACCGGCATTTTCTTGTCTCCACCACCACGGCGGCAGCGGGACAGGTGATGCGGCACATGGAGTTCGCTCACCAGGTGCTGCGGCCCGATCTGGATGTGCGCTTTGCCTCGGTTACCGAGCAATGGGCTCAGTTCGCGGTAGCCGGGCCGAAATCACGGACGCTGCTGGAGGAGGTGGTCGGGCAGGCGCTTGGCAACGAGGACTGGCCCTTCATGGCGTGCGGGGACGTGCGAACGGGTGGCATCGGGGCGCGGCTTTTCCGGATCTCGTTCTCGGGCGAGCTGGCCTATGAGATCGCGGTGCCGTCGCGATATGGCGCGGCGCTCTTTGATCTGCTGGTCGAGAAGGCCGAGGCGCGGGAGGGCGGTCCTTATGGTATGGAGGCGCTCAATGTCATGCGGATCGAGAAAGGGTTCATCACCCATGCCGAGATCCACGGGCGCACCACGGCGTTCGACATCGGGATGCAGGGCATGATGAGCGACAGGAAGGATTTCATCGGCAAGGCGATGGCGGCGCGGCCGGGATTGATGGACGAGGACCGGGCGCAGCTTGTGGGGCTGAAGCCGGTGGGCGCGGTGAAGGAACTGATCGCGGGGGCGCATCTTTTCGCTCCTGGCGCGGAGGCGGTGAGCGAGACCGACGAGGGCTACATCACTTCGGTGGCGTTTTCACCGATGCTGGGGCATGTGATCGGGCTCGGGTTTCTGGCACGGGGCCGGGCGCGGATCGGTGAGCATGTGCGGATGGTGGAGCATCTGAAAGGCTCGGCGACGCTGTGCGAGGTCGTTGCGCCGGGCGGTTTCGATCCCGAGGGAGGGCGGATGCGTGGGTGAGCTGACGGCGCAGAGCCCGATGGACGGAATGATGCCGACAAGGATCGGCGGTGTCGCGCTGCGCGAGGTCGACCTTGGCGCGCTGACACTTGTCATGCCCTATCGCGGCGCGGATGACGCGCTTTCGGGCGCGCTGGAGGCCGGGCATGGGCTGCGCTGGCCCGACGCGGGGCGAATGACAGGAACGACGGAGCGCGGTGTGATGTGGTTCGGGCGCACGCAGGCCCTGCTGATCGGTGTGGAGCCGGGTGAGGGACTGTCGGTTCATGCGGCGCTGGTGGATCAAAGCGATGCGTGGGCGGCTGTCGAGATCGAGGGCGACAGGGCCGCCGAGGCGCTGGCGCGGCTGACGCCGGTAGACCTGCGGACCGGGGTGTTCGGAGTGGGGCACACGGCGCGGACGGAAGTGGCGCATATGGCGGCCTCGCTGACGCGCACGGGTGAGGCGACGTTTCTTCTTATGGTCTTTCGGGCCTTTTCGCGGACGCTGGTGCATGAGCTTGGCACGGCGCTGGAAGGGGTTGCCGTGCGGGCGGCGCGTTGACAGAGTTGGGCCTGTACCGGGGGTGGCCGAAAGGACGGGCGATGTTTGGCAGGATATTGTGGATGGCCGGGGCGCTATGCCTCGCGGTGCCGATGTCGGTCGTGGCGGCGGTGGACAAGACGGTCATATGCACCGAGACCGCGAAGGTCGTCGGGATTGCCGCGGCCGAGCGAAAGGCCGGCAAGGACGCTGAGCGCATCAAGCGAGAGCTGACCAGCGGTGCCGCCAAGGTGGAGGCCCGGCTGACGCCCATGGTGCCGCCGCTGGTGGACTGGGTGTTCACGATCGACGCACAGGAAATGGGCAAGCCGGATGCGGCCCGCGTCGTGACAGAGCGCTATCGCGAAGGCTGTCTGGGGTTCCAGCCCTAAATCGTGCAAACCGCCTTGGCGCGGGCATTCGGTTGGACCATATTACAGGGATGAGCCTGCCACCCGGATTCCTTGACGAGCTGCGCACCCGCACCTCCCTCGTGCAGGTGGTGGGGCGCAAGGTCATGTGGGACAACCGCAAGTCCAACCAGGGCAAGGGCGACATGTGGGCACCTTGCCCTTTCCACCACGAAAAGACGGCCAGCTTTCACGTCGATGATCGCAAGGGCTATTACTATTGCTTCGGCTGTCACGCGAAGGGCGACGCCATTTCCTTTGTGCGCGAGACCGAGAACGTGGAGTTCATGGAGGCGGTAAAGATCCTGGCGCAAGAGGCCGGAATGACCGTGCCCGAGCGCGACCCTCAAGCCCAGGCCAAGGCCGACCGGCGCACGCAGCTGGTAGAGGTGATGGAGATGGCGGTGCGCCATTTCCGCCTGATGCTGAAGGCCGGGGCGGGGGGCGCGGCGCGCGACTACTTGGCGGGGCGCGGCCTGGATGAGGCGGCGCAGGACCGTTATGATATCGGGTTTGCTGCCGACGCGTGGAAGGATCTGTGGGACCACCTGACAGGCAAGGGCGTCGAGGACGACCTGATCCTGCGCTGCGGGCTGGCCAAGCCGAGCAACAAGGGCGGCAAGCCCTATGACACGTTCCGCAACAGGATCATGTTCCCGATCCGCGACCCGCGGGGGCGTTGCATCGCCTTCGGCGGGCGGGCGATGGATCCGGATGACAACGCGAAATACCTCAACAGCCCGGAAACCGAGCTTTTCGACAAGTCGCGCACGCTTTATCATCACGGCCCTGCACGTGAGGCGGCGGGCAAGGGGCAGCCGCTGATCGTGGCAGAGGGCTATATGGACGTGATCGCGCTGGCCGAGGCCGGGTTCGGCGCATCGGTGGCGCCCTTGGGCACAGCGGTGACAGAACACCAACTGGCCATGCTGTGGCGAATCGCGGACGAGCCGATCGTGGCGCTGGATGGCGACACGGCGGGGCTGCGCGCGGCCTACCGGGTGATCGACCTGTCGCTGCCGTTGCTGGAGGCGGGCAAGTCGCTGCGCTTCGTGCTGATGCCAGAGGGGCAAGACCCCGATGACCTCTTGCGGGCCGAGGGGGCGAGTGCCGTTCAGGCGCTGCTGGACAAGGCGATGCCGATGGTCGACCTGCTGTGGCAGCGCGAGACGGAAGGGCGCGATTTCGACAGTCCCGAGCGCAGGGCGGCGCTGGACAAGGCGCTGCGCGAGAAGATCATGACAATTCGCGACCCAAGCCTGCGCAGCCACTACGGACAGGCGATCAAGGACCTGCGCTGGCAGTTGTTCCGGCCGAAGCCCAAGAGCGGCGGCGGATTTGCGGCGCGGGATGGCAAGTGGCAGAAGATCGAGCCGGTGCGGGCGACGACGAAATCCTCGCTGCTGGTGGCGTCTGGAGATGCGGCGCAGACCCATCTGCGAGAGGCGGTGGTTCTGGCCACGCTGATCCGCAATCCTGAGATCCTGCCGGAGTTCGAGGTCGACCTGGATCGCCTGCAATGCGAGCCGCCGCATCACGGACAGATCCGCGATGCGCTTCTTTTTCATCAGCCCGGCGGCACCGGCACGCTGGAATCCGAATTGTCGGAAAGACTCGGCCTCAACGTGGTTGAAAAACTGTTGTCGCTGCCCCATGTCGCGTTAGTTCCTGCTGTGCGGCGCCCGGGGGATGCGGAGCTTGCCCGCATGACCGTTGGCGAAACACTGGCGAAGCTGGAGGCAGACCGCGGTTTGGCGGCTGAAATCCGGGAAGCCGAGCAGGACATTGCTGGTGTTGCCGATGAAGCCGTGACATGGCGGCTGAACGAGGCAGCACAGGCCCGTAACCGGGCATGGACCAGCCAGCAGGAAGACAAGACGGAATATGAGCGGGGCCAAAACGGTGCCCCGGTCAGCCGCGCAGAGAGAGAGCGATTCGATGCGTTGCTGGATCAGATCGGGTTCAACAAAGGGTCTGACGGGTAACGCTTTGAATGTTATCTTAAGCAATCAGGGGTTAAGGGTTTGCGAATCACCCCGTCGCCATGTTGATTCGGTTTAGCGAATCACCTTCACCCAGATGGGATCAGGAGAGCTGAATGGCCGCCAAGGACACCGACGACGATCAAAAGACCGAAGAACAGGACGCCGAAATCTCGCTCGATATGAGTCAGGCGGCCGTCAAGAAGATGATCGGCGAGGCGCGGGAACGCGGCTTCATTACCTATGACCAGTTGAACAAGGTCCTGCCGCCCGAACAGGTGTCGAGCGAGCAGATCGAGGACGTCATGTCGATGTTGTCCGAGATGGGCATCAACATCATCGAGGAAGAAGAAGCCGAGGAAGAAGAGCAGAAGACCACCGCCGTTGCCGAGATCGGCAAGAAGGGCGAGGTTGCGCTTGGCTCGGGCAAGGACGAAAAGCTCGACCGTACCGACGACCCGGTGCGCATGTACCTGCGCGAGATGGGGTCCGTGGAACTGCTGAGCCGCGAAGGCGAGATCGCGATCGCCAAGCGGATCGAGGCCGGGCGCAACACCATGATTTTGGGCCTGTGCGAAAGCCCACTTACCTTCCAGGCGATCACGATCTGGCGCGACGAGCTTTTGGGTGAGGACATCCTGCTGCGCGACGTGATCGACCTTGAGACGACGTTCGGCGACCAGATGGGCGACGGCGAGACCGACGAGCCCGTGGTCGAGGCCGCCAACATTGCCAGTGCCCCGAACGAAAAGTCCGAAGACAAGAGCGAGCCCGAGCTTGACGCGGACGGCAACCCTATCGCCAGCGACGACGATGAGGACGACGAAGAACAGGCCAACATGAGCCTCGCGGCTATGGAAGCCACGCTGAAGCCGCGCGTATTGGAAACGCTCGACAGGATTGCCTCGGATTACGAGAAACTGAGCGAGATGCAGGACAGCCGCATCTCGGCCACGCTGAACGAGGACGGGTCGTTCAGTGACAAACAGGAAAAGACCTACCAGAAGCTGCGGTCCGAGATCGTGGAACTGGTGAATTCGCTGCACCTTCACAACAACCGGATCGAGGCGCTGATCGACCAGCTTTATGGCATCAACCGCCGGATCATGCAGATCGACTCGGCCATGGTGAAGCTGGCCGACCAGGCGCGCATCAACCGCAAGGAATTCGTCGACGCGTATCGCGGCCGCGAGCTTGACCCCAACTGGCTTGAAGACATGGCCCAGAAAGAGGGGCGCGGCTGGAAGATGTTCATGGAGCGCAGCCCCGAGAAGGTGGAAGAACTGCGCGCCGACATGGCCCAGGTGGGCCAGTACGTGGGCCTCGACATCAGCGAGTTCCGCCGCATCGTGAATCAGGTGCAGAAGGGCGAGAAGGAAGCACGCCAGGCCAAGAAGGAAATGGTCGAGGCCAACCTGCGGCTCGTGATCTCGATCGCCAAAAAGTATACCAACCGGGGCCTGCAATTCCTGGACCTGATCCAGGAAGGCAATATCGGTCTGATGAAGGCCGTGGACAAGTTCGAGTATCGTCGTGGCTACAAGTTCTCGACCTATGCGACGTGGTGGATCCGCCAGGCCATTACCCGGTCGATCGCCGACCAGGCGCGCACGATCCGTATCCCGGTGCACATGATAGAGACGATCAACAAGCTGGTGCGCACGGGCCGCCAGATGCTGCACGAGATCGGCCGCGAGCCGACGCCGGAAGAGCTGGCCGAGAAGTTGCAAATGCCGCTTGAGAAGGTCCGCAAGGTGATGAAGATCGCCAAGGAGCCGATCAGCCTCGAGACGCCGATCGGCGACGAAGAGGACTCGCAGCTGGGCGATTTCATCGAGGACAAGAACGTGATCCTGCCGTTGGACTCGGCCATTCAGGACAATCTGAAGGAGACCACGACGCGGGTCCTGTCGAGCCTGACGCCGCGCGAGGAACGCGTGCTGCGGATGCGGTTCGGCATCGGGATGAATACGGATCACACGCTTGAGGAAGTGGGCCAGCAATTCTCGGTCACGCGCGAACGTATTCGCCAGATCGAGGCCAAGGCGCTTCGCAAGCTGAAGCATCCCAGCCGGTCGCGAAAGCTGCGGTCGTTCCTCGATCAGTAGGCCGTGAGGCTATTCACCCAATGACATTGAACGGCGCCGGAAGGCGTCGTTTTTCATTTGTTTTCTGTCATCGCCCAACAAAAGACCCCTTGGCCTCAACCAAGGGGTCTGCGCATTTCTTTCCACATCTGAACGGCTCTTTTCAACTAGAGCCAGCTTTCACGACGGATCAATCGTCAAGCAGAAACGTCACGGCGAGATTTACGCGGAATTCCGAGACGTTTCCGTTTGCAACCTTGACGTTCGAATCCTTTACCCATGCACCTTCGATGTTGCGCAGCGTTTTGGACGCGCGCTGAATGCCTTGCTTAACGGCATCATCAAAGCTGTCGGTCGAGGTTGCGGAAATTTCGGTCACTCTTGCGATAGACATTGCAGTCCTCCTTTCCCCGTCCATTCTTAAAACGTCTGGGGTTCCGCTCAGGTTCCTGCGTTTCCGGGGCTGGTGTCATCAGCACCGTGACGGTAAATCTCGAACATGCAGACGGAATTTGAAATCAAGACCCGCGGGCAGGGTCTTTATGACTTCACCCGAGATGTCACCGGCTGGATCGCCAGGCAGAACGTGCAACACGGGCTTTTGACGCTGTTTGTCCGCCACACCTCGGCCAGCCTGTTGATCCAGGAAAATGCGGATCCCGAGGTGCAGACCGATTTGCGGAATTATTTTGCGCGGCTGGTGCCGCCGACAAGCGATCCGTCCATGTCATATCTGACGCACACCTATGAAGGACCGGATGACATGCCCGCGCATATAAAGGCCGCCATGATGCCGGTGAGCCTGGCGATTCCCGTGAGCGACGGGCGGCTCGTACTAGGCACGTGGCAGGGTATTTACGTCTTCGAGCATCGAGATGCGCCGCACACCCGCAAAGTGGCGGCGCACCTGGCCTAAGTCAGGCCCGAGCCTCAGCCCGTGGGCATAACGACCATTTCTCGCACATCGGCGCGTTGGGGCTGGTCGAGGGCAAAGACCACGGCGCTGGCGATATCTTCGGGCTTCAACTTGTCGGGTTTGGCCTCGTCGAAGAACGGCGTGTCCACCATGCCGGGGCAGATCACGGTGCAACGGCCGCCCCATTCGCGCATTTCCTGGCTGAGGTTGCCGGCGAAGCCCTGAACGAACCACTTGGAGGCACCGTAGATCGAGCCGGGCAGATTGATCTTGCCCGCCACCGAGCCGGTGAGCACGGCGTGTCCCTTGGATTTTTGCAGATGCGGGAAAGCGGCTTTGATGGTGTAGAGCAGCCCGTTGATGTTGAGATCGAGCATCTTGCGCCACTCGTCGGGATCGCCGTTTTCAACGCCCGGCGTGTCGAGCCCGCGCCCGGCATTGGCGAACACGGCGTCGAGGCCACCGAAATGATCGGCGGCGCTGTCGATGGCGTTTTTCAGTTCTTTCATGTCCGTGACGTCGCCGGCCAAGGCAAGAGCGTGGTCGTCGCCAAGCTCCGATGCCAGTGCTTCGAGCTTGTCCTTGCTGCGGGCGAAGAGCGCGATGTTCCAGCCGGATTCGACGGCCTTGCGGGCCGTTTCAGCGCCGATGCCGGTTGAGGCGCCGGTGATAAAGAGTGTCTTGCGGGTCATGATGATCCTTTTGAGTTGGGTTTCTATCGTTCGCTGGAACGGCAACGAAACAATCCGGCAGGCGTTCCCCGGGCGCTTCGTCGCAGCAACAAAGGCCTAAAACAACGCTCGATGTTGCGACTGAATTTGCCCTCTACCCAAAACTTTGCGGCTGCCCTATAGTGGCTGTGGATAACTGGGCAATAGACCCATGACCATCAGAGGCAGAGAAGAAAAGGGGACCGGCCGATGCGCTGCCCGTTTTGCGGAAATATCGACACTCAAGTGAAGGACTCACGCCCCGCAGAGGATCACGTTTCGATCCGGCGGCGGCGGTTTTGCCCGGCCTGTGGTGGTCGGTTCACCACTTATGAACGCGTGCAATTGCGCGACCTGGTGGTCGTGAAAACGAACGGCCGGCGCGAGGATTTCGACCGCGACAAGCTGGAACGGTCGATCCGGATCGCCTTGCAGAAACGCCCGGTCGAGCCGGAGCGGGTGGAGCAGATGATTTCCGGCATAGTGCGACGGCTGGAAAGCCTTGGCGAGACGGATATTCCGTCAAAGACGGTAGGCGAGATCGTGATGGAAAGCCTGGCGCGGATCGACACCGTGGCCTATGTCCGCTTTGCCAGCGTTTACAAGAACTTCCAGGCGGCAGACGATTTCGACAAGTTCGTCAGCGAGTTGCGGCCGGGTGCTGTGGAAGAGCCCGGAGAGACGTGAGCTCGGACGACATCCGCTTTCTAAGGCTGGCATTGGGCCTTGGGCGTCGCGGGCTGGGCCGGACCTGGCCCAACCCTGCCGTGGGCTGCGTGATCGTCAAGGATGGGCGCATCGTGGGGCGCGGCACGACGGGCCTTGGCGGGCGGCCGCATGCCGAGCGTATCGCGCTTGAACAGGCCGGCGCGGCGGCCGAGGGGGCCACGGCCTATGTCAGCCTGGAGCCTTGCGCCCATCACGGACGGACACCACCCTGCACCGACGCCATCATAGCGGCCCGGATCGCACGTGTGGTGGTGGCCATTGGCGACCCCGATCCGAGGGTCTCGGGCCGGGGCTTTGCGGCGCTGCGTGAGGCCGGGATCACGGTCGAGATCGGAAATTGCGCGGCGGAGGCACAGTATGACCTTGGCGGGTTTCTGAGCCGGATGACGCGGGGGCGCCCTGAAGTGACGCTGAAACTGGCCACGTCGTTTGACGGGCGGATCGCCACCGCCAGCGGGCACAGCCAGTGGATCACCGGACCGCAGGCGCGGCGCTGGGTGCATGCTGCGCGGGCGCGTCACGACGCCGTCATGGTCGGCGCGGGTACGGCGCGCGCGGACGATCCATCGCTGACGGTGCGCGACATGGGGGTCGACCATCAGCCAGTGCGCGTGGTGGTGTCGCGCAGGCTGGATGTGCCGTTGATGTCGGTGCTGGCGCGGACAGCATCGGAGGTGCCGGTCTGGATGTGCCACGGCCCCGATGCGGATGCCGCGCTGGTCGAGGCTTGGCGGGGGCTTGGCGCCGAGATGGTGCCCTGCGGATTATCGGGACGGCAGCTGGATATGGGCTCTGTCCTGAACCAGCTGGGGCGGCGTGGGCTGACCCGGGTTTTCTGCGAAGGCGGCGGGGCGCTGTCGGCATCGCTCTTGGCGGAAGGGCTGGTAGATCGGATGGCCGGGATCACGGCAGGATTTGCGATGGGGGCCGAGGGCCTTCCGGGGATTGGAGCGCTGGGGCTTGATCGGCTGGACGGGGCGAGGCGCTTCGACCTTGTCGAACAAAAGGCGTTGGGTGAAGATGTTTTGCACGTCTGGGTTGCAGGACAGATGGCCCTGGGCCTATAGAATGAAGGCGGTCCGGCGAAGGAGGGGCCGGGAATGATCAGGGGAACATGCGCAGCAATTGTGATGCTCTGGCTTTGGGTCGGGGCCGCTTTCGCGCAGGCCGCATTCGACGAAGCGGTGGCGCTTTGGCTTTCGGGCGACGATTCCCAGAGCCTGCCGCTTCTGGCGCAGCTGGCCCGCGAAGGGCACAGCGATGCGCGTATCCTGCTGGCCCGGATCGAGACGATGGATCGCGGTCCGTCGCCCTATCGCATGGGGTTGGAGCCGGATGCGCGCCGGACGCTTTTTCGCGATATGTCGGGCAAGACCCGGTTTGGGCGCAGCTGGCTGGCGGTAGAGGCAAGCGAAGGCAACCGGCTTGCCGAGATGTTCCTGCGTTCGCGTAAGCCGTTCCTGCAATTGCAGACGCATTTCGCGCTGTGGCAGGCAGGCGAGCGGCAGGCCACGGATTATCCTACGCGGATCGCGGCGCTCTATGGGTCGCGTGCCATGCGCGAGAAACTGGTGGCCAGCGAGACGATCCTGCCCGAGATGCGCCCGTACCTTGCCTTTCTCGCCGACACGCCCGAGCCGCAGGCCGATGGCATGGCGGCGTTGCGCCACATGCTGTCGCTGGGACCCGAAGTGATCAGCGCGGACGACCCGGAGACGCTGGGCATGGCGCAGTTTCTGGCATTGGGTTTTGGTTTCGGGGACATGAGCGCTGGAAACAGGTGGCGGAAGCCGATCGAGGACTGGGTGCTGCGCGACCTGTCGGCGCGCCCGATCTCCGATCTGTGCCGCGCGGAATGCCCGAACCAGGTTGGCGCCTGCGGGGTGGCGCTTTTGGCGCTGACAGGCGGGTTCTACGAGGTGTCGCGGCTCGACAGCCCGTATGAAAAGGTGATCCCGCAGGAGCAGTTTCTGAACAGTGCGCGGGCGCGGATCATGACCCTGCGCCGCGCTGCGCTGGCCCGAGACGAGCCAAACCAGAAATACCTTTCGGACCGGCCCGGCATGTCGCGCCTGTCAAGCTGTGCCGCGGTGCTGGTCCTGCGCGAGCGGGCCGCTTACAAGCGGATCCGCTGAGCGCGCGCCGTCAATCGAAAGTGATGTCGAAGAGTGCGCCTCGCTTGGATGGCAGCAGCGCGATGTCACCCCCGGCGGCGCCGAGCATGGTGCGCACGATGGCCAGCCCCATTCCGGTGCCTCCCGTGGCGCGGCGGGTCGTGAAGAACGGCTCGAAAATGCGGGCGCGGTTGCCTTCGGCGATGCCGGGCCCGTCATCCTGCACGGTAAAGCCGTTCTCGGTGCCGGTAACCTTTAGCTGCCGGGCTCCATGCGCCGCGGCGTTTTGGGAAAGGTGGGTCAGGATGGCGTGCAGAGCGTCTGGGTCCAGCGGTACGGCGCGGTCGTGGTGCAGGTCGAGCGCCACGCCCGCTTCCACCTTGTTCAGCGCTACGGAGAGCTGCGTCGGGCCATGCCCCAGCGGATCGCGCGCTTTGGCAAGCCGGCGCAACGCATCCAGAAGAACCTGCATCTTCAGGGCCGAGGTGCGGATCGTCTCGGTCAGCTTGGCGCGGTCCTCGGGCGAGGTGTCGTCTTCGAGCAGTTCCGTGGCACCGATCAGGCTGGTGAGCGGCGACTTGAGCTCGTGGGTGACGTGGTTGGTATAGGCGCGCAGGCCGGCCTCCCGGTCCTGAAGGGTGCTGCCCATGTCGAGCACAGCCTGGCCTAGAGCGGTCAGTTCCGGGGTGCCGAAATGCCGGGGAAGAGGAGCGTCGTCGCGCCCGTCTTTCACCGCCTTTGCATGGGCGGTCAGCGCGTAGACCGGTCGCAGCACAAGCCGCCACAGAAGGAACGCCAGCAGTAGGGTCGTGACCACGGCCAGCGTGCCGATCAGCAGGGTGGTCTCGCCCCATCCGAGGATAAAGCCCGCAACCTTGAAATAGCCGATGGCGATGACCGGAAGCACCAGCACCGCCGAGAGTGTGCCCCCGATCACAAGGGCCAAGGGCGGCCGCCATTTCTGGCGGATGCGCTGCTTTACGCCGCCTGGCATGCGCCCATCCGGATCCCGACCCCGTGCACTGTTTCGATGGCGTCGACGCATCCCGCCTCGGCCAGCTTGGCGCGCAGGTTGCGCAGGTGGCTGTCGAGGGTGCGGTCCGATACGTGGATGGTCGGCCCGTAGACCGCATCGGTCAGTTGGGCCTTGGTGGCCACGTGATCGGGGCGGGTCATGAGGTGTTCCAGCAGCGACATCTCGCGGGCGGTCAGCGCGACGGTTTGGGTGCCGAAGCTGCACAGGTGCCGCTCGGGGTCGAGGCGAAGGGCGCCGTGGCTGAGCGGCTGGGTCATGCCGGTGACCGGGCCTTGTTCTGTGCGTTTGAGGATGGCGCGGATGCGGGCCACCAGTTCGCGCGGCGAGAAGGGTTTGGTCACGTAGTCGTCGCCGCCCAGCTCAAAACCGAGGACCCGGTCGATTTCTTCGTCGCGGGCGGTCAGGAAAAGCACGGGCGTGTCGTGGTCGGCGCGCAAGCGGCGGCACATTTCGAGCCCGTCCATCTCGGGCAGGCCGATATCCAGCACGATGAGGTTGGCCTTGCCGCTGCGGGCCTTGGCCAGCCCCTCGGCCCCGTCGCCGGCCTCGGCCACGTCGTGTCCGGCCTTTTTCAGGGCGATGCGCAGCACATCGCGGATCTGGGGGTCGTCGTCGACGATCAGGATATGGCTCATTCTTCGATCCGCAGGCGTACTGTTTCGGGCATGAAGCTAGGCGATTGGCCGGGTTTGGAAAAGCCCTGTCGTTCCGGTGAAGTCGCGTAGGTTGTGCCCGACACCGCGAGGCCCGACAGGATGGCGAGGCCAAGCGCGAGAAGCAGGGCGCGGCGGTGCCGGGATCGGGCGCGGTGAACGCGAGGTTCGAATAGGAAGGCGTGTCGCATTGGGATTTCCTCTGGGTGCGAATATGAGGTTGGTGAAGGTAGTTTAGGGCAGAGATGTGCACCGGTTGGCGGCGCGGTTGTGCAGGTATCGTGCAGGCGCGCCCGCGCCCGGCTGCGGCTTGCCAAGGAGCGGCGTGCATGCGACGCTTCGCGGGTGATTTTCCATGCTTGAACGGTGGCCATGACGATCCGGACAGAGACCGCGCAGACGCACCTGCCGCAGACGCTGGAGCCGCGCAACGCGGGCGCGCCGCTGGACCTCGACCAGGTGGCGGCGGTTGCGGTGAACACCTCGGCGGTCGAGCGGCGGGCGGGCACGCTGCCGGGGCGTCGGACGGTCAAGAAGGAGTACCAGGCGGCGTGGTTGTGCCGGGCCATCAGCTGCATCGATCTGACGACGCTAGCAGGCGACGACACCGCGGGGCGCGTCGCGCGGCTCTGCGCCAAGGCGCGCCAGCCGGTGCGCACTGACCTGCTGGACGCCCTGGGGATGGAAGGGCTGACCGTGGGCGCGGTCTGTGTCTATCACGATATGGTCGCGCCGGCCCGCAGGGCGCTGGAGGGCAGCGGAATTCCGGTGGCCGCCGTCTCGACCGGGTTTCCGGCGGGCCTGTCGCCGTTTCACCTGCGGTTGGCCGAGATCGAGGCGAGCGTGGCGGAAGGTGCCGACGAGATCGACATCGTGATCTCGCGCCGGCATGTGCTGACAGGCGATTGGCAGGCGCTTTACGACGAGATGCAGGCCTTTCGCTCCGCTTGTGGCAACGCACATGTCAAGGCGATCCTGGCCACCGGGGAACTAGGTAGCCTGCGCAATGTGGCGCGGGCGTCGCTGGTCTGCATGATGGCGGGGGCGGATTTCATCAAAACCTCGACCGGCAAGGAGAGCGTGAACGCGACGCTGCCGGTGACGCTTGTAATGCTGCGGGCGATCCGGGCCTATCACGCGGCGACCGGTTACCGGGTGGGTTACAAGCCCGCGGGGGGCATCTCGAAGGCGAAGGAGGCGCTGGTGTACCTGTCGATGATCAAGGAAGAGCTGGGAGGTCGGTGGCTGCGGCCTGATCTGTTCCGTTTTGGCGCGTCGAG
The DNA here is from genome assembly GCF_030733705.1 of Roseovarius sp. MMSF_3298. NCBI lineage: Bacteria > Pseudomonadati > Pseudomonadota > Alphaproteobacteria > Rhodobacterales > Roseobacteraceae > Roseovarius > Roseovarius sp. MMSF_3298. Next base: position 64,209 of record NZ_JASHIN010000024.1, read on the forward strand.
CCTGCTGGGCGATATCGAACGGCAGTTGGAACATCATGTCACCGGGCGGTATTCGGCGGGGTGGCGACATGGCTTGGGGTAAGCGGATGGATTTGAGTGTTTCGGGAACGATGAAGCCATGACCGTCAAGGAAATCTTCGAAAGCATGGAGTATGGGCCCGCGCCGGAAAGCGCCGCCGATGCCTATGCCTGGCTGGTGGACCAGGGTGACCGGTTCGGGCATTTCATCGATGGGGCGTTCACCGCGCCGGGTGAGGGGTTCGAAGCGAAGAACCCGGCCACGGGCGAAGTTCTGGCGCTGCTGAGCCAGGCCAGCGCGGAGGACGTGGTCGGTGGCCTGCTGGACGAGACGGAACTGCGCAAGGCGCTGACGGCCGCGCTGTTGTCGGCCGGCGTCCTGGTA
>NZ_JASHIN010000025.1:0-62379 GCF_030733705.1 Roseovarius sp. MMSF_3298
ACCAGCTCCAGCAGTTCCTCGTCATCGACCTGGTCGACCTTGTTCATGAACACCACCAGCGCGGGCACGCCCACCTGACGCGCCAGCAGGATGTGCTCGCGGGTCTGCGGCATCGGGCCGTCGGCCGCGTTCACCACCAGGATCGCGCCGTCCATCTGGGCGGCGCCCGTGATCATGTTCTTCACGTAGTCGGCGTGGCCGGGGCAGTCCACGTGCGCGTAGTGACGGTTCTCGGTCTCGTATTCAACGTGCGCGGTCGAGATCGTGATCCCGCGCGCTTTCTCTTCCGGCGCACCGTCGATCTGGTCATACGCGCGGAAGTCACCGAAATACTTCGTGATCGCCGCCGTCAGCGTCGTCTTGCCGTGGTCAACGTGACCAACGGTCCCGATGTTCACGTGCGGTTTCGAACGGTCAAACTTTTCCTTTGCCATCTCGTGGGCGCCTTATCCTATTGGGGGCCTGTCGCGGCCCGAATTGCTACTGGCCGCGGATTTATTGGCTTCAACCGGGAAAATCAAGCGGTTCATGCGTCTTTCCGACGCCCGCGCAGGCAGGGATGACACAGGCACAGCAGACGGGCTCCTGCGCCGTCCTACTGCGCCGCCTGCGCTTCGGCCTTTTTCAACGCCGCCTTGGCCGCCGCCTGCATCCGCTCCTCTTCCGAGGCCGCCGCCCGCGCTTCCGCAGCGCGAGCCTTGGCCTTGGACCGGGCGGGCCGACCATCATCCTCGAACCAGCCCTCGGCATTGTTCTGCCGCACCAGCCAGTTCTCGATCAGCTTGGCCGCCTTTTGCGTCAACACCTGCATCTGCTCCTCCGCCGTCCGCGTCAGGCCCGAACCCACGACCGTATCGCCCGACAGGCTCTCGATCACGGTAATCAGTTCCGGCGTCTCGTTCAGCCGGGCCTGTTTGGCGTCGTCCCAGGCCGTGACCTTCAGCACGAGCACCGACTTCGGCGCCGCCACAACCGGGATGCCGGCGCGCGCCAGAACATAGGCCTCCAGCGTGATGCCCAGGTGATATAGCCGCGTGCCCTCCTGCCGCGAGAACCGTTTATCCACCGCCTCTGTCATCGCCGCGATCCACGCCGCCTTGCTGGCCTCGCGCGACAGCGGCCCTTTCTGCAGGTTGGGCGCCGCCACCACGTTATGCCCGAGATGAAAATTGCCCAGGTAGACCGGCGCATCGCCCAGGTCATCCACCCGTGTACAGGCCGCCACGCCGGCAATCATCAACCCCAAAGCCAGTATTCGCAGCATCCCCGCCCCCCGGATCCGTCCACTTTCAGCGATAGCAAGACCGCCCGGCGCTGGCAATTCCCGCCCTGCCCCATATTGCCGCAGATTTCCGCCGCCGGTTTGCCGCCTGCCCCTGGCGCGCCTATGTTTAACGTAGACAGAACCGGAGTCCCCATGTCCCACGCCGACACCCCCGTCAAAGTGCCCCTCGTCACCGAGCCGATGGGCATTCTCGGCAGTCTCGGCGCGGCGCGGCGCAACGTGCTCAGCATCATCCCCGAGCTTGCCACCCGCCAGCCCATGGTGTCAGGCCGCACCGGCAAGCGCTGGCACATGGTGATGGACCCCGGCGCGATCCGCGAAATGCTGCTGGAGCGGGTGGAGACCTATCCCAAGTCGCTTGTCACCAAGAACCTTCTGAAACCGGCCATCGGCGACTCCCTCTTCATTGCCGAGGGCGCGCATTGGCGCTGGCAGCGGCGCACGGCCGCACCGGTGTTCTCGCACCGCAACGTGATGAACCTTGCGCCGATCATGACCGCCGCCGCCCAGCGCAGCGCCGACCGCGTGGCCCAGGCCGGCCCCCGCGCCATCGACATGGCCGCCGACATGGTGCGCACGACCTTCGACGTCATCGCCGACGTCACCTTTTCCGGCGACGGCATGTTCGACGCCGACGCGGTCCATCGCGGCATCGACGCCTATATCTCTGAAGCTGGGAAGATTTCCCTGCTCGATGTGCTGGGCGCGCCCGACTGGGTACCGCGCCCCGGCCGCCTGATCTTTTCCCGCAACGCCGTGGGCGACATGCGCCGCATCGCCGACGAGGCGATCGAGGCCCGCCGCCAGCGTGGCCCCGATGGCGTGCCGGACCTTCTCGACCTGCTGATGGAAGGCGAGGACCCCAAGACCAAGCGCCAGATGAACACCGCCGAGCTGCGCGACAACCTGCTGACCTTCATTGTCGCGGGCCACGAGACGACGGCGCTCACCCTTGGATGGTCGCTCTATCTTTGCGCCTTCGACCAGGACGTGCAGGACCGCGCCCGCGCCGAATTGCGCGAGATCTGCGGCGACGGCCCGGTTACCGGCGAGCATGTGGAAAAGCTCCCTTTCATGCGCCAGATCATCGACGAGGCCCTGCGCCTCTATCCGCCTGCCGGGATGGTTTCCCGCACGGCCATGGCAAATGATACACTCTGCGGGCGCGAGATCCGCAAGGGCGACACGGTGATCCTGCCCATATATGCGCTTCACCGCCATCACATGCTCTGGGAGGATCCCGACGCCTTTCGGCCCGACCGCTTTGCGGATCGCAAATCCGTGGAACGCTACGCCTACCTTCCGTTCGGAGACGGCCCCCGCATCTGCATCGGCGCCAGCTTCGCGCTGCAAGAGGCGGTGATCATCCTTGGCACGTTGCTGAACCGCTTCCGTTTCACCCCCGTCGCGGGCCGCAATCCCGACCCGGTGATGATCCTGACCCTCCGCCCCGAAGGCGGCGTCTGGCTCGAGGCCGAGCCGGTCTCAGCGCCGCAACCGGCCTCTGTCGCCTGACCTTCGTCACGCATCGTAGGGTGGGTGAAAACCCACCTTTGGTGGACGAAAACCCACGCGCGGCCACGCTAACCACCCAAGACCTTCGGCCAGTTCGCCTCGCCTTTCGACACGTTGCCCGGGATGTCCCCCGACCATCGTTGGCGCACCGACTTGTTGTAATTGAGGTAAAGCCTGCCCTGATGCACCGTCCAGGCATCCTTGTCGCCATGCGCGGTGTAGCCCTGCGACACTGCCCAGGAGCAATAGCCGCCAAACTGCGGCGCGTATTTCTGCGGGTTCGCCTCGAACGCCGCCTGGTTCGCGGCAGACGAAAAGCGCCACTTCGCGCCGCTCCACTCGGTCACGAACTCATCCGATCCGGCCACCCCGTTCGCACCCGGTTCCAGCCCGAAATAGGCCACGACGTCTGCGCCGTCTGCAGCATAGGCCCGGTTCTGGTACCAGCGCGGCTCGTCGGCCACCCCCGGCCGTGCCAGCAGTGCCGCAGCGCCGCTTGCGATCAATACCCGTCGTGTCCAAAGCATTTCCATCCTCCTCGCATGCATCCGCAAGCAAGCTAGGCGGTACCCCCCGCACACGACAAATCAATCTCAGGTGAAACGGTTGTTACGCGGAAAGCCTCTTGGTGCCATGCGCCCCGCGCCCGCGCGCCGCGCCGTCCATTCCTCCAGCGCGGTCTCGGTCCGTGTGCGCCCGGCGGGATCGAGCCAGCTCAGCCCCTCGGCCAGCGTGAAGGTCGTCGCATCGGACAGACCGCCATCCTTGTATTTCTGCAGCCGCACGCCCTTGCCGCGGCCCATCTCGGGCAACTCGTCCAGCGGGAAGATCAGCACCTTGCGGTTCTCGCCCACGCAGGCCACGTGATCGCCCGTGACCGTCTGGCACACCTGCGCCCGCACACCGTCGCGCACGTTCAGCACCTGCTTGCCCGAGCGTGTCTGCGCCACGACCTCGTCCTCGGGCACGATGAACCCGTCACCCGCCGAGGACGCCACCAGCAGTTTCCGTCCCGGTTTGTGGATGAAGATCGCCACGATGTCGGACTCGTTCGGCAGGTCCACCATCAGGCGCAATGGCTCGCCCATCCCGCGCCCCCCGGGCAGGTTGGCGGCACTCAGCGTGTAGAACCGCCCGTTCGTGCCAAAGACCAACAGTCGGTCGGTGGTCTCCGCATGGAAGATGAACCGCCCTTCGTCCCCGTCCTTGAATTTCAGCTCGCGGTCCAGGTCGATATGCCCCGACATGGCCCGGATCCACCCCATCTTGGAACAGACCACCGTAATCGGCTCGCGGTCGATCATCGCCTCCAACGGCACATCCTCGACCTCGCCCGCCTCGGCAAAGGTGGTCCGGCGCGCGCCGCCCTCATAGTCCTTGCCGAATTTCTTCTTCACGTCCTTCAGCTGGTCCGAGATCGCGTCCCACTGCAGGCTTTCGCTGTCCAGCAGGTCCTCCAGCCCGGCGCGCTCTTCCATCAGCGCGTCACGCTCCTTGACCAGTTCGATCTCTTCCAGCCGCCGCAAGCTGCGCAGCCGCATGTTCAGGATCGCCTCGGCCTGGACCTCGGTCAGCCCGTCCTCGCCCCCCTCGGCCGGCGGCACGTAATCCGCCTCGTCCTTGGCGCGAGTGAACTCCCGCCCCCAATCCTCGCGCATCAGCGCCGCCTTGGGGTCGTCGTCATAGCGAATGATGTCGATCACCCGGTCGAGGTTCAGGAAGGCCACGATCAGCCCTTCCAGCACCTCCAGCCGGTGGTCGATCTTCTCCATCCGGTGCTCGCTGCGCCGGATCAAAACCTCGCGCCGGAAATCGAGGAAGGCGCGCAGCACTTCCTTCAGGCTGCAGACCTTGGGCGTCACCCCGTCCACCAGCACGTTCATGTTCAGGCTGAACCGCACTTCGAGATCCGAGTTGCGATACAATGACTGCATCAGCACCTCTGGGTCCACGTTCTTGGACCGCGGCTCCAGGATCACGCGGATGTCGTCCGCGCTCTCGTCTCGCACATCGGCCAGGATCGGCACCTTCTTGGTCTGGATAACCTCCGCCAGCTTCTCGATCAGCTTGGACTTCTGCACTTGATAGGGGATTTCCGTGACCACGATCTGCCACTGTCCCCGGCCAAGGTCCTCTACCTCGTAGCGGCACCGCAGCCGGAACCCGCCTTTGCCCGTGCGATAGGCCTGCGCGATCGCCTCAGGCGGCTCCACGATGATGCCCCCCGTGGGAAAATCCGGCCCCGGCACGTAGTTCAACAGCGTGTCGTCCCGCGCATCCGGCGTCTTGATCAGGTGCAGGCAGGCATCCACCAGCTCCGCGATGTTGTGTGGCGGGATGTTCGTCGCCATGCCCACCGCGATGCCGCTCGACCCGTTGGCCAGCAGGTTCGGAAACTGCGCCGGCAGCACCACAGGCTCGGTCAACGTGCCGTCGTAATTGTCCCGGTAATCGACCGCGTTCTCGTTCAGCCCTTCCAGCAGGGCCTCCGCCACGATGGTCAGCCGTGCCTCGGTGTAGCGGCTGGCGGCCGGGTTGTCGCCGTCGATATTGCCGAAGTTGCCCTGCCCGTCGACCAGCGGGTAGCGGACGTTGAAATCCTGCGCCAGACGCGCCATCGCGTCATAGATCGCGGCATCGCCATGGGGGTGATAGTTGCCCATCACGTCGCCGCTGATTTTCGCGGATTTCCGAAAGCCCCCGCTGGCGCTCAGCCGCAGCTCGCGCATGGCGAACAGGATCCGCCGGTGGACCGGCTTCAACCCGTCGCGCGCGTCCGGCAACGCCCGGTGCATGATCGTCGACAGCGCATAGGTCAGATAGCGCTCGCCGATCGCCCGGCGCAGCGGCTCCGCCACGGCATCGCCCCCGCTCTCGGGGCCTATGTTGGGGTCATCGACCAAATCATTCATAGATGCTGTGATACCCCCCGCATTTGCACAGGTAAAGCACAGGTTGGGAAGATTCCGCACCTTTTCCCATGCCGGTGGGAACCGAATCGTGTAACTTGTGTTCTATAACAAGAAATTGACTTTGCTGCCCCGGGGGATTCGCGCAATGTGGCGCTTCATTTTGGTAACTTTTGCATTTCTTGGCTTCGCCTTCTGGGAGATGAGTGGCGGCGCCGATTACGCTCCGCGTGACAATTCCATCCAGGCCCAGGCGAACGCCCCGGAGCCCGAGACAACCGTCGCCGACGCGCAACCTGCCGAACCGGCCGAACCTGTCGAGCCGGAGGTCATCGACCTGCCCGAGCAAGACAAGCCCGAGCGTTTTCAGATCACCCTTGCCTCGCTCAGCGACATGTCCGAAGCCGGGTCGGCGCAGGAAACCGCCCGCACCGAGCGGGTGGAAGACAAGGCCCGTTTCCTGACGGAAAGCAGCGACGAGGACAACGCCGTGCTTGCCGCTCTTGACGAAGGCGGCGCTGCGGCGGACGAGGTCAAGAAACATTGGCCCGGCGCCATTGAACTGTTTGAGCATCAAGCCTCGCAAGCCGAGCTGCGCAAGCAGGCCGAAGCCGCGGCGCGCACGGCGCGCTCCGGCATGACCAGCGGCGACATCCGCTACGTGACCGCCACTTCCGCCAACATGCGCGGCGGTCCCGGCACGGATTTCGCCCGCGTCGGCAATCTTGCCGAAGGTGTCGAAGTGGCCGTGCTCGGCACGGCGGCCAACGGCTGGCTTGAACTCGAGGTTCTCGACACCGGCGAAACCGGCTGGATGGCCGACTGGCTCGTCAGCGCGCCGGCTCGGTGATTTCCACTCAAAGCGATTGCATATAGCACCGGACCGCGCCAAGGTCCGGCCATGACGCGGAAATCTCTTCTTATTACCGGCTGTTCGTCGGGCATCGGCTACGACGCGGCGCACGGCATGCGGGCCCGCGGCTGGCGTGTTTTCGCCTCCTGCCGACAGGAAGAGGACTGCGCGCGGATGCGGGCCGAAGGCTTCGACAGCCCCCTCATAGACTACCAACAGCCCGACACGATCACCTCCGGGCTGGCCGAGGTGCTCGAGGCCACCGGCGGCACGCTCGATGCGCTGTTCAACAACGGGGCCTTCGGCTGCCCCGGGATGGTCGAGGACCTGCCCACCGACGCCCTGCGCGATATATTCGAGGCCAACTTCTTCGGGTGGCACGACCTCACGCGGCAAGTGATCCCGGTGATGCGGGCCCAAGGGCATGGCCGCATCGTGCAGAACTCCTCGGTGCTGGGCTTCGCCACCCTGAGGATGCGCGGCGCCTACAATGCAACCAAGCACGCGCTCGAAGGACTGACCAGCACCATGCGGATCGAGATGCGCGACACGCCCATCCATATCGTCCTGATCGAACCCGGGCCCGTCACCTCCAAGATCCGCGTCAACTCGATCCCGCATTTCGAACGCTGGATCGACTGGGAAAACGCGCCCGCCCGGTCGCTCTACGAAAAACGCCTCATACCGCGCCTCTACACAAGCAGCGGTCCAGACACGTTCGAATTGCCCGCCCCCGCCGTCACGAAAAAGCTGATCCACGCGCTGGAGTCACCACGCCCCAGGCCGCGCTACTTCGTCACCACGCCGACCTACCTTCTGGACATTCTGCGACGCATCCTGCCCACCAGCGCCCTCGACTGGATACAGGCAAAACTGTAGCGAGACGGCCCGGAACGGCGGGTAAGCGGCCCCGCGTCACCATACCCCATTCGCCTTTTGACACAGACGGGCTACCTCCGCCCCTGACCGGAAAAACCAAGAGTCCCACATGCTCAACGACCCCCTTTTCATCCTTGTCGCACTCGCCTGCGGCGTCGTCGCCGTCGTCCTCATCCTGGGCATCTCGAACTTCGGCAAGGAAGGCATCGACAACGCCAAGCGCTCGAACAAGTTCATGCGCTGGCGCATCATCGCACAGTTCGTCGCGGTGGTCCTCATCCTGCTTTTCGTCTATATCCGCCGCCAAATGGGAGGTGAATGAACATGGTCGTTCTCAACAAGATCTACACCAAGACCGGCGATCACGGTGAAACCGCGCTCGGCAACGGCTCTCGCGTGGCCAAGCACTCCATGCGTGTCACCGCCTACGGCACCGTGGACGAGGTGAATGCCACCGTCGGCCTTGCCCGGTTGCACGCCGAGGGCGAAACCGACGCCGCCCTGTCGCGCATCCAGAACGACCTGTTCGATCTCGGCGCAGATCTCTGCCGCCCGGACATGGAAAACGACGACAAGGCCGAATTCACGCCGCTGCGCATGGTCGACAGCCAGGTTACACGCCTTGAGACCGAGATCGACACGATGAACAAGGTGCTCGAACCCCTGCGCAGCTTCATCCTGCCCGGCGGCTCGGCGCTCTCGGCGCATCTGCATCTCTGCCGCACCGTCTCGCGCCGCGCCGAGCGGCTTTCGGTGGAACTCGCAACGATGGAACACGTCAATCCCGCGGCGGTCAAATACCTCAACCGCCTCAGCGACTGGTTCTTCGTCGCCGCCCGCATGGCCAACGATTCGGGCCGCGACGACGTGCTCTGGACCCCCGGCGCCAACCGCTGAAATAACTGGCGCACACCGGGCAGTAGTGACATCCTGACGCGCAAATGCCGGGCGATCCAACGCCCGGCCCGAGCAGCAAGGAGAGGTCCATGTCCCTGCCCACCATCGCCATGTTCTGGGACGGCCCGCCGCTGGGCTTCATCGAACGGCTTTGCGTTACGTCCTTTGTCGATGCCGGGCACCCGGTTGTGATGTTCTCCTACCACGGCGTCGAGGATTGCCCGAAAGGCGTCGAACTGGCACCGGCCTCTGATATCCTGCCCGACCCCGACACGATCGTGCGACACGAACGCACCGGCAGCCCGGCCATTCACGCCGACAAGTTCCGCTATCACCTTTTGGCAAAGAACGACGGCATCATCTGGTCCGACACCGACGCCTACTGCCTCAAGCCCTTCATTCCCAAGGACGGCTTCTTCTTCGGGCGCGAGAACGAAAAGGTCGTCGCCAACGGCGTGATGGCCTTGCCCGCTTCCTCCCCCTCACTGCAAAGCCTGATCGAGTTTTGCGAAGACGAATACGCCATTCCGCCCTGGATGATGCCGCGCCACAAGGAAGAAATGCGCGCCCGTGCCGAGGCTGGCGACCCGATGCATGTTTCCGAAATGCCGTGGGGCGCGTGGGGCCCCAAGGCGCTGTCGCATTTCCTGCACAAGAACGACGAGTTCAAGCATGCGCTGGACCCGCACGTGCTCTATCCCGTGCTGTTCGAAGACCGGCGCATCTATTTCCGCGCGGCGTGGAAGGTCTGGAAAAAGGTGAAGGACGACACCGTTTCCATCCATTTCTACGGCCGCCGCGTGCGCGAACGGCTCCAGAACCGCTTCAACGGCACCCCGCCCGAGGAATCGGTGCTGCACGAACTGGCCCAGAAACACGGCATTACGCCCTGACGCCCCCGCTTTGCGCGCAGATTCCCCATACCGCACCGGAAACGCGACGTCGCAAGTCGGAAACGTGACGATTTTACCCTGTTTCCCCGGCTAACAGTTCTGTATCTAACGCCCCAGAGCAAGGGGCGGGGTCGTATCACAGCGGCTCTGCGCAATTTTTTAGGGAGACCATGCCGATGAAGGTGCTCGTGCCTGTCAAACGCGTGATCGACTACAACGTGAAGGTCCGCGTCAAGGCGGACGGATCGGGCGTCGATCTTGCCAATGTCAAAATGTCGATGAACCCCTTTGACGAGATCGCCGTCGAAGAGGCCATCCGCCTGAAAGAGGCCGGCAAAGCCGACGAGGTCGTCGCCGTCTCCATCGGCGTCAAGCAAGCGCAGGAAACCCTGCGCACCGCGCTGGCCATGGGCGCCGACCGCGCCATCCTGGTCGAGGCCGCCGATGACGTGCACACCGACATCGAGCCGCTCGCCGTCGCCAAGATCCTTGCCGCCGTCGTCAAGGAAGAAGAGCCCGGCCTCGTGATTGCCGGCAAACAGGCGATCGACAACGACATGAATGCCACCGGCCAGATGCTTTCTGCCCTCCTGGGCTGGAGCCAGGGCACCTTCGCCTCGTCGCTGGATGTCGCGGACGACCACGCCGTCATCACCCGCGAGGTCGATGGCGGTCTGCAGACGATCAAGGTCAAGATGCCCACGATCGTCACCGTCGACCTGCGCCTGAACGAGCCGCGCTATGCGTCGCTGCCCAACATCATGAAGGCCAAGAAAAAGCCGCTCGACGAGAAAACCGCCGCCGATTACGGCGTCGACGTCGCGCCGCGCCTCGAAATCGTCAAGACCGAAGAGCCCGAGGCCCGCAAGGCCGGCGAAATGGTCGGATCGGTCGATGAACTTGTCGCCAAACTCAAAGAAGCGGGGGCCGTGTAATGTCTGTACTTCTACTTGCCGAAGTGAACGACGGCGAACTGGCGCTCGACGCCACCGCCAAGGCCGTCACCGCCGCCTCCAAGCTGGGCGACGTGACCGTGCTCTGTGCCGGGGGCTCCGCCGCCGCCGCGGGTGACGCCGCCGCCAAGATCGACGGTGTTTCCAAGGTCCTCGTGGCCGAGGACGCCTCGCTGGGCCACCGCCTGGCGGAATCCACCGCCGCGCTGATCGTGTCGCTCGCGGGCGATTACGAACATATCGTGGCGCCTGCCACCACCGACGCCAAGAACGTGATGCCCCGCGTGGCCGCACTGCTGGACGTCATGGTGATCTCCGACGCCTCGGGCGTGGTCGACGCCAACACGTTCGAGCGTCCGATCTACGCCGGCAACGCGGTCCAGACGGTGAAATCCTCGGATGCCAAGAAGGTCGTGACCTTCCGCACCTCCACCTTCGACGCCGCCGGCGACGGCGGCTCGGCCTCGGTCGAGACCATCTCCGCCGCCGACAACCCCGGCCTGTCGGAATGGGTCGAGGACAAGGTTGCCGAATCCGACCGCCCCGAGCTGACCTCGGCGGGCGTCGTCGTCTCCGGCGGCCGTGGCATCGGATCGGAAGAGAACTTCGCCCTGATCGAGAACCTCGCCGACAAGCTGGGCGCCGCCGTTGGCGCGTCCCGTGCGGCCGTGGACTCGGGCTATGCCCCCAACGACTGGCAGGTCGGACAGACCGGCAAGGTCGTGGCGCCGGATCTCTACATCGCCGTCGGCATTTCGGGCGCGATCCAGCACCTTGCGGGCATGAAGGACTCCAAGGTCATCGTCGCCATCAACAAGGACGAAGAAGCGCCGATCTTTCAGGTCGCCGATTACGGCCTCGTGGCCGATCTCTTCACCGCCGTGCCGGAACTGACCGAGAAACTCGGCTGAACCGTACCGCATATGACACCGAATTGACCCGCCCTCGTGGCGGGTCTTTTCGTTTTGGGCACGTGTAGGGTGGGTGAAAACCCACGCGCGACCGGCCCGTTCAAACTTTCACGGATCCAAGACCCCCGCCAACACGGGGATCAACGCCTCCGCCACCGCGTCATGCGCCGCCTGACCCGGCAGGGTCCGAGGCACGTCCTCTTTGCGCCCCGCCGCGTAGGGTGGGTGACACCCCGCGCCCTGACCGCCCCACGCCATGTCGCTGGCCTCCACAACCGCCACCACGTGGCTCTGCAAACCCGCCAGCATCTCGCGCCCCACCAGCACCGGCTCGCACCGTGTCTCGACCGTGTCATCATCCTGCTCCGGGGCGCGCTCGGAAAACCACAACAGGACCACCGGCGTCCGGATTTCCGCGATCAGCCGCCGCATTCCCGCGTCCCAGGCCTGCGCCAGTCCTTGCCGCAGCACCCCGAACCGTTCCGGCGACACCGTCCGCAGATGCATCAGCATATGCCGCGTAAAGCTGAACTCGGTGAAATCCACCTCTGCGAACAAGCCCTGCAAAGACGGCTCGGCCCGCAGAAAGCGATCGTTGCGTCGCGAATGCACCTTGTAGAACGGGTTCGACAGGTTCGCCGCACACGGCACCTGCAACACCACCGCCGACGCCCCCCACGCGATCCGTGCCAGCCCCGGGTCGCCCAGCATCACGTCGATCCCAGCGTTGGGCTGGCCGAGGTTGACACATGCCACGCCCGTCGCCGCCTCGACGGCTTGCGCGAAAGGCCGGCTGACGAACTTGCCATAGGTCTCCGTTCCGCCGATGAACGCCACGTACTCACTCTTCAGGCTCCGCTTCGGCCCCCGAAACGCCAGCTTCGACGCCCCGTAACGGCACGCCTCCGGCGCCGCATTCCAGCGGCCCTCGCCATGAAAGGACATCACGCCTACCTCATTCAGCTCACCCAATTGCCAGCTTTGGGCCGCAGGCCTTGCGATTCCGTTAAAGGCGCAAATCGACTACAATTTTAACGGCCGCTTTCCCTTGCAGCGCCCGCGGCACGGGGCATATGGTGTCGCAAAAGCGAAAGGGACCTGCATGGACATCCGCAAGGTGGGCGTCGTCGGCGCCGGACAGATGGGCAACGGAATCGCGCATGTGATGGCCGTCGCGGGCTATGATGTCCTGCTCAACGACATCAATCAGGAGGCGCTGGACAAGGGCGTCGGCGTGATCAAGTCCAACATGGACCGCATGGTCAGCCGCGACAAGATGACGGCCGAGGACCGCGACGCCGCGCTGTCGCGCATCACCACCACGCTCGACCTGCCGGAGCTTGGCGCCACCGACCTCGTCGTCGAATCCGCCACCGAGCGCGAGACCGTCAAACAGGCCATCTTCGAGGATCTCGTCCCGCATCTCGGCCCCGACACGATCCTGACGTCGAACACCTCGTCGATCTCGATCACACGGCTTGCCAGCCGCACCGACCGTCCCGAGAAATTCATGGGCTTTCACTTCATGAACCCGGTGCCGGTCATGCAACTGGTCGAATTGATCCGCGGCATCGCCACCGACAAACCCACCTACGACGCCTGCCTCGCCGTGGTCGAAAATCTCGGCAAGACCGCCGCCAGTTCCGAGGATTTCCCCGCCTTCATCGTCAACCGCATCCTCATGCCGATGATCAACGAGGCGGTCTACACGCTCTACGAGGGCGTCGGCTCGGTCATTTCCATCGACACCTCGATGAAACTCGGCACGAACCATCCGATGGGCCCGCTGGAACTGGCCGATTTCATCGGGCTGGACACCTGCCTTGCCATCATGAACGTGCTGCATGACGGGCTCGCGGACACCAAGTACCGCCCCTGCCCGCTGCTGACGAAATATGTGGAGGCCGGCTGGCTCGGCCGCAAGACCGGCCGCGGCTTCTACGATTATCGCGGCGAGGAACCGGTCCCGACCCGCTGACGAGGCTGAAGACCCAAGCGACTCCGGCACGCCGTCGTAGGGTAGGTGATAACCCACGCGCTGCTCCGTCGCGTAGGGTGGGTGAAACCCACCTTCCTGAACGTCACCCCCCGCCCAGGCTCAGGGTATGCTCGCGCAACCACGCCATGAACCCGCGCGGGTCCTTGTCCAAAAGCTCCATCTGCTCTTGCGTGATCGGCGGCCCCACCACGGGCTTTTGCGGGTGATTGCAGCCCCGCACCACCTCGTGCAGCAAAAGACTCTGGCGCAGGGTCGGCGAAATGCAATTGGCCATCTGGTAGGCGCGCGAATTGGCGCCCGGGAAATAGATCGGCACAACCGTCGCGCCCGACCGTCGGATCATCTGCGCGGTGAAGACGTTCCATTCACGCTCCCTCACGGGCCCGAACAGGCTGTCGGACGACGCCACCACACCCGACGGGAACACGCTGATCGCGCCGCCCTCCTTCAGATGCGCCATCGCCTTGGCCCGCATCTCCACCGACTTGCGCTGCGCGTCCGGCTCGTGCGGGAATGGCACCGAGATCATGTAGGACGCCGCCACCTCGTCGATCCCGGTCAACAGCGCCCGTGTCAGGATCTTGTAATCGGTGCGCCGCCGCCCGATCAGGTCGGCCAGGATCATTCCGTCCACCAGCCCGTGCGGGTGGTTCGCAACGATCACCACCGGGCCGGTCTCGGGGATATTGTCGATCTGCTCCTGCGGGGTCAGCAGCGGGATGCCCATCGTATCGAGCGCCGCGCGCCAGAAGGGCTGTCCCGTGGGGGCGCCCTTTTTCTCGAACTCCCGGATCATCTTGATGATCGTCAGCTTGCCGGTGAACCATTCGACCGCCCGTATGGTGAAGGCCGTGCCGGGACTGTCAAAAGAGTTGGCATAGGTCAGGCTACGCCGGTCATATTTCGTGAAATTGACCGACCCGGGCGATCCGTCGCCGCTTTGATCCTGCGCCTTTTCCGCCACGTGGTCTGTTCCCGTCCCGCCGCGCATAGCGCGCCTACATGTCCTCGCCGAACCGGTCGGCCACCAACGCGCTCACGGCATCCGCCAGCGCCTCGGCGTCGGGCCCCCAGGCTCGCACGTCAATAGTCGTTCCACGCGACGCTGCCAACATCAAAAGACCCATGATGCTGTCCGCGCCCGTGGTCTGGCCATCATGGCTGACCTCGGCCTGCGCGTCGAATCCCTCGACCACCTCCACCAGCTTGGCCGCCGCACGCGCGTGCAGGCCCTTCTCGTTGACGATCTCGATCTCGCGCGTGACGGTGTCTGTCATTTCGGTCTTGGTCTTTCTTTGTCCGGCCCACATTACGGGGAGTGACTGTCGATATACTTGCGCCCTGCATCCAGGGCGGCGCGGGCGGCCTCGGGCACCGACAGATCGCGGCTCTTGGCCAGCTTCAGCAGCATCGGCAGGTTCGCCCCGTACAGGATGCGGCGGTTCTCGGGCTGGCACGCCTTGAGCGACAGGTTCGCCGGCGACGCGCCGAAGATGTCCACCACGATCAGAACGCCGTCGCCGGTATCCACCTCGTCGGCGGCGCGGCAGATCTCATCCTGCTTTTCGGACCGGTCGAAATCACCCTCGATCGGGATGGCCTGAATACCCGACTGCCCACCGACGACATGCTCTATCGCCTTCAGATAGCCCTGGGCCAGCCCGCCATGCGCCACGATCACGATCCCGATCACGCCCCGATGTCTCCTTTCTGCTTCGCCTCGGTCTTTTCGCCGGGGCCGGACGGCGCAAGCAAGCCGCGCCGTTCCAGTTCGCGATGCCTTATAGACACCTGCCAGCCTGCCTCTGCAAGGGACTCGGACAAGGTTTCTGCCATCGTGACGCTGCGGTGCTGCCCGCCGGTACAGCCAAAGCCGATCGCCAGATAGGCCTTGCCCTCTGCCTTGTAGGCCGGCAGCAACTGCCGCACCAGGTCACCGACCCGCGCGGCGAAGCCTTCGAACATCGGGTCATCGCCCACATAGGCCCGCACCAGCGCGTCCTGCCCGGTCAATCCGCGCAGGCCGGCCTCCCAATAGGGGTTTCGCAGGAACCGGCAATCCAGCACCATGTCCAGGCCACGCGGCAGCCCGCGCTTGTAGGAAAACGACTGAACCGAGACCGACATCTGCCCGCCATCGCCCGGCGCGAACCAGCGCGACAATTCCGCGCGCAAATCGTGCGGCGACAATTCCGACGTGTCGATCAGGATATCCGCCCGCGCCCGGATCGGGCCCAGCAGGTCGAACTCCCGCGCGATCCCAGCATCCGGCGTCTCCGCCGGGGCCAACGGGTGCCGCCTGCGCGTCTCGGAAAATCGGCGCGTCAGCACCTCGGCGCTGCTGTCGAGATAAAGCACCTGCAAATGCACCGTCGCATCCGCGCTCAGCGTGTCGATCACCTCGATCAGCGCATTGGTCGAGAAATCCCGGTTGCGCGTGTCCACGCCCAGCACCAGCGGCTTGTCCGGCCCATTGCCCTCGATCAGTCGCGGCAACAGGGACAGCGGCAGGTTGTCGATGGCCTCGAACCCCATGTCCTCCAAAGCACGGATCGCCGTGGTGCGCCCGGCACCCGACGGTCCGGTCACCAGAACCAGTCTGTTGCTTATCGGGCCTGCCGGCATCGCGGGCCACTCCTCATTCCAGCCTCATTCCAGGCGTTCGCCTCTTAGATATACTGCCACGGCGGCAGGAAAATGGGCGCTCTCGGATTTGTTAATAACAGGCAAGGGTATGCCCATGAGCCGCGTCTCTCGGGCCTCGGGAAGACGCTCGGTTTCAACCTCGTCCATGTCGACCACGAGCGCAACCGCGCAACGCCCCGCCGCAGCACTGCGCAGGATGCCCACGCCGCGCGCTTCGATCTTGCCGCGGATCGTGTCCGGCGCATCGGCCCAGAGCGTTTCGTCGTCGGCCCACACCACCGTGCGGTCGTCCGACACCAGTTCCGCGCCCATTGCAAGAAGTTGCAGCGCCAGCCCCGACTTGCCACTCCCCGACGCGCCGCGGATCAGCACGGCACGGCCGTCGATGGCAACAGTGGTCGCGTGAAGGATCTGCGCGCCCGTCATTCCGGCGGTCCGGGAGCTGTCAAAGAAGGCGCCGCGCCCATCGCGTCAGACCGGCAGACCCACGACAAAGCGCGCGCCCAACGGGTCCGAGGTAATGTCGGCATCCGTGGGCCGAATGTTCTCGGCCCAGATCACGCCCTCATGCGCCTCGACGATCTGTTTCGAGATCGACAGGCCAAGGCCCGAGTTGTTGCCGAAATCATTGGCGTCGCGTTGTGAATAGAAGCGATTGAAGATCTTGGTCAGCGCCTGTTCGGGAATGCCCGGCCCAGTATCCTCGACCACGACAACGATACGGTTATCGCGTTTACGGGCCCACAGGCGAATGGCGTCGCCTTCCTCGCAGAACGAGATGGCATTGGTAATCAGGTTAACGAAAACCTGCGCCAGCCGTGCTTCCAGCCCCATGATGACAATCGGGTCTTTCGGGAAATCGGTGATGAACTCGACCCCCTTCTGCTGCGCCTGTTCGCCCAGGTAATGCGCCAGGTTGTCCAGCATCTGGATCAGGTCAAAGCTCTCCTGCTCCTCGCGCACCAGCTCGCTGTCCAGCCGCGATGCGTTCGAGATATCGCTGACCAGCCGGTCAAGGCGGCGCACGTCATGCTCGATCACGTTAAGCAGTTTCTCGCGCTGATCCTCGCGCTTGGCCACGCGCATCGTGCCCACTGCGCTGCGCAAGGACGCCAGCGGGTTCTTGATCTCGTGCGCCACGTCCGCAGCGAACTGCTCGTTGCCGTCGATCCGGTGATAAAGCGCCGTCACCATGCCCCGCAACGCGCCCGAAAGCCGCCCGATCTCGTCGGGCCGCGCAGTCAAATCGGGAATGCGGATGCGCCCGCCGCCATTGTTGCCGCCATGGCGGTTGCGCGCACCGCCCACTTCGGCGGCGGCGGCCAGTTCCGCCAGCGGGTTGGCGATGGTCGAGGCCAGGATCAGCGAAAGGCCCACAGACACCAGTATCGCCACCAGGAACATCTGCAAGACGCGCTCGCGCTCCATCCGGCTCAGCTTGTCGATCTCGCCCGAGGCACTGGACAACGCCACAACACCCACGGGCCTGTCGCCCTGCAGGATCGGCGTCGCCACCGCGAATATGGTCGAGCCGTCATTATCGCCGCGGCCGACCTGCGTGCCCTCTTCCAGCGCGTCCTCGACAAGGCCCTGTGCCAGTGTCTCGACGCTGATTTCCGTATCGTTGACCAGGATCGCCGAGAACGGGGCCGACACCCAGTTCCACACGTGGTTCAGCGCATCCGTGATCACCGTGGGCTTGTCCGGCACATCCGCGCCCGGGCGCGGCAGGTGGCCCTCGGTCCGCCCCACCAGCTGGGCCGCGCGGTCATAGACCAGCACCTCGACCCCCTGCTGCACGTCCAGCCCGTCCAGTGTGCCCGCAACGTCCAGCCCGTCCATCGCCACGAGGCTGACGGGCGCGCCTTCGGGCAGTTGCGCCTCGAACACGTCGGCAATCAGTTCCACGTCGCTTTGCAACCCGTCGGCGTGCTGTTGCGCCAACCCGTCACGCGACGAGTTGAGGTAGAGGATTCCCGCGACCAGCACGTTCAGCGCGATCAGGTTGAAGGTAATGATCTTGCGCGTCAGGGATCCGCCGCCACCCGAGAAGTAGCCGCGCCGCGCGCGGCGCCTGCGGACCTCCTCCTCGACGACATTTTCAGGCGCCACGAAATCATCGCCAAGGACAACGCCGTCGTCGTCGTTCAGCGAGTGATCGCGCACCTGGAAGCCCTCCGCCAATGCCATGTTTCAGGCAATCATTCCTCGTTGTACCGATACCCGATCCCGTACAGCGTTTCGATGGCCGAAAACTCCGGGTCCACCATCCGCAGTTTCTTGCGCAGGCGCTTGATGTGGCTGTCGATGGTCCGATCGTCAACATAGACCTGGTCGTCATAGGCCACGTCCATCAGCTGATCGCGGCTTTTCACGAAACCGGGCCGTTGCGCCAGCGCCTGAAGCAGCAGGAATTCGGTCACGGTCAACGATACGTCCTGGCCCTTCCACGCCACCGCGTGGCGCAGCGGATCCATGCGCAGCTCGCCGCGCTCGATCACCTTGGTGTCCTCGGTCTCGGCCACCACGTTGCCGTCAACCGCATCCTGCCGGCGCAGCAGCGCGCGGATACGCTCGACCAGCAAACGCTGGCTGAACGGTTTCTTCACGTAGTCGTCCGCGCCCATGCGCAGGCCCAGCACCTCGTCGATCTCGTCGTCCTTGGAGGTCAGGAAAATGACCGGCATCGCCGATTTCTGGCGTAGCCGCTGCAACAGGTCCATCCCGTCCATCCGGGGCATCTTGATGTCCAGCACCGCCATGTCCGGCAGCTTCTTGGTGAAGGCCTCGTAAGCCTGTTGACCATCGTTATAGGTTTCGACCTCGAAGCCTTCCGCCTCAAGGGTCATGGATACCGATGTCAGAATATTTCTGTCATCGTCCACAAGGGCGATTTTTGACATTATGATTTCCTTGTACTGCTCGGTTGCCTGCTTTTTTTCGATACTATGAGCCGTTTTCGCCTTTTTAATCAATCCCAAACTGCGAATCAGCAGGGCTTTCCGGATTATCTGACGCGAAAATGTCTTAGGAATGGCTAAATTGACTCACTTTTCCAGTCCGCGATTGCAGAACCATGGCGGCAGCGCGCCCATGATGGCGCTAACGTCCGATTTGGTTGCGCTAACTGTGCATTTGCGTCCTGTTCAATCATAAAACCGTCATGTTATGAGGCCCGCGAAACAGCCGGTACGGGCCGGTTTCTTACCGCCAATTTCGGCGGACCTGCATGGCCAGCCCCGCCAAAAGGGCGGACGGCCAGAACTCAAGGAGCGCAAGCATGTCAGCAGGACGGGTCAACCCCAACTTCACCCTCGAGGATCAAGGCATCACCGGACTGGGCGAAGTTCACTACAACCTGATCGAACCCGCCCTCATCGAAGAGGCCCTGCGCAAGGGCGAAGGCCGCCTGGGCAAGGGCGGCACCTTCCTCGTCTCCACCGGCCAGTTCACCGGCCGCTCGCCCAAGGACAAGCATGTCGTCAAGACCGACAGCGTGGCCGAGCATATCTGGTGGGACAACAATGCGCCCATGACACCCGAGGCATTCGACCAGCTTTATACCGACATGCTCGCCCACATGCAGGGCCGCGACTACTTCGTGCAGGATCTCGTCGGCGGCGCCGATCCCGCGCATTCGATCAACATGCGCATGGTCACCGAACTGGCATGGCACGGCCTCTTCATCCGCCACATGCTGCGCCGTCCCGAGCGCGAGACGCTCGACAGCTTCACTGCCGATTTCACCGTCATCAACTGCCCCAGCTTCAAGGCCGACCCCGCCAAGCACGGCTGTGTCTCGGAAACCGTGATTGCCATCAACTTCGATCGCAAACTGATCCTCATCGGAAATTCCGAATACGCCGGCGAGAACAAGAAATCGGTCTTCTCGGTCCTGAACTACCTGCTGCCCGAAAAAGGCATCATGCCGATGCACTGCTCGGCCAATCACGCCAACGGCAACCCGGTCGACACCGCCATCTTCTTCGGCCTCAGCGGCACCGGCAAGACCACCCTTTCGGCCGATCCCAACCGCACACTCATCGGCGATGACGAACACGGCTGGTCGGATCGCGGCACCTTCAACTTCGAGGGCGGCTGCTATGCCAAAACCATCAACCTCGACCCCGAGGCAGAGCCGGAAATCTACGCCACGACCGAGAAGTTCGGCACCGTGATCGAGAACATGGTCTATGACGAGGAAACGCTCGAACTGGACTTTGCCGACGATTCACTGACGGCCAACATGCGCTGCGCCTATCCGATGAGCTATATCTCCAACGCCTCGGAAACCGCGCTTGGCGGGCATCCCAAGAACATCATCATGCTGACCTGCGACGCGTTCGGCGTGCTGCCTCCCATCGCGCGGCTGTCGCCGGCACAGGCGATGTATCACTTCCTCAGCGGCTTCACCGCAAAGGTCGCCGGAACCGAGCGCGGCCTGACCGAGGCCGAGCCGACCTTCTCGACCTGCTTCGGCGCGCCCTTCATGCCGCGCCGCCCCGAGGTCTACGGCAACCTGCTGCGCGAAAAGATCGCCAAGCACGGCGCGACCTGCTGGCTGGTCAACACCGGCTGGACCGGCGGCGCCTACGGCACCGGCGAGCGGATGCCGATCAAGGCCACCCGTGCCCTGCTGACCGCCGCACTCGACGGCTCGCTGAACGAGGTCGAATTCCGCAAGGACGCCAATTTCGGCTTCGAGGTTCCGGTCAGCGCCCCTGGCGTGCCCGAGGTCCTGCTGGACCCGCGCCGCACCTGGGACGACGGCGCGGCCTACGACGCGCAGGCCGAGAAGCTGGTCAAGATGTTCGCCGACAATTTCGAGCAGTACGTGCCCTATATCGACGAGGACGTGAAAGCAGCCGCCATCGGCTAAGGCTTAAACGCCCCGACCGGGCTGACACCGCCCCCGTGCTTCAGGCGCGGGGGCTTTTTCATGCCCGCCCTTCGTCCCGGGCGTGCGCGCCCGAGACACCGTAGGGTGGGTGACAACCCACGCAGCTCCCCTGCTACCGCGGCGTCGCCTTGTTCAACGGGCTCTCCACCGGCGGCGGCGCGACGTCCATCACACCCAGCGCATTGAACCCCCCCAGCACCGCGTCCACCGCGATAGTCGCCAGAACGATCCCCATCACCCGGCTGATCACGCTGGCCCCTGTGCTGCCGATCATCCGGTGCACATGGGTCGCCGCCAGCAAAAGCCCGAGCGTCAACAGCAACACCAGCATCAACAGCCCCGCCGTGATCGCCTGATCGGCCAGCGACTCGGTGTGGTTGTCGGTCAGGATCACGATGGCCAACATCGCCCCGGGCGACGCGATCGACGGCATCGCCAACGGGAAGACCGCGCCCGCCAGGTGGTCGCGCTCGGCCTCCTCGATCTCGCGCGCGGGCTTCGACTCGCCGAAGATCATTGTCATCGCGAACAAGAACAGGATGATCCCGCCCGCGACTTGGAACGACCCCAGTCGCAGACCCAGCGATTCCAGCAAGAACTGCCCGCCCACCAGGAACGCCAGCAGCACCAGCGCCGCAATCGCCACCGCCCGCAGCGCGAACCGTCTGTGCAGTGCCCGTGGCACGCCCTGCACCGCGAACAGGAACACCGGGATGGACCCGACCGGGTCGATCACCACGATCAGCGTCACCAGTTCTCTTGCCAGGGCAGCCCAGTCCATTGGGGTAACTTTCCGATTGAAGCCGATCCGCGAACAGTCGGACCCACCGGTTCCGTTTATCTTATGCCGCGCCGGGTTTGAACCTCGAAGACCACGCAAAGCGCCGATCGACAGCCCGGCTGACACATTGTTGACCTACGCTTTCGCGGACACGGGGAGGTCGAAAGACGACACCCCCTCCATCGGATGTTTCGACAGGCCGTTCCTGATCCACATTATCCGGGACGTCTTCGTCATCTCTCCGATCGTCACTGTGCCGGAGTTCTCGCTGAAAGCCGCACTCGTCAATTACATGGACATCACCAATGGCGAGGACGAAGCCTAGGTGGTGGCCGAGAACCTGACCGATAATGCCCGATCGATCATGCGCAACTAAGGCGGCATCGTCGCAGCCCGCACCATGTTTCCCATACCGGAGACCAAGTGGTCCGACCCAGGCCATGTCACCGCACCACGACACTCAGGTCACCACGCTGGTCCCACCGAAGGCCCGTCCCGGGCTTGACCCGGGGGGACCTCTCTTCGAGAGTCGAAACCACGTCGGCAACGCCCCTGCCGGTCGCGCATCCCGGCAGGCACCGTGGGGTGGGTGGAAACCCACGCCACCCCACGCCGCGTTTACTTCGGCAACGTCCCTTCCAGAACATACCGCAGGATCTCCACCACTTGCCCCGGCTCCCGCGTGACGGCGAGCGCCGCGGCATCCACCTCTTTCAGCGCGTGGTCATGCTCCGGCGGTTGCAGGATGATCAGCGACTTGCCCATCGCGCTGGCATAGCCCGCGTCAAAGGCCGCGTTCCATTGCTTGTACTTGTCGCCGAACCGCACAACGACCACGTCGGCCTCCTCGATCCCCTTGCGGGTGCGGATCGCGTTCACCATGGCGCCCTTGTGGTCGTGCCAGTACTTGTTCTCTTCCGCGCCCAGGATTTCCACGCCGCAATCGTCGCTGGCCCCGTGATCCGTCACCGGCGCGGAAAACTCCACGTCCAGGCCCTTGGCCCCCTCGATGATCTGCTCGCGCCAGTCGGTATGGATCTCGCCGGAAAGGTATACGCTCAGCATCTGATATTCTCCTTGTTCAGTATCGCCGCACAATCTGCATCCCACGGCCCGGATTACAAGCGGAACGCACCGCAACACGCGAATTGGTCCCAACCGTAGGGTGGGTGAAAACCCACGCGCCTGTGCCTTTAACGCACCGCGCCTTCCACGCACGCCCCGTCGATCAGGTACAGCCCGTCTTCCGCCAGCACGACGCCCTCGTCCCTGGCCGGCAGATCTGTCGCGTACTCTCTTACCGGCACGTTGCCGGTGTCAACCTGCGCGAAGGTCAGTCCATCCCGGCTGACCCAAAGCCCCTGTCCCTGCCGCCCTGCAAAGACGGCGCCGAATATCGCGCTCACTTCCAACTCCACATCCAGCGGCGATCGGTACGTCACCGGCAAATCGCCCGGTGTCAGCGTCAGGTCACGCCGCACCTCCCACCAGCCGCGCCGGTCCAGCAGGAACAGCCGCTCTCCCCACTGCGTCCAACGCGGATACGGTCCCGTTTCGTCGCGCCCCAGAGCAGTCGCCGCAACGAACCGCACGCCGTCAAATAACATCCACGTATCCCCGATACGAAAAAGCGGCGGTAGAACATATCCAGTAGCCGAAACGCCATTCCACGGGACGTCCAGTCTCTCGACCTGCTCGCTCACGACCGCATCGTCTGGCTGCACCAGCCTCGGCCCGTCCCGAATGCTGCGCAATGGAAACCCGGCGAAGATGGCGTATGGATAGCCGGGAATCTCGTGAAAATTGAATACCAGACGGGCAGCGGCCGCGCGATCTGTCGGACTACCCTCAATAGCCCGCAAACACCCGGTGTCCGCGAACGCAGCCCCGCCCAGCCAGATCAACAGGCAGCCAAGCAGCCGCCGCACCGCCTCAGCCGCGCAGCGTGCCACCCGTCGCCTTCGTGACCTTCTCGACGATCTTGGCCGAGACGGCCTCGATATCCGCGTCCTTCAGCGTCTTGTCGGTGGGTTGCAGCCGCACCGTCAGCGCAAGGCTCTTCTTGCCCTCGCCCAGGCTGCCGCCGATGAACTCGTCGAAGACCCGCACATCATCGATCAGCACCTTGTCCGCCCCGGCGGCCGCATTGACCAGCGTCAGCGCTTCCACGTCGGCATCCACCACGAAGGCGAAATCGCGTTCCACCGCCTGCAGGTCGCTGATTTTCATCGCGCCCCGATTGGCCCCGGCGTTCCGCGGTTGCGGAATGTCGGCGGGGTAAAGCGTAAAGCCCACGACCGGCCCCTTCACATCCATCTCGCGCAGGATCTTGGGATGCAGCTCGCCAAACACGCCCAGCACCTTCTTGGGCCCCAGGCAGATCATCCCGTGCCGCCCCGGGTGCCACCATTCGGACGCCCCGCGCAGGATCTGCACTTTCGCCGGTGCGCCCAGCGCGCCCAGGATCGCCTCGGCATCCGCCTTGGCATCGTACAGGTCCACCGGACGGCTTGCCTTGTGCACATCCTTGGGCCCGGTCCGGCCCACCAGAATGCCGCTCACCTGCACATGCTGCTCCTCCGGCTCGCCGCCGTGAAACGCATGGCCCAGCTCGAAAAGGGCGAGGTCCATCGCGCCCCGCGCCTGGTTCTTCGCCGCGGCCTGCAACAATCCCGGCAGCAGGTCGGGCCGCATATGGCTCATCTCGCTGCTGATCGGGTTGGCCAGCATCGTGGCATCATCACCGCCACCGAACAACGTGGCGCTCGCCTTGTCGATGAAACTGTAGGTCACGCATTCGTTGTACCCCAGCGCCGCCGCCGTCCGCCGCGCCGCCCGCTCGCGCTTTTGCGCGGCACTCAGGATCGGCTGCGGCACGCCGGCCTGCATCCGCGGCATCGGGCGGCCCACCAGCTTGGTCAGCGACGCCACCCGCGCCACTTCCTCCACCAGGTCGGCCTCGCCCAGGATATCGGGCCGCCAGCTCGGCACATGCGCCGTGTTGCCCTCCAGCCGGAACCCCAATCGTGTCAGAGTCTGCCGCTGCTCGGCTTCGGGGATCTCCATGCCCACCAGCGACTGAACCTTCGCGGCATCGAGACGATAGGCGCGCGCCACATCCGGCGCCTCGCCCGCCACCACGATGTTGGAGGCCTCGCCGCCGCACAGATCCAGGATCATCTGCGTGGCCAGGTCATGCGCCTCCATGTTGAACGCCGGGTCGATCCCCCGCTCGTTGCGATACCGCGCGTCGGAGTTGATCTTCAGCGCCCGGCCCGTGTGCGCGATCTGGATATGGTCCCACACCGCCGCTTCCAGGAACACGTTCGTGGTCTCGGCGGTACAGCCCGTCGCCAGCCCGCCCATGATGCCGCCGACGCTTTCGATGCCGTTGTCGTCCGAGATCACCACCTGCCCTTTCGAGAAGGTGTATTCCTTCTCGTCCAGCCCGGTGAACGTCTCGCCCCCGCTGGCGCGATGCACCCGCAGGTTCCCCGCAACCTTGTCGGCATCGAAGACGTGAAGCGGCCGGTTCCGGTCATAGGTGAAGAAGTTGGTGATATCCACCAGCGCCGAAATCGGTCGCAAGCCAATGGCACGCAGCCTGTCCTGCAGCCACTCCGGGCTCGGACCGTTGGTCACACCCCGGATCAGCCGTCCGGCAAAGACGAAACACCCGTCCGTTTTGGTATCCTCGTCGATGCTGACGGTGATCGGGCACGGAAACTGCCCCTCAACATGTGCCTTGGGCGCATCCTTCATCGTGCCAAGCCCCCGCGCCGCAAGGTCCAGCGCGATCCCCCGCACCCCCAGCGCATCGGGCCGGTTCGGCGTGATCGCGATCTCGATCACCGGATCGACCTTGGCCGGATCGTTTTCGGCCAGCCAGTCCACGAAGCGCGCACCGACCTCGCCCGAGGGCAACTCGATGATGCCGTCGTGCTCGTCCGAAAGCTCCATCTCGCGCTCTGACGCCATCATGCCGAAACTCTCGATTCCCCGGATCTTGCCCACCCCGATCGTCGTGTCGATCCCCGGCACGTAGACGCCGGGCTTCGCCACAACCACGGTGATGCCTTCGCGGGCATTGGGCGCGCCACAGATGATCTGTTTCACCCCCTCGTCGGTCTCCACCTGGCAAACCCGCAGCCGGTCGGCATCGGGATGCTTCTCGGCGCTCACCACCTTGCCGATGGTAAAATCCGCCAGCCGCTCTCCCGGGTTGGAAATCTCCTCCACCTCGAGGCCAAGATCGGTCAGCGCCTCGGCGATCTCCGCCACGCTGGCGGTGGTTTCAAGATGGTCTTTCAGCCAGGACAGGGTGAATTTCATCGTCTCTCATCCATCAGGGGGTCAAACTCATCCCGGGCGCTTTACCGGATATGTCCCGCGCTTGAAAGAGGGCACCGCAGCGGGGGACCAGTCCTCCACGTCGAAACCTCGGTTTCGACGCCCCCTGGGATATTTCCGGCCAGAAGAAGAGCCAAACGCGTCGCCTCTTCTTCTGGCTCCAAATATCCCCGCCGGAGGCGCCTGCCGGCCAAATGCACATCGCGGGAATGACGCGTCACGTTCCCCTCCCTCACCGAGGCGATGCCCAAAGGGCAACGACGAGATATCCTGCGCGGCGCAGCCGCACCTTTGTTCTAGAAGCTCAGTAGGCCGCGCCGCACCAGGTTCAGCCCCGCGATGACCAGCACCGCCATCGTCAGCCGCCGGAACAATCTCTGGTCGATCCGGTCCTGCAACCTGAACCCGATCCAGAGGCCAATCAGCGCCGGCATGATCAACGACAGCGACAACGGCAGCGTGCCGCGGTTGAGTACGCCAGAGGCCGTGTGCGCCCCGGTCAGCAGCACCGCCCCCATGCCGTAGATCACGCCCTGCACCCGCATCTGCTCGGTCTTCTCGGTTTCCAGCGCCGTCAGCATCGCCACCGTCGGCGGCCCCCAGACGCCCGAGATGCCACCGAAGAACCCCGCCACGGCCCCGATCCCCGCTTCCAAGCGCCGCCCCAGGTTGGGCGGCAGGCGCAATGGGCGCCCCGCCAACGCAAAGCCCGCGTAGATGATGATCGGCACCCCGATCAGCAACAGCATCACCGCCTCCGGGATCACCCGCACGAACTGCGCCGAGACAAGCATCACGACCATTCCCGCCAGCAGGAACACGCGGAACCGCGCCAAAGATCCCCAGGCCGCCCGGACGCCTTGGCGCAACGCCTGCCAGACATTGGAGGCCAATGTCGGCAGGATCAGCCCCGCCAGCGCCACTTCCGGCGGCATCATCGAACTGAGCCCCGAGATCACCACCATCGGCATGGCGAATCCCACCACGCCCTTGACGATCCCGCCCAGCACGGCCACGCCCCAGGCGAAGACCATCACCATCAACCAGTCCGGGCCTAGTAACGCGTCCATGCGCCTCTCGTACCACTTTTCTCGGGGTGCGCACGGCCTAAATTACCGTCACGAAAGGCTGAAATCCACGCGGGCCATCCGGCACCCGCGACACGACAGCGCAATATTCGACCAATTCTAACGCCGCACAAGCAAAATAGTTGCGCTGCACTTGCGAAATGGCTATGCCGGTGCGGCGAAAACCGAAGGAGCTACCTCATGGCGCATGACGGACAGGACGTTGACCTTTCGACCGAGATCCTCCTGGAGGACCTGCTGGACCTGACCGGCAAGGCCGTGCCTCCGGCCGAACAGATCCTCGACAAGGCCAGGGACGCCCTGCGCGACCTCGTCACCGTAGAGGGCCGCGTGTCGTCCCGCGCCGTGGAACAGCACCAGACAGCCAGCCACGGTCTTGCCTGGCTCGCCACCTACGTCGAATCCCTGCGCCAGATGCAGGACTGGGCCACGCGCCTGAAAGACGAGGGCAAATTCGGCGAGGTCGAGCAACTCATCCACCAGATCGCGTTCGGCGAATATCTCTGGCAGATCTACGGCGGCATCCCGATGAACCAGGGCGAGATCCTGCGCCTGCAGGACATCGGTCTGTCCCAGGACGACATGCGCGTCCTCATGACCCCCGAGGTCCAGACGCTCACCCAATCCGGCAACACCCAGGCCGCCCGCATCCGCCTTGTGGCGCTGATGCAGGAACGCGCCGCCGAAATCACCGTCGGCACCACCGGCCTCGACGAAGAGCTTGAGATGATCCGCGAGCAGTTCCGCCGCTACGCCGTCGACAAGATCCTGCCCGAGGCGCATGAATGGCACCTCAAGGACGAGTTGATCCCGATGGAGATCATCGAGGAACTCGCGGAAATGGGCGTTTTCGGCCTCACCATCCCCGAGGAATTCGGCGGCCTCGGCCTCAGCAAGGCGTCCATGTGCGTCGTGTCCGAGGAACTCAGCCGCGGCTATATCGGCGTCGGCTCATTGGGCACCCGCTCGGAAATCGCCGCCGAGCTGATCATCGCCGGCGGCACCGACGCGCAGAAGGAAAAATGGCTGCCGGGCCTCGCCTCGGGCGAGATTCTGCCCACGGCGGTCTTCACCGAGCCCAACACCGGCTCCGACCTCGGCGCGCTCAAGACCCGCGCGAAACAGGATGACAACGGCGACTGGATCCTCAACGGCAACAAGACCTGGATCACCCACGCCGCGCGTACCCACGTGATGACCGTGCTGGCCCGCAGCGTGCAGGGCAGCGACGATTACAAGGGCCTCAGCATGTTCCTCGCCGAAAAGACTCCCGGCACCGACGCGGAGCCGTGGCAGGACCCCGGCATCTCGGGCGGCGAGATCGAGGTACTGGGCTATCGCGGCATGAAGGAATACACGCTCAATTTCGACGACTTCAAAGTGAAGGGCGAGAACCTTCTGGGCGGCGAAGAGGGCAAGGGCTTCAAGCAGCTCATGGAAACCTTCGAATCCGCCCGCATCCAGACCGCCGCGCGCGCCATCGGCGTGGCGCAGAACGCGCTCGACCTCGGGATGCAGTACGCGCAGGAGCGCAAGCAGTTCGGCAAGGAACTGATCGAATTCCCCCGCGTCGCCAACAAGCTGGCGATGATGGCCGTGGAAATCATGATCGCCCGCCAACTGACCTACTATTCCGCTTTCGAAAAGGACGAGGGCCGCCGCTGCGACGTCGAGGCCGGCATGGCCAAGCTTCTGGGCGCGCGCGTGGCCTGGGCCGCCGCCGACAATGCGCTGCAAATTCACGGCGGCAACGGCTTCGCGCTGGAATACCCGGTCAGCCGCGTGCTGTGCGACGCCCGCATCCTTAACATCTTCGAGGGTGCCGGCGAGATCCAGGCACAGGTGATTGCAAGAAGATTGCTCGGCTGATGTTTTCGCGGACCGTCCGGTGGACGGTCTGCCTCGCCGGCACGCGAGATCCAGGCACAGGTCATGGCAAGACGACTGCTCGGCTAGACGTAGGGCGGGGTTTCACCCCGCCACACGTCAAAGATGTGGGACGTTCACGCATCACGCTGCTAGCCCGTCCCGGGCTTGACCCTGCCTGCCCCGGGCCGGATCCGGGGGACCTCCGGTGTCACCACGCACCCATGTAGGGTGGGTGAAAACCCACCATCCTCGTCTCACGCCACGCGGGTTCCCCGGCTCCACACCGCGCGCAGGGCCGGCGCCCCGCCGCGCAGGTCGAAGCGAATGAGGTCCGCCCGCTTGCCGGGCGCAATCTCGCCCCGGTCCTGCAATCCCACGGCCTTCGCCGGAGCCGCAGTCACCGTCGCCAGCCCCCGCGCCATGCAGCCCCAGTCCTGCCCCAGCTTCACCGCTGCCAGAAGCAGCGCCGAAGGCACGTAATCGGACGACAGGACATCCAACAGCCCGGCCTCGGCCAGGTCCCCCGCGGCCACGTTGCCTGAATGCGACCCGCCGCGAATAAGGTTCGGCGCGCCCATGATCACCGCGATGCCCCGCGCGTGGCTGGCCTCCGCCGCCTCCACCGTGGTCGGAAACTCCGCCATCGCCACGCCATAGCCCTTCGAGGTCTCGACCTGCGCCTCGGTCGTATCATCATGGCTCGCCAGCACCGCACCATAGCGCGCCGCCTCGCGCACCGCCGCCGCCTCGTGCCGGTCGCCATTGGCGTCACGCAGCCCCTTCAACTGCGCCACATGCGCCTCGAACTCCGCATCCGACAGCGCGTGCTTGCCCTTCATGTAATCGGCCAGCTTGGTGATATCCCGGAACTGTCGCTGCCCCGGCGTATGGTCCATCAAGCTGACGATCCCGACTCGGTCTTCCGGGCCGAACTCCGCCATCTCCTCCTCCAGCGTTTCCGAACACACCTCCGCCCGCAGGTGCAGGAAATGGCTGATCTTCAGCGCGTCCTCCTCGCGCAGCGCCCACAGCTCGCTTGCCAGGCCCCGCGCATAGGCCAGGTACCGCCCGCGCCCCGTCGGGATAGACCCCACCCGCATCGCGTCGAACACCGTCGTGATCCCGGTACTCGCCAGTTCCGCGTCATGTGCCAGGATCGCGGCGTTATGCGGCCAGTCCACCTTGGGCCGCGGCTGGATATGCCGCTCCAGGTTGTCGGTATGCAGCTCGATCAGCCCCGGCGCCACGAAGCCAGCCCCGCAGTCGATCGCCCCAGGGTCCACTTGGTCACCCTCCTCGATCCCGGCGATCACGCCCCCCTCCACGGTCACGCAGCCGGTCATGACCCGGTCCCGCAGGATCACTCTGGCATTGGCAAGGCAAAACGTCTCTGTCATGGAACCATCACTTGTCTTGAAGTTGAAACATCGGCAAACCCGCGCACATGGCTTTCCAACGCTACGCTGTCTACCACACGCCGCAGGGTGCCCTTGGCCGGTTCGGTGCCGACTGGCTCGGCTGGGACTTGGAAAGTGGCCAACCGACCACGCCGCCCGACATCGAAGGCCTTCCGGCCCCGTGGGATGACATCACCGGCACGCCCCGCAAATACGGCTTTCACGCGACGATCAAGCCACCCTTCCACCTGGCCGAGGGCTGGACGGAAAGCGACCTCCTGACCGCCTTCACCACACATTGCGATCTTGCCGCGCCGGTCACGCTCGACGGGCTGGAACTGGCGCAACTCGGCCGCTTCCTGGCCTTGGTGCCCACCGGCGACACCGGGCCGCTCAACCGCCTTGCCGCCGACACCGTCCGCACGCTCGACCCGTTCCGCGCCGCCCTCACCGACGCCGACCTCGCCCGCCGCCGCGCGTCCGGCCTCACGCCCGAACAGGACGCGCTGCTGCTGCACTGGGGCTACCCCTACGTGATGGACCAGTTCCGCTGCCACTACACCCTGTCGGGCAAACTGCCCAAGGCGCAGGCGCGCCGGCTCCACGCGACTCTCGAGCCAGTGGTCGCACCACTGATCCCGCGCCCCTTTACCCTCGACACGCTCAGCCTCTGCGGTGAAGATGCCCAGGGACGATTCCACTTTATTCATCGCGCCACCCTCTCCGGCTGAAGCTGCGTCCAGACGGCCTCCGCCGCCTCGGCCACGGTCCCGGTATTCTCCACCCGGATTACGCGGTCCAGCCCATCAGGCAAGGCAAACCCGGCCCGTTCCAGCCGCGCCGCGATCACCTCGGCGCTTTCCCGCCCGCGCGCCGCCAACCGCGCCGCCAGCACCGCAACCGGTGCGGTCAGATGCACCACCGCAAAGCCGGGAAACATCGCCTGCGCCTCGGCCAGAACCGACCGCGACAGGTTCACAAGGCACAGATGTCCGGCCGCCAGGTCCTCATTCACCGCCACCGGCACGCCATAGCGCAACCCGTGCGCCTGCCAATGCAGCGCAAACGCCTCCGCCAGGACCCGCGCCTCGAACCCGTCCGCGCTCACCGCCTCGAAATTCTCACCGCCCGCCCCCGCGTCCCGCGTGATCACCCGGCGCACCAGCCACACGCCCGCGTGCCGCGCTGCCAGCGCCTGCATCACGCTGTCCTTGCCCACGCCCGACGGCCCGACAACGCCGATCAACCGCCCCCTATGCCCCAAGGCACACATCACGCCGCCTTCGGGGTAAAGACCGACACGTCGATCTCCCGGTCGCACACCCGCGCCCGCGCCGCCTCGTCATGGAAAATCCCGACAATCGCCGTGCCCCGCGCCTTGGCCTCCTCGATCAGGCTCAGCACCGTCTCGCGATTGGCCGCATCCAGGCTCGCCGTCGGCTCGTCCAGCAGCATCGCCGGATAGCCATGCGCGAAACCGCGCGCGATGTTCACCCGCTGCTGCTCGCCGCCCGAGAATGTCGTCGGGCTCAGCCCCCACAACCCCTCGGGAATATTCAACCGCCCCAACAACTCCTCGGCCCGCGCCATGGCCGCATCCCTGTCCACTCCAACCGATAACAGCGGCTCGGCCACCACCTCCCGCGTCGGCACCCGTGGCACCACCCGAAGGAACTGGCTCACGTACCCCAACGTCTCGCGCCTCAACGCCAGTATCTCGCGCGGCTCGGCCCGAGCCACGTCCACGCCCCCCACCACGATCCGCCCCGACGCGGCCAGGTAGTTGCCATAGATCATCCGCATCAGCGTCGACTTGCCCGCGCCCGACGCCCCCGTCAGCGCCACACATTCGCCTGCCGCGACGCACAGCGACGCCCCCGCCATCACCGGAATGACCGCGCCGCCCTGATTGTGCAGCACGAAGTTCTTCGACACGTTCTCGATCTCGATCATGACCCGGCCTTTTTCTTGCCAAAAATACTCAAATCCCGACGGCTCACACCTGCAACACGCTGGAAACCAGCAACTGCGTGTACCCATGCTGAGGATCGTCAAGCACCTGGTCGGTCAGACCCGTCTCGACGACATGCCCGTCCTTCATCACCATCAGCCGGTCCGCCAGCAGGCGCACCACCGCCAGGTCATGCGTCACGATGATGGCGCTCAGCCCCATTTCGCGCACCAGCCCGCGCAACAGGTCCAACAGCCGCGCCTGCACGCTGACATCAAGGCCCCCCGTGGGCTCGTCCATGAACACCAGCCTTGGCCCCGTCACCAGGTTCCGCGCGATCTGCAACCGCTGCTGCATCCCGCCGGAAAACGCCGTGGGCCGGTCATCCACCCGGTCCTCGGCGATCTCCACCCGGCCCAGCCAGTCGATCGCACTGCTGCGGATGTCCCCGTAATGTCGCGCACCCACGGCCATCAGCCGCTCGCCCACATTGCCCCCCGCACTCACACCCATGCGCAGACCATCCCGCGCGTGCTGATGCACGAAGGCCCAGTCCGTCCGCCCCAGCATCCGCCGCTCGGGCTCGGACATTCTCAGCGTATCGCGTGGCCCCTCCACCGCGGTGTCGAATATCACCTCGCCGGCATCAGGAGCCAGATGACCGGCGAGGCAGCCCAGAAGCGTGGATTTACCCGATCCACTCTCCCCGACGATCCCCATCACTTCGCCCGGATAAAGGTCGAAGGACACGTCCCGGCATCCAACCCGGGGACCATAGAACTTCGCCACATCGCGCACCTGCAAAAGCGGAGTCATCACGCCAGCCCTCCCGCACACGGATTTTTCGAAAAATCCGCTCCAAAATTTTTCCAAAAATTTTGCGCGCCGTGTCTCATGCCGCACCCTCCTCATAGGGCACGCCCTGCGCCCCCACATGCCCGGCGGCCCGGCGCCCCCGGCAGTAATCCGTGTCCGAACAGACGAACATCCGCCCGCCCGCATCATCCACGATCACCTCGTCGAGGTAGCTGTCCCCGGCCCCGCACAGGTCACAGTCATGCTCCGCCTTGCTCGGCTCGAACGGATGGTCCTCGAAATCGAGGCTCACCACCTCGCACCACGGCGGCAGCGCATAGATCCGCTGCTCCCGCCCCGCACCGAACAGCTGAATGGCCGCCATCTCCATCTTCGGGTTGTCGAATTTCGGTATGGGCGACGGGTCCATCACGTAACGCCCCTCCACCTTCACAGGATAGGCATAGGCGGTGGCGATCGCCCCGTGCTGGCTGATATCCTCGTAGAGCTTCACATGCATCAGCCCGTATTCCTCCAGCGCATGCATCTTCCGCGTCTCGGTCTCGCGCGGCTCCAGGAACCGCAGCGGCTCGGGAATGGGCACCTGGTAGACCAGGATCTGGTCCTCCGTCAGTGTCTCCTCGGGGATCCGGTGCCGGGTCTGGATCAGCGTCGCGCGGCCCGTCTCCTCGGTCGTCTCCACGCCCGCCGTCCGCTCGAAAAACTTGCGGATCGACACCGCGTTCGTCGTATCGTCGGCCCCCTGGTCGATCACCTTCATCCGGTCCTCGGGCACCAGCGTCGCCGCGCTCACCTGCACGCCGCCCGTGCCCCAGCCATAGGGCATCGGCATTTCACGCGACGCGAACGGAACCTGGTAGCCGGGAATGGCCAGCCCCTTCAGAATGGCCCGCCGGATCATCCGCTTGGTCTGCTCGTCCAGATAGGCGAAATTGTACTCGTTCACAGCAACCCCCGCTCTGTCAGGTCCCGGCGCAGCGCGTCGGGAGAGGTGAAATGATGCGCCTGCCAGCCCGCCTTGCGCGCGCCTGCCGCATTCGCGGCACTGTCGTCGATGAACAGGCAGTCGCTCGGACTCAGCTTGTTGCGCCGGCAAAGAAGGTCATAGATCTCGCGGTCGGGCTTGATCCGCCCCTCATGCCCTGACACCACCACGTCCTCGAACGCCTCGCCCAGCTGCGGATGCACCTCCAGCGCGACGGGCCAGGTATCGGCGGCAAAATTCGTCAGGCCGTAAATCGCATGCCCTTTGCTGCGCAGCCGCTCCATCAGCGACCATGTCTCACGGATCCTGTCCCGGATCGTCAGGTGAAACCGGTCGAAATACCCATCCAGCAAAGCAGCATGGCCCGCGGGCACCGCCGCCACCGCCTCTTGCCGGGTGCGCCCGCGATCCTGTTCGAGGTTCCAGGCATAGAAATCCGCGTCTATCAAGAAGGCGTCGATCTCTGCTTCGCTGTCGAACGCATGCCGGAACGCCGCATGCGGATCCCAGGCGATCAATACGTTGCCGATATCGAATACGATATTCACGCCACGCCCTCCCGTCCGCGCGCATACCGCGCCAACCGTTCCTCCAGCGTGCCCGTGTGCAACTCCAGCAAATGCCCATCCGGCGCATGGAAATACACCGATCGCCCCTCGCCCTCGACCCTTGCCCGCGGCGGACGCATCTCCAGCCCCAGCGCCTCGATCCGCGCCACGCGCGCCTCGAAATCGGCCTCGTCCACCTTGAACGCGACGTGGTTATAGGTCCGCTCTGCCAGCGGCGCGCCCTTCATGATCGCGACCCACACGTCGCCCACCATGAAAAACCGCTCCTCGGACAGCGAGAATTGCTCGGGCCCGCTGGCATAGACACAGCGCGCCTCCAGAACCTCCTCCAGCACCCGCTGCATCCGGTCCAGATTGGCACAGACAAAGGTGATATGCGACAGCCCCGCACTCATTCCGCCGCCTCCCGCGCCTCTTGGCCTTCCGCCTCGCGCCGTAATTTCCGCACCAGCTCCAGCTCGCTCTGGAAATCCACGTAATGCGGCAGCTTGATGTGCTCCAGGAACCCCGTCGCCTGGATGTTGTCGGCATGCATCAGGACGAACTCCTCGTCCTGCGCCGGCGCGCCCACGTCATCCTCGCCCAATTCCTTCCAGCGCAGCGCCCGGTCCACCAGCGCCATGGAAATCGCCTTGCGCTCGGTCTGCCCGAACACCAGCCCATAACCCCGCGTGAACTGCGGCGGCTCTTTCTTGGACCCCTTGAACTGGTTCACCGTCTCACATTCGGTCAGGGTGATCTCGCCGATCCCGATGGCGAACCCCAGCTCGGGCACCTCCATCTCGACCTCCACCGTGCCGATGCGCAGCTCCCCCACGAAGGCGTGGTTGCGCGCGTATCCCCGCTGGGTCGAGTACGCCATGCCCAGCACGAACCCCTCGTCGCCCCGCGTCAGCGATTGCAGCCGCAGCGCCCGGCTCGCCGGCAACTCCATCGGCTCGCGCGTCAGGTCCGGCGGCGTGGCGTCACTTTCGTCCTCGGTCTGGATCAGCCCCTCGCGGTTCAGAAACCCGGTGATATGCGGCACCGCCGCCTCCGATGCCGCCGCCTCCGGCGCGTCCGGGAGGTCCTCTTCGGCCGCCAGTTTGAAATCCAGCAGACGGTGCGTGTAGTCGAAGGTCGGCCCCAGAACCTGGCCGCCCGGCGCATCCTTGAACGTGGCCGAGATCCGGCGGTCACACACCATCTCGCCCGTCTCCACCGGCTCGGACGCACCGAACCGCGGCAGCGTCGTGCGATAGGCCCGGATCAGGAAAATCGCCTCGATCAGATCCCCCCGCGCCTGCTTGATCGCCAGCGCGGCCAGGTCCGGATCGTATAGCGAGCCTTCCGCCATCACCCGATTGACGGCAAGGCTCAATTGCTCCCGGATCTGCGCCACCGACAGTTCCGCAATGCCGGTATCGCCCCGCCGTTCCTCGGCCAGCCACGCATGGGCGTTTTCAATGGCCCGCTCGCCGCCTTTCACCGCAACATACATGGCTCAGCCCTCCACTTTCGTGGTTCGTGGCAACGCCGCCACGCGGTCGCCACAGGTGAAAAAGAAATCCAGGCCCAGCGGAAACGCCGACGCATTGCGCTGGAACGCCGCCACCTCGGGCAGGCTCAATCGCGCCGTCTCCCTGATGCCCGGCCCGCGCAGCACCGCGCCTTCCGCCACCAGTTCCAACATTTCGACGATCAATGTCGTCGACCGGTCGGGGTATTCCGGCGTCCCCACCGGATACGCCTCCAGTGGCCCCAGTGCCTCCCACGTCCCCAGCGCGAACATCGCCCCCTCCGGCCCCGCGAAAGGCGCGCCTGTGTGAAACGTGATCCACTCCCGCACGGCGGGCGCATCAAAGTCTCCGGCCAGGTACACAGGCGTCTCCGCATCGCACAGCGTCAGCACCAGCACCCCGGCGGCCACCGACAACGGCGCAGGCGGCACGGCCCCTGCCAGGTCCTCGATCCGCCCGGGCCGCGCCATCGCGTTCATCGCCCCGCGAAACGCCCGTGCCGCATCCACCGGCGCATCGCCGAACCCGCCTGTCAGTGCCTCGGTGTGCATCAATCCTCTCCCCGCTGCATGGTAAAGAACTCCACCTTGGTCGCCGCCGCCTTGGCCCGGCGCTTCGCCTTTGCCGCCACCAACGCCTCGGTCAGCGGCCCCACGATCCCCTCGCGCACCCGGCCCGCATCCTCGGTCTGCATCAGCGCATCCACCAACGCGGCGTTCGTCGCATGACCCTTGTTGCGCCCCTGCACGTAGCCATGCCCAACCGCGCCACAGCCCAACCGCAGCGAACAGCGCGTCACCGTCATTTCGCCCAAGTTGAACGGCGCTCCCGTCGCCCCGGTCCGGCCGCGCACCATCACCGCCCCAACCTCCGGCGCACGCAGCATCTCGTGCTCCGGTTTCAGGCCAAGCCCCTCCCACAGCCGCGCCAGGTCGGCGGCGGGGGCCTTGGCCAGCGTGCTCATCCACGCCTGTCTCTCGGAATTTTCGGTCATCTAGACACCTTGCGAAGTTGTCTAACTTACTATACAACTAGACAAATCTATAGCGCATCGCCCCCGAGTCGCCAAGCCCCCACCCCGTGAAAGTTTCATGACATGCCGCCCAATACCGCCCCACGCACCGCCCCAAGAACGCCTGTCTGGAAATCCATTCTCGCCACGCTCACCGACGACATCGCGGCGGGCCGCTACGCCCCCGGCGACAAGCTTCCTACCGAGGCCGAACTGGCCCGCCGCTTCGGCGTCAACCGCCACACCGTTCGCCGGGCGCTCGCGGACATGGCCGAGGCCGGCACCGTCTTTCCCCGCCGCGGCGCGGGAGTTTTCGTCGCTCAAAAGCCAACCGATTACCCTTTGGGCGAGCGCGTGCGGTTCCAGACCAACCTGCGCGCCGCCGGTCGCCTGCCCTCGCGCCGCGCCCACTTGATCGAAACCCGCGCCGCCGACGCCACCGAGGCCGAAGCGCTGGCCCTCGCCCCCGGCGACCTCGTGCATTCCTACGATGGCCTCTCGCTCGCCGATGACCAGCCGCTTGCCCTTTTCCGCTCCGCCTTTCCGGCTGCCCGCCTGCCTGACCTGCCGGATGCCCTGCGCCGGCACAATTCCATCACCGAAAGCCTCCGCGCCGTCGGCATCCCCGACTATACCCGCGCCTGGACGCGCGTCGCCGCGCGGTTGGCCTCCCCCACCCAGGCGGGCCACCTTCAGATCCGCGAAGGCGCGCCTCTCCTGCGCACCGTCTCGCTCAATCTCGACCCGAACGGCCAGCCGCTGGAATACGGCCGCACGTGGTTTTCCGGCGATAAGGTCACGCTGACCCTCGGCGACGCCCTGCCCGAAAATGCACCAGAAAAAGACACGCAGAATTAACCATTTGTCACTCCCACGATACAAACCCACGCTACCTTGACACGAAACGAGCGAGAGCAGTGCGATGGCCCCGAAACCCTGCGACATGCGCCTGACAGGCGCGCGCGTCCTGCGCGACGGCGAGTTGCAACGCCGCTCCGTCGTTGTCCGGCAGGGCGTCATCGGCAAGGGCCCGCTGCCCGAGGTCGACCTTTCGGGCTATCTCGTCCTGCCCGGTATCATCGACCTGCATGGCGACGCGTTCGAGCGCCACATCGCGCCGCGCCCCTCCGCGCCGTTTCCGCTTCTCGACGGTCTGGCCGCCACCGACCGCGACGCCGCCTCGAACGGCATCACCACCGCCTGGCTGGCGCAAAGCTGGTCCTGGGAAGGTGGCCACCGCGCCCCCGACCAGGCCGAGGCGCTGGCCCAGGCGCTCGCCGCCTATCGCCCCCGGATGCAGACCGACCTGCGCCTTCAGATCCGCTGCGAAACGCATCTCACCGACAGCGCCGAGCGCCTGCTGACTCTGATCGACACGCATGACATCGACTACGTCGTCTTCAACAACCACCTCGATGACGCGCTCGACGCCGCCCAGACCCGGCCCGCCACGCTGGCCCGCTGGGCCGAAGAGGCCCGCCGCTCGCCGCAGCAACACCTCGCCGCGCTGCGCGCCGCCAAGAAGAACGCCACCTACGTGCCCCGTTTCCTGTGTCGCCTTGCCGAGGGCTTCGACCGCCGCGGCGTCCTTTACGGCAGCCATGACGACCCCGACGCCGAAACGCGCGAGACCTATTCGATGATCGGCGCCAAGATCTGCGAATTCCCGGTGACGCGGGCCGCCGCCCGGCTGGCCACGGCGGTGGGCGACCCGGTCCTGATGGGCGCCCCCAACGTGGTGCGCGGCGGCTCGCAGGCCGGCAACGCCGCCGCCGAGGATTTGATCGAGGCCGGCCATTGCGACGCGCTGGTGTCCGACTACCATTACCCGTCGCTGGCCCGCGCCGCCTTCGCGCTCGTGGACAAGGGCCTGCGCACGCTTCCCTCTGCCTGGGCGCTCATCAGCAGCACCCCCGCGCACATCATGCGCCTGCCCGACCGGGGCGAGATCGACTATGGCCGCCGCGCCGACCTCGTGGTGGTGAACGAAGCCACCCGCCAGATCGAGGCCACCCTCTGCGCCGGCCGCATCACGCATCTCGCAGGCGAGGCCGCCACCCGCTTCTTCGGCGCGGGCACCGAACTTGCCATGGCCGCAGAGTAAGGCGTTTCTCGATGAACTGTGTCACAGCTTATCGTGATACGCCGCGCAACACTCGATCGTTGCACGCGTTTCGCCTTCAGCTGATGGCTCAGGTTAAAGGTGAAACGCTTCGGCCTGTCACCCAGCTTTCACCGAGCCGACACATCCCTGTTGCACGACTCGGCCATACAGACCTCGTTCACTTGTCCCCGAACACCAAGCATTTTTCATGACCAAACCGGGCGGCCTTCGGGCCGTCCTTTTAATATGGAAAGGGCACTGCATCACGCCAATCCGTAGGGTGGGTTTCAAACCCACCGCGCGCCTCACCCTTCGTATTTCTCCAAAAACGCCTCCGCCGGCAGCTCCCGGAAATCCTCCAACGCCGCACGCAGCCGGTCATGCGACCAATCCCACCAGCCCAGGCCCATAACCCGCTCCGCCACCTCCGGCGCAAGCCTTGCCCTGACCGGCACCGCCGGAACTCCGGCGACAATCGTGTAAGGCGCCACGTCCCGCGTCACCACCGCGCCCGACGCCACCACGGCCCCGTGCCCCACGGTGACCTCCGGCTTCACCTGCGCATTGTGCCCCAGCCAGGTGTCATGTCCGATCACTGCGCGCCGCGCCTTGCGCCGACCGAACCACTCCGCGTCATCCTCGGCGTCACCCCAGTAACTTGCCGACCGGTACATGAAATGATGCAGGCTCGCCCGGTCCAGCGGATGATCCGTGGCGCCCACCCGCACGAAGCTCGCGATATTGGAAAACTTGCCCACCTGCGCGTTGGCGATATCGCACATCCGGTCGCAATAGGAATAATCCCCGAAAACCGACTGCGCCACGCGGCTCCCCCGGCCCACCTCGCAAAAGGCACCAAAAGAACTGTCGGAAATCTCGCACTCCGAATGGATCAGCGGCGCGTCGGCACTCAGCTTCGGCATCCTGCCCTAGTGCCCCGCGTCATCCGACTGGATCAGCCGCCGCCGCAGCATCCCCGACACCCAGTCCATGAAGATCACCATCAGCACGACCAGGACGATGTAATAGGTCACCTCTTCCCAATCCTTCTGGGTGATGATCGCCTGCGTCAACAACAAGCCAATCCCACCCCCGGTGATCGCGCCGATGATGGTGGCCGACCGCGTGTTGCTCTCCAGGTAATACAGCACCTGGCTCAGCAGGACCGGCGTCACCTGCGGAATGACACCGAACCGATACCGCTGCACCGGCTTGGCGCCCGTCGACTGCACACCCTCGATCTGCTTCTCGTCCACGTTCTCCAGCGCCTCGGAAAACAGCTTCCCGAACGAGCCTGTGTCCGTCAGCAATATCGCCAGCGCGCCCGTCAACGGCCCCAGCCCGAACGCCCGCGTCAGCACGATGGTCCAGATCAGCGCATCGACCCCGCGCAGGAAGTCGAACAGACGCCGGAACGCGAAGCGTACCGTCTTCAGCGGGGCAAAGTTCTTGGCCGCTATGAACGCGACGGGCAGCGCCACTATGGCCGCCCCCATCGTGCCCAGGAACGCCATCAGGATGGTCTCGAAAATGGCCCACATCACGTCCGAATGCCGCCACATCTCGTTATACCAGAAATCGTCCCAGATCTCGCCCGCCTCGCCACTGAACGCGCGGCCAATCACCTGTCCGAAACTCATCCCGTGATAGGGGCTGTCCAGCGTGAAGAAAAACAGCTCCCAGCCGGTGAAGTACCGAAACACCTCCGCCCGGTTGCGCGTGACCGACAAGCGCCCCGCCTCGGTCGTGATCGCCAGCCGGTTCTTGGAACTGTTGATCCACTCCGGCAGATCGCCGTCCGGAAACTCCTGCACCACGCCCTGGCTGCGGCTGGGCGTCGCCCGGATCACTCCGTATCCCGGCACGTCATAGCTGATCGTCTCGGGGCCAAAGACCACCATGTGACCGTCCCCAAGGTCGATCACCGTGTCACGTCCCAGTTCCACCCACTCAGGCGCCTCGCCCTCGGGATATTCGCCTTTCCGCTCACCCTCGATGGCCACCTCGACGCTGGCATCGCGGTTGTCCCGCGTCACGTGCACCTTGTAGCTATAGGTATCCGCCACCAGCGCCCGCGCGTTCTCGGCGCTCGCCCTCTGCATCAGCCCCGGCACGTCGAAGGCGAAAAACACATAGACGAAATAGGCCAGGATCAGCGCCGGCACGCCAAAGGCCACCATCCGCTTGCGCTGAAACAGCGTGGCCGTCTGCGCCATCAGCGCATCGGTATCGGTCACCTTGGTGTTCATCGACGTCGCGCTCATCGGTGCATCTCCACCTTGCGTCCGTGAACCAGCCGGTCCCGGAAATGGCTCGACAGCTGGTCGAACAGGATGATCGTGGCAAACAGCATCAGGAACATCGCCGCCGCCTCGTCATAGCGCCCCT
The DNA here is from genome assembly GCF_030733705.1 of Roseovarius sp. MMSF_3298. NCBI lineage: Bacteria > Pseudomonadati > Pseudomonadota > Alphaproteobacteria > Rhodobacterales > Roseobacteraceae > Roseovarius > Roseovarius sp. MMSF_3298. The sequence goes on from NZ_JASHIN010000025.1 coordinate 41,450, forward strand.
GCCCCCAGCTGATCGCGTTCTTCAGCTCGTAGCCAAGGCCCCCCGCGCCCACGAAGCCAAGGATCGCCGAGGCACGGATATTGATCTCGAACCGCATCAGCGCATAGCTCAGCCAGTTCGGCGCCACCTGCGGCACCACCCCCAGCATCATCCGCTGGCTCCACGTCGCACCCACCGATGCCAGCCCGTCCAGCGGCTTCAGCGACGCGTTCTCGTTCACTTCCGAGAACAGCTTGCCCAGCGCCCCCGACGTGTGGAACGCAATCGCGATCATCGCCGGCACCGGCCCGCCGCCCAGCACGAAAATCAGGATCAGCGCGATCACGATCTCGGGCACCGCGCGGGTGATGTCCATGATCCGCCGGAACACCGGCACCAGCCTCGGGAACCGCGCCAGCCCGCGGGTGGACAAGAGCGAAAGCACGACCGCCGCCAATGCACCCACCAGCGTACTGACCGCGGCGATGTTCACCGTCTCCAGCAGCGCTGGGAAAAACGTCACGAAATGCGCCGGAAGCTGCCCGATCTTCTCCACAGCCTCGGCCACCACCTCGCCGGGATAATCAAAGAAATTGTCCAGCCCCCCGATGAAGGACCCGCCATTGCGCTCTTCGGCGAGGCGAAACCCCGACACCATCAACAGGATGAAGACCAGCAACGTGATCCCCGAATAAAGCCGCCGCCTCGACACCTGCGCCATGTAGGTCGCCTGCATGTCGCTCAGCGGCCGCGCGCCGCCGGATTGGGTCACATCTGCCATGAAGCCTCTCGGGAAATATGCAAATGGCGGGCCCGCTCGCGGGGCCCGCCATCTATGATGTGTCGCATTTATTGCGACTTGGACTTGCGCGCCTCGATGATCGACAGGTACGCGTCGTGGTCGATCGGATCGAAGCCCAGGCTTTCGCCGGCCGAGATCGAGTAGGTGCAGTCCTTGTCGGTCTCGTACATGCCGTCGACCAGGGCGACCATCGTCTCTTTCACGTCCGCGGGCAGCGACTTGCGCAGCACGATCGGGCCTTCCGGGATCGCCTTGGACTTCCAGATTTCCACCAGGTCGTTCATGTCGACAAGACCCGCATCCACGGCCTTGCGCAGCGCGCCGGAGTTATAGCCGTCTTCCCAGTTGCCCTGGCCGTCGGCCCAGGTCACGCCGGCGTCGATGTCGCCGTTGTTGACCGCAACGATGGTCTGCTCGTGACCGCCGGTGAACTTCACTTCACCGAAATAGTCGCCGGATTCCATCGTGATCTCGTCCGAGCTTTGCGGGATCTCGATCGACGGGATCAAATAGCCCGAGGTCGAGTTCGGGTCACCGAAGCCGAAAACCTTGCCCTGCATATCTTCCAGCGAGGTGATGCCGCTGTCCTTGCGGGCAAAACCGATCGAATGATAACCGTAAGAGCCGTCGAGGTTGATCTTGACCAGCACCGGCTCGACCGCCTCGGGGTCCTGCAGATAGGTCGCCGCATAGCCCGACGCGCCCAGCCAGGCCATGTCCAGCGTGCCGCCGACAAGGCCCTGGATCACACCGGCATAGTCGGCCGGGGCAAACAGCTTCGTTTCCACGCCCAGCGCTTCCTCGGTGTAGTTCTTCAGGCACTCGTGCGAGCTCAGCCGGTCCTGGGCGTTCTCGCCGCCAAGAATACCGATGCGGAACTCTTCGATTTCCTGGGCCATGACAGGCGCGGTCATGGCAGTGGTGGCCGCAAGGGCAGCAATCAGTTTCTTCATCTTGGTCCTCCAGTCGGGTTGTTGCCACCGGCCCCCGTGACCGGCGTGCAGATGAATTTCAGGGTCGTAGGGTCAGGCAATCTCGCGCTCCGGCGTTTCGATCGCGGTCGAGGTCGCGGCCTCGGAAAAGCCTGCGTCGGCGCCATAGATGTCGCGCGCCACGCCGGTGGTCAGCTGTTCGGGCGTGCCGTCGAACACCATCCGCCCGTCGCGCATGCCGATCACCCGGTCACAGTACTTGCGGGCCGTATCCAGCGTGTGCAGGTTCGCCACCACGGTACGGCCGTCTTCCTCGTGGATGCGCCGCAGGTCGTCCATGACCAGCTGCGCGTTCATCGGGTCGAGGCTGGCAATCGGCTCGTCGGCCAGCACGATCTTGGGCTCCTGCATAAGCGCCCGCGCGATGGCGACGCGCTGCTGCTGGCCGCCGGAAAGGGCCTCCGCCCGCTTCGGCGCGTGCTCGGCAATGCCCAGCCGGTCGAGGATGGCGATGGCACGGTAGATATCGGCCTGCGGGTAAAGGTTGAACATCGTCGCAAAGGTGGACCGGCGATTGAGCGTGCCGTGCAGCACGTTGCTCACCACGTCCATGCGCGGCACCAGGTTGAATTGCTGGAAGATCATCGCGCAATCCGACTGCCACGCACGCTTCTCGGCACCTCGCAGGGCGGTCACGTTCCGGCCCTCGAACACGATGCTGCCATTGCTGGCATCGGTCAGCCGGTTCAGCATCCGCAGCAAGGTCGACTTGCCTGCCCCCGACCGGCCGATAATGCCGATCATGGCGGGTCTCTCCACGCTGAACGTGATGTTGTCCACGGCCTTGTGCTGGCCAAAAACCTTCGTCAGCTTGGTAATCTCAAGCACGCTCATGTCCCCCGGTCGTTCGGCGCACACCTACGCAGGGTTTCAGAAGCTTCTGTGACGCTGCGATAAAACTTTTGTAACGCGCGCCGGTCCGCGACACTTTGCGCGCCCATGCTGCATCGCGGCGGAACGCTTGCATTGCGCCCTGCGCGGGCGTATCCCGAAATCATGGCACGCGCATCCACACGTCTGAAGTCCAGCGACTGGCTCTCCGCCGGGCTCGATGCGCTATCCGAACTCGGCCCGACCGCGCTCAAGGCCGAACCGCTGGCGGTGCGCCTGGGCGTCTCGAAGGGCTCGTTCTACTGGCATTTCCGCGACGTGCCAGCCTATCACGACGCCCTGCTGGCCGCGTGGCGCGACGACAGCATCGCCCGCCTGCCCGACCTGATGAATGACGGCGGCACCGAGGTGGCCCGCCTGCGCAACCTCGCCCAGGCGTTTGCGGCCCCCGACGCCACCGAACCCGCCCTGCGCGCCTGGGCCAATTCCGACGACATCGCCCGGGCCGCGGTCAACGATGTCGACGACGCCCGCCTCGCCGCGCTGCAGAACCTGCTCTCCGAGGTCGGCATCGACAACCCAGAGATGGCCCGCATCCTCTATGCCTCGGCCATCGGCATGACGTCGCTGGGCAATGCCAGCCCGGCGGATCATATCAGCGCCATAGGCTCGCTCGTCGACCTGGTGCTGGCCCTGCGGTGATGCGCGGCCTGCTGACGGTGCCCTTGGTGGTGTCCCTGGTGAATTGCAGCGGCGATGAAACCCTCTCGGGCCACGGCGCGGCGGACAAGACGTGGCAGCTCACGGAAATCGACGGCACCGCCTTCGACGCGACTGCCACCATCACCTTCCCCGAGGAAGGCAAGATCGTCGGTGAGGCGCCCTGCAACCGCTACTTCGCCGCGCAGCTGCAACCCTACCCGTGGTTCGAAGCCGCCGAGATCGGCACCACCCGCCGCGCCTGTCCCGAACTTGACCGCGAGACCGCGTTTCTGGACGCGCTCGGTGCCATGAGCCTCGCGGAAGTCACCGAATCCACGCTGATCCTCAGCACCCCAGAGGGCCGCGAGATGATCTTCCGCGCCGTCGATTGAGGCTTGCCGGATAAAAAACGCCCGCGCCCGAACAGGAGCGCGGGCGATCATTCTACATGGTTACTGCATGCTTTCTGCGGTCACCTTATAGATCGTGCCCTCATCCGTGGCGACATAGAGCGCGTTATCGGGCCCCATGGCAAGACCACGGAATCTCTCTGAAAAGCCAAGCGGCATCCGTGTGATGGTGTTGATGCCCATGCCATCATCCGTGAGGCTGATCATGTCGATCCTGGACCCGATCGGCGTGTCACCGAACCCGATTCCCATGATGCCGACGGCCAGGCGACCCTCGTAGATGCCCCAGTTTTCCCCTGTGAGAAACGCGGCCGACCCGGTGCCCTGAGAGAACCCGTTGTTGTTCCACGACGGCGGCATCAGGTCATCAAACCGCGTGTCGCTCATCGGGGTGTAGGCCGCGCGGATCGCCGGGTCCATGCCTTCCGTCTGGTTCGGCTCATAGCCACAGTACTCATCCGGGCACTCGCCCCGGCCACCCGTGTTCTGGGCAGGATCCCATCCGGCATTGCCACCGTTCACAAGCGCCGTGATCTCGTCGTTATGCCACGGCCCGTGCTCTGCGGTGAAAGCTCGGCCGTCGCTCGGGCGGAAATCGATGCCTTGCACGTTCCTGTGCCCGTAGGTGTAGATGCGCGGGTCATAACCTTCGGGGGGATTGTTGTCGGGATGGGCATTGCCGTCCCCGTCGATCCTCAGGACCTTACCGCAAAGCAGTTCGCCATCCTGCGGACAGATCCCCCTGTGACGATCACCACCCGTGACCCAAAGAAATCCATCCGGTCCAATGCGGAGCCTGCCGCCGTTATGCGCGCCCGGCCCGCCAAAGGGCTGATCGGAATCGAACGGCTTGTACTGGATATCCGTAACGATGTCGGTTCTGTCGGACACGCTTGTCAGGTCATCGCTGACCGTGAACTTCATCACGATGTTGCCGTCACACCGCTCGAAGTTGGTCTTGCAGCCATCGCCGTGATACTTGTCCGATGTCGAGTAGAGGTAAAGCGTGCGGTTTTCCGCGAAATCGCTATCCGGTGCCACGCCAAGCATACCGGCCTGCCCTTCGCAGAAAAGGTCACTGCCGGTATCCGCGTAGCCTTCGGTATCCTTCATGCCGTAGAGCGCATTCACGGTTCCATCCGGCGTTCTGACCGAAAGGCCATCGCATTTTTCGGTGAAGAACATCGTGCCGTCCGGCAGAAAAGCCATGTCCCAGGGGGCGTCCAACTCCTCCAGGACAGCCGATGGCGTAATTTTCGGTACGTCCATCGCTCCGTCGTTTCCCTGCGCAAATGCAGCGGGTGCCGCGGTCGTCACAACTAGTGCCGCGACGGCAGATAAAAGCCGTTGTTCCATGGTAGTCCTCCCATTCGTCTATTTTTTTCGTTTAGAGTGTATGATGCTCGGACGAACACAACTTAAGCGTCAAGAAAAATCTCGGTTATGGCGGAAACTGTACCGCATGAAAGTCGGTGGGCATGGATCGTAGAAAACGGCGGCATGACCGGCACGGCACACCCGCGTCAGGCCAGCGCGTCGACCAGAACGGCGTTCAGTTCCGAACCTGACCGGCGTAGCACTGCCAGTTCCTGAAACGCGTCCGACTGCCAGAATGCCCGCGCATGAGCGCGATCGGGAAATTCCAGGATAAAGGCCGCGTCGGGCAACGCACCCTCGCCCTCCAACCGGTCCGGGTTACCGCCCCGCACCAGGAACCGGCCCTCATGCGCCGCCACGACGTCCGGAATCCTGGCGAAATACGCCTCCATCCAGTCCCGGCTATGAATCTCCATCTGCCCGATCACGTATGCCGCCATGGCCCTGCCCTCCGTCCGATCCGCCAATCCTAGGCCGCACGCGGCAGCACGCGCAATGCCACCGGCGCGCCGCACGGTTGTTCTCGGGCCCCTCAACCCCCAAATGACATCCAACAGATGAAAGGCCCCGCCATGCGCTATTCCGTCCTCGATCTCGCCCCCGTGCCCGAAGGCCACGACACCGCGACCGCGATTTCCAACAGCCGCGATCTGGCCATCGCGGCCGAGAATATGGGCTATCACCGCTTCTGGCTGGCCGAGCATCACAACATGCCCGGCATCGCCAGCGCCGCCACGTCGGTCCTGATCGGCCATATCGCCGAAGCGACGACCACCATGCGCGTCGGCGCGGGCGGCGTCATGCTGCCCAACCACGCGCCGCTCACCATCGCCGAGCAGTTCGGCACGCTCGCCACCATCCATCCCGGCCGCATCGACCTTGGCCTCGGGCGCGCACCCGGCGGCGACATGGCCGTGGCCCGCGCCCTGCGCCGCGGGCTCGAGGCCGACCGCTTTCCCGATGACGTGGTCGAACTCATGGGCTACTTCGCCGATGCCGATCCCGCCGCGCCGGTCGCCGCCCATCCCGGCCAGGGCACCCATGTGCCGGTCTGGATCCTCGGCTCCAGCCTCTACGGCGCGCAACTGGCGGCGCATCTGGGCCTGCCTTACGCCTTCGCCTCGCATTTCGCGCCCGACGCGCTCGATCAGGCGCTCGAGATCTACCGCACCCGGTTCCAGCCCTCGACCCAGCTCGACCGGCCCTACTTCATGCTCGCCGCCAACGTCTTTGCCGCAGACAGCGACGCCGAGGGCGCCTACCTGCGCACCTCCATGCAACAGGCCTTCGCCCGCCTGCGCACCGGCCAGCCCGGCAAACTGCCCGTCCCGGTCGAGGATATCGAGGCGGCCATCGGCCCCCAGATGACCGACGGCGTGAACCACGCCTTGCGCGTCTCCGCGACCGGGTCGCCTGCGACCGTCCGCGCCCAGCTTGCCGCCCTAAAGGACCGCTACCAGCCCGACGAGATGATCCTGACCGGCCAGATCCACGACCACGCCGCACGGGTCAACTCGTTCCGCATCGCCGCCGAGATCCTGCAGGACATGACCACCGCCGACGCCGCCTGAGAGCGGGCCAGAGTTTTAAGCCGCGCGATAGCCAGACCGCCCGGACGGGCTGGCGATCGCGCGGCGGCCTACGGCCTTGAGTCCGCGCGGTGCACGATCGGCCACTTGCCGAATAACCGCCCTTTCACCGCTCCGCCACCTGCTCCAGCCGCCGGATCAGCCGCGCCCGCGCCTCTGGCAGCGGCTTGTGCCCCATCTCCGGCGCCAGGTGGTTCATCAGGAAATACCCGGTCACCCCTAGCCCCTCCAATATCTCGCCATCGCCGCACACCCCCTCGCCCAACAGCGGCGCGGGCAGCGGCAACAGCTTGTCGGCCCACTCACCGGCCCCGGCCCGTGACACCGCCCGACCCGTGCGCGGCGAAATGAAACTCAGGTCATTCGCCTGCCGCCCCAGCACCGCGCATTCCGACAGGTCCAGCCCGAACCCCATCTCGTCCAGCAGCGCCATCTCCCACTTCAGGTAGGCCAGCGGCCACACATCCCCCTGCCCCAGCAGGTCCAGCAGCGCCTCGGTCTGTCCGTAAAGCCGCCCATGCGCTTCGCGTTCCGGCAAGCAGAACAGTAGCAAGGACGTGACCGCGTTCAGCCCCGCCAGCGCCACCCGGTCCCCCAGCGATGCTGCGGCGCGCGACCGCACCGGCTCCACCGTGAACGCGCCCAGGTGATCTTCCAGCCGCGCTTTCCACGTCACGTCGACCTGCCCCCCGGGCTGCAAAACCGGCGCCATCTTGCGCGACGCCCCGCCGCGCACCACGCCCGCATGCCGGCCCTTCAGGGGGGTGAACACCTCCAGGATCGCCGCCGCCTCACCATGCGGGCGGCTGGCCAGCACTATGCCTTCGTCACGCCATTCCATGACACTGCTCCGCCTTCCGAACGGCCATAGGACATCAAAAGATGAACCCTGCCAAGGCCCACCCCGACCCACGGTCTGGAAATCCGGACATGACCGGGGGCCAAAGGTATGCTTATCTGCCCCCGAATTGATTTTACGAAAAGGGGGTTCTCGATGCCATTTTCCACCACCCGCGCCCTGGCGCTGACCACCACGCTTCTGGCCGCCCCGGCGGCGCTGGCCAATGACAACGTCATGGTCGTGTTCGACGGCTCCAATTCCATGTGGGGCCAGATCGACGGCACCGCCAAGATCGAGATCGCCCGCGATGTCATCGACAACCTCCTGGGCGACTGGGCCGACGACCGCAGCGTCGGCCTCATGGCCTACGGCCACCGCAGCCGCGGCGACTGCACCGATATCGAGGTCATCGTCGAGCCTGGCGCGGCCCAGCGCAGCGAAATCCTGGATCGCATCAAGTCCATCACCCCCACGGGCAAGACCCCCCTGACCGACGCCGTGGAACAGGCGGCTACACAGCTTTCGTACACCAACCGCCCCGCCACCGTGGTCCTCATCTCCGACGGTCTGGAAAGCTGCGAGCGGGACCCGTGCGAGCTGGCCCGCGCGCTGGAAAAAGGCGGCGTCGGCTTTACCGCCCACGTGGTGGGCTTCGGCCTCGGCGCGGACGAAGATACCGCGTCTCTCTCTTGCATCGCCGAGGAAACCGGCGGGCAATACATCCAGGCCTCCAACGCCGACGAACTGGGCGCGGCCCTCTCCGCCGTCGCCACCGCCGTCGCCGAACCGGAGCCCGAGCCCGAACCGCAGGCGCCCGAGGTGACCGTCGACGCGCCCGACACCGCCGTCGCCGGCAGCCCCACCACCATCACCTGGGACCCCACGGTGAGCGAGGCCGATTACATCGCCGTCGCCCCCGCTGGCTCCCCCGAAACGGAACTTGGCCAATACACCCGCATCGGCAAGAACACCGAAGTCACCATCGCCATGCCCGGCGAGCCGGGCGCCTACGAGGCCCGCTATTACAGTACCGAGACCAAAACCGTCCTCGGCACCGACCCGGTCGAGATCACGCCAGCCCAGGTCACCCTGCAAGCCGCCGACACCGTCCAGACCGGCAGCCCGGTCACCGTCAGCTGGTCGCCCACCATAAACCCGCGCGACTATATCGCCATCGTCCCTGTCGGCGCCGATGCCGGCACGCTGGCCAATTACCGCGCCATCAACAAGCACGAGAGCTTCGACCTCACCTCCCCCGCCGACCCCGGAATGTACGAGATCCGCTACATCCTCAACGTCGACAGCCGCACCGTCGCCAGCCGGCCTATCGAGGTGGCCGACCCGCAGGTCACGCTCCAGACCCCCGAAACCGCCCTCACCGGCGCCGAAATCCCGGTCAGCTGGTCCGGCACGGTCAACGCCAAGGACTATATCACCATCGTCCCCATGGGCGCGGACGAAGGCACCTACACCAACTACTTCCCCGTCCGCGACGACAGCTCCGGTCGCCTTCTGGCCACTGCCGACCCCGGCATGCACGAGATCCGCTACATCCAGCGCGAAGGCACCAAGACGCTCGCCAGCGCCACCATCGAACTGCTGACGCCCGAGGTCACGCTCAGCGGCCCGGCCACCGCCGTCACCGGCGCGCAAGTCCCGGTCAGCTGGACCGGCACCGTGAACGCCAAGGACTACATCACCATCGCGCCGGTGGGCGCCGATGCCGGAACCTATGGCAGCTATCAGCCGGTGCGCGACGACGACACCGTGACGCTCACCATGCCCTCCGACACCGGCATGTACGAACTGCGCTACGTCCTGCGCGAAGGCCCGCGCGTGCTGGCATCCGCCCCGATCGAGGTGACCAACCCCGAGGTCACTGTCTCCGGCCCTGAAACCGTCGCCACCGGCGCACAGTTCACCGTCTCCTGGACCGGCACGGTCAACCCCAAGGATTACGTCACCATCGTCCCCGTGGGGGCCGACCCCGACACCTTCGGCAGCTACCAGCCCGTCCGCGACGACAGCGAGACGCGCCTGGTCGCCCCGTCGGATACCGGCATGTACGAATTGCGCTATCTCCTGCGCGAAGGCCCCAAGGTCATGGCCACCGCCATGATCGAGGTCACCGAGCCGCAGGTTACCGTCTCCGGTCCCGAAACCGTCAGCACGGGCGCGCAGTTCACCGCCCGCTGGACAGGCGCGGTCAACCCAAAGGACTATGTCACCATCGTCCCCGTCGGCGCCGCGGAGAACGAGTTCGGCAACTACCAGGTCGTCCGCGACAACACCGAGACCACGCTGACCGCGCCCTCGGACACCGGCATGTACGAACTGCGCTACCTTCTGCGCGAAGGCCCCAAGGTCATGGCCACCGCCATGATCGAGGTCACCGAACCGCAGGTCACAATCTCCGGCCCTGACAGCGCCGCCACGGGCGCGTCGGTCACCGTGGAATGGACCGGCACCGTGAACCCGCAGGACTACGTCGTCGTCGTCCCCGCCGGTGCGCCGGAAAACGAATTCGGCAACTACCAGGTGGTACGCGACGCCTCAAAGGTGGCGCTCACCATGCCCGCCGATCCGGGCATGTACGAGTTGCGCTACCTGATGCGCGAAGGCCCCAAGGTGCTGGCCACCGCCATGATCGAACTGACCCCGCCCGAGGTCACGGTCACCGGCCCCGAACAGATCCGCGCAGGCGACGATATCACCGTGGACTGGACCGGCACGGTCGCCACCAACGACTACATCAACCTCGTCCCGATGGGCGCGGCGGACGACAAATTCGGCACGTACATCTCGGTGCGCGAAGCCACGTCCGCCACCCTCAAGGCCCCGGCCGAGACCGGCCTCTACGAGGTGCGTTACGTCCTGCGCGAAGGCACCCGCGTCCTGGCCCGCCACACGGTCGAGGTGCTGGCCGAGGACGCCGCCCTCAACACCGGCGCCGCCCTCACCGCCCCCGACAGCGCGGCCCCCGGCAGCACCATCGACGTCGGCTGGCAGGTGGACAGCAACAGCGCCGACCAGCGCATCACGCTGGCGCGCGGCAACCAGGCGATCTTCACCTGGCTCCAGGCGGTCAAGATCACCGACGGCGCCACCACCGCGCAGATCGACCTGCCATCCGAGCCCGGAGTCTACGAACTGCGCTTCCTCGACGTCGCGGGGCAAGAGGTTCTGGCCCGCAAGGTCATCACGGTGGAATAATCACGCCGCGTGAGAGTTAGACCGTCCGAGCGGTCCGGCTCTCACGCGCCAATATCCGCACCCGTCCCGGGCTTGACCCGGGACCTCCCTGCTTCGGGGCGATCCGCCGCGCACGTCGCATTAACTACCGCTTCATTGCGCGCGCCCCGTTAACCCGCCAAAACCGTGAAAAACGCACCGTCGCCATACCACCCGGATACCGACGCGATACCGACGTTCCGTTTCCGCCCAAACCGATCCCATCAACCTTTGTAGGGTGGGTGACAACCCACGCGCCCCGGGGGCGCTAATCCTTCAATCCCGGTTCGTCCAACAGGTGCCGCCCCTGACGGTCCTCCACCTCGACCACCCAAAGATCGGGATCGAAAGACCGCTGTTTCGCCACGGCCTGATCGACGTCCCGCTCGTCCCCCTCGGCCAGCGTAACCCAAGTCCGCGCGCCGCTCATCAGGTCGAAAGAGCGTTGAAAAACAGCCGCTTGCCCATCCAGCGTGTTCAGCTTCACCAGCACCGCCCCGCCGGTGTCATCGCCATGCGCCACCACGAAGGCCGGGATATCCATCAACCGCAGCCGTGCCAGGTAGGCGTGCACCCAGAACTCCGCCGTCAGTCGGCTCATGGCGCCTCCCGCCCCGGACTTCGATCCGGGGCATCTGCGTCAAGGCCGATCACCCGTTCCCGTCCTTGAAATCAAGGCCCATCTCGGAATAGCGCTCCGCCTCGTCCAGCCAGTTCGGTCGCACTTTGACTTGCGTGAACAGGTGAACCCGCCGCCCCAGGAACTCTTCCAGCTCGGTGCGCGCCGCCTGGCTAACCGCCTTGATTGTCTCGCCTTTTTTGCCCAGCACGATCCCCTTGTGACCGTCGCGCATGACATAGATCACCTGGTCGATCCGTGCCGACCCGTCCTCGCGCTCTTCCCAGTTCTCGGTCTCCACCGTCAACTGATAGGGCAGTTCCTGGTGCAGCCGCAGGGTCAGCTTTTCGCGCGTCATCTCGGCAGCGATCATCCGCATCGGCAGGTCCGCAATCTGGTCCTCTGGATAAAGCCAAGGCCCCTCGGGCATCTCCTTCGCCAACCACTTGCGCAGGTCCTCGACACCATGCCCCTTCTCGGCGGAAATCATGAAAGTCTCCACGAAATCATGCCGTTCATTCAGTTCCTTGGTCAGCCCCAACAGCACCTCGGACTGCACCCGGTCGATCTTGTTGATCGCCAGCGCCACGCGCCGCCCCTTGGGCAATTCATCCAGCCCGTCCAGGATCTTCTCGACCCCTTCGGTCACGCCCCGATGCGCCTCGACCAGCAGGACGACCACGTCCGCATCCGCCGCGCCGCTCCAGGCCGCGGCGACCATCGCCCGATCCAGCCTGCGGCGCGGCGCGAACAGCCCCGGCGTATCGACGAAGACAAGCTGCGCGTCGCCTTCGATCGCAACCCCCCTGATACGCGCGCGGGTGGTCTGCACCTTGTGCGTCACGATGCTGACCTTCGCGCCCACCATGCGGTTGAGCAGCGTGGACTTGCCCGCATTGGGCTCCCCGATGAGGGCGATGAAACCGGCGCGTTGGGTCATGATGCGAAGCCTTTTGTCATAAGGGCTTCCCCTACCCGATCCGCATGCGCTTGACCAGTTCAGAACACCGCATGGTCGCCCCGCTCCAGCACGATCTCACCCGCCGCGAGCCTTGCATAGAAGTCCCCCAAACGGTCCTGCCCGAATTCCGGCGTGGCGTCAGCATCATAGCATTGCCGGGTGTCATCCCAGACCAGCATAGACTCGGTCGCGTAGTACCGCCCGATCCGCGCCAGCTCCGTCTTGGCCCGGGCGCGCCTGTTTAACCTTCCGGTAACACTCAGTGTGGCAATGATAGCATCAAGCAAACCCACGGGCACCCGCTTCATCCGGAACGGCACGCCCAGCGAATCGGCCAGCAACCGGCCCTGTTCTTCGGGCGTCAGCGCCGGACCGGGCCCGCCCACCGGCAGGATGCGGTTGTCACAGGCCGGATTCGTCAGCGCGTTCACCAAGAATTGCGCCAAATCGGCGTCGCTTATCGGCTTGCAGGCAGTCAACCGGCCGTCACCGAATGCAAGGTACGGCTTGCCTGCGCGCATCCTGTCCACCTGCCCGGACAGCGATTTGAAAAATGCCGTCGGACGCACGATCACGTGGCACAGGTCCGAGGCCTGCAATTCCGCCTCGAAGGCCAGCTTGGCCTTCTGGAACGCCAGCACCGGCTTCTGCACGCAGATCGCCGACAACAACACGAAACGGCGCACCTCCCGTGCCTTCGCCGCTCGCAAGGCCGCCGCGTTCAGCCCATGATCCACTGCCCACGCATCGCCGGGCGCGCCCGACCGCGACGCCAGGCAACTGATCACCACATCGGCCCCGTGCATCGCCTCGGCCAAAAGATCCGGCGCCGACACGTCCCCGACGACGCACCGAACGCGTTCGGATACCGCCGGGTCCGCGCGACGCAGCGGGCAGATCACATCATGCGCATCCGCCAGCAACGCCTCAAGAACCGCCCGCCCGATCGTGCCGCTCGCGCCCAAAAGCACAACACGCACCGACGCGCCCGAGGGCTTTGAAAGGTAGGCTGGATCGTCTTGCATCAATGAAACCCGGTCATGGCTTGCCAAGACTACACCAAGCCACGGTTGCAAACCAAACGAGGAGCACTCACGGTCGGCGCACCGCTGAAATCCTTTCAAAAAGGATTTGCCAAAAGCTTTCACAAAGCTTTTGGCCCCGCCTTACGCCGCCGCCCCGTCCGTGAACTGCAACCGCGCCAGCCGGGCATACAGCCCGTCCTCGGCCACCAGGCTGTCATGCGTGCCTTCCGCCACGATGCGCCCCTGCTCCATCACGATGATCCGGTCGGCCTTCTTCACCGTGGCCAGCCGGTGCGCCACGATCACCGTCGTACGATCCTTGGCCAGCCCGTCGACCGCCTGCTGCACCGCCCGTTCGCTCTCGGCATCCAGCGCCGAGGTCGCCTCGTCCAGCAACAGCACGGGTGCATCCCGCAGGATCGCGCGGGCAATCGCCACCCTTTGTTTCTGCCCGCCCGACAGCATCACACCGCGCTCGCCCAGGTACGTGTCATACCCCTCCGGCAACGCCATGATGAACTCGTGTGCCGCGGCAGCCCTTGCCGCGGCCTCGACTTCGGAATCCTCTGCGTCGATCCGCCCGAACCGGATGTTGTCCCGCGCCGAGGCGGCAAAGATCACCGGTTCCTGCGGCACCAGCGACAGTTCCGCCCGGAAGTCCGGTCGCGCCATCTGATCGAGCGGTACACCGTCCAGCGTCACCTGCCCCGATTGCGGGTCATAAAAACGCTGGATCATCTGGATGATCGTGGTCTTGCCCGCCCCGGACGGCCCCACAAGCGCCACCGTCTCCCCGGGTTCGATTACCAGGTTCAATTCATGCAGCGCCGGGGCATCCGGCCTCGTGGGATAGGTGAAGCTGACATTCTCGAAGGCGACGCGCCCCTTGACCGGACGCGGCAGCGTCTCGGGCCGGACCGGATCCTGTACCTCGTCCTCGGCCTGCAACAGCTCCACCAGCCGTTCCGTCGCCCCGGCCGCCCGCTGCAACTCCCCCCAGATCTCCGACAGGGCCGCCACGCCACCGGCCACCATGACCGAGTAGATGACGAACTGCACAAGTGTGCCCGCCGTCATCTCGCCGGCGCGAACGTCCCGCGCCCCGATCCAGAGCACGCAGACAATGCCCGTAAACACAAGGAAAATAACGATAACCGTCATCAGCGCCCGCACCCAGATACGCCGCCGGGCCACGTCAAAGCTCCGCTCCGTCACGTCCGAGAACGCCGCCCGGCTGGCCCCTTCGTGGGTGAAGGCCTGCACCGTCTGCACGTTCAAGAGCGCCTCGGAGGCATTGCCTGAACTGGCCGCGATCCAGTCCTGGTTCTCTCGGCTCAATTTGCGCAGCCTCCGCCCCAGCGTCAGGATCGGCACGATGATCAGCGGCACCAAGAGCAGCACCATCCCGGTCAGCTTGGCCGAGGTGAACAGCATCAGCGCCAGCCCGCCCGCAAAGATCAGCAAGTTCCGAAGCGCGATCGAAATCGACGATCCGATCACCGAAAGGATCAGCGTCGTATCCGTGGTCACGCGGCTCAGGATCTCGCCCGTCATGGTACGCTCGTAAAAGGCCGGGCTCAGCCCGATCACCTTGTCGAACACCGCCTTGCGCATGTCCGCCACCACCCGTTCGCCGAGCCGCGTCACCAACGCATAGCGCAGCCCCGTTCCGATGGCGAGCAGCCCCGCAATACCGACCGCGGCCAGAAAATATCTGTCCAGGATTGCCCCGTCCTCGACCGAGAAATTATCGACCACGCGCCGCACTGCCAAGGGCAGCACCAGCGAAACACAGGCCGTCATCACAAGTGCCAGTACCGCCAATGCCAGCAATCGTCGGTAAGGTTGCAAAAACGGCCAGAGTTCCGACAGCACCCCCATGCGCTTCGACCCCTCCCGCTCGATCATGTCTGCGCCGTTTTCGGCCCGTCTTACCATGGATCCCCGCGCGTATTTTTCGTCCGGCCCTTGTCATGGCCGGGCACGTCGCCGGGGTCAAGGGTGTAACCCCCACGCGGACAATCGGGCACAGCTATCGAAAGGCAGTAAGGCGTCGGAAAACTGGAGCGGGCGACGGGAATCGAACCCGTATCATCAGCTTGGAAGGCTGAGGTCTTACCATTACACAACGCCCGCTCAACAATTCAGAGGAGTATTTCATGCACTAGGCCGGGTCAAGCGCAACGTCAGCGAACGGCCCAGACCTGCCGTTCGGCATACCGGCGAAGTTTGACTGCTTTCCGTCCATCTCCTAAAGGACGTCGCCATGCAAACACGTTCAGTTCTATGTACCAGAACCTGATTAACGGTCTTCCTTTGTGCGGACATCTCTTGATCGTGCTATCGTGTTCGTCAGGAGGGTCTCATGGTTGAGCGTCATCATGTCGAGGAAATTGCGCAGGTTCTGGACGGTCACGCGTCTGGTCGAGACGGTTACGTGGATGCCTCCTGGCGTCGTTGCGTCGAGCTCTATGGAATGGACCCAACTCGCAGTGATCCAGCCCATATTGTAACGGACACGGAGTTTCGCATTCACCGCGATCAGGCTGATTGGATGATCGGCGCGGCGCGCTCCAGCCTGCAAAGCCTGTTTCGTCAGGTCACAGGACAGAACTACGTTCTGTTGTTGACTGATGCACAAGGCGTCTGTGTCGATTTTTTCGGCGACGATCTGTTTGTCGACGAGTTGCGCAACGCAGGTCTTTACCTCGGCTCGAACTGGTCCGAAGATATTGCTGGCACCTGCGGTGTCGGCGCTTGCATCTTCACCGGAGAGCCGGTGACCGTGCATCAGGACGATCACTTTGGAAACGCGCACACGGGGCTGTCATGTACCGCAGCGCCGATCTACGACAGCCTCGGGCAACTCGCGGCAGTGCTGGATATCTCTCTGCTGCGCTCTCCGGCCCCGAAAAGTAGCCAGAACCTTGCCATGTCCCTGGTTACGGCGGCCGCCAGGCGGGTCGAAATGGCGAATCTCATGGCAGCCAGCCGTCGCGAGTGGGTGCTGAGGTTTTCCTCCAGCCCCGAATTCCTCGACGTCGACCCGGAAGCGGCCGTATCACTCGATGGGTCAGGTCGGGTGATCGGGGCCACGCGCGCCGCAACACGGATGCTGTCGCGTGGCAAGAGCCTTATCGGTGAAAGGATCGACAGTCTTCTTGGATTGAACGTCGATGACCTGCCTGACCTGATGCGAGATCGCCCCACTGAAGAAAGAGTCGTGGCTTTGGGAGACGGAGGCGCCGTGTTCGGCCATGCTATATCGCCACAGGCTCCGCGCAGGGCGCACATGGGAGCGGAGGCTTCGGAAAAACGTGCGCTAAGCGGTTTCCATGCAACTCTGGCTGGAAGCGATCCAACCTTGATCCGGCTTTTGTCGCATGCGGACCGGCTCGCGCCGACGCAGGTGCCGTTGCTCATCTGCGGCGAAAGCGGCAGTGGCAAGACCAAGCTGGCCCGAGCCATTCACATGGCATCTCGACGCGGTCGTTTCGTTGCCATTGATTGTGCCGGAACGCACCCCGAAGAGATGCGTGACGCGCTTGCTGGACAGTCGGGGCCGGGCACGTTGCTGCTGCGCCGAATTGAGGATTTGCAGCCAGACACCGCACGGGTTCTGGCGGGCCTTTTGGATGCGCATTCGGATTTGCGCCCGATTTCGACCACCGCATTCTCGCCGTCTGACCTGATGACGCGGGAGATCATGCCATCTGCTCTTTATTTCCGCCTGTCCGGCGCCGCGCTGGAACTGCCGCCTCTGCGCGAAAGGCAGGACCTTGGCTGGTTGATTGACCGCCTGCTTGGGCGGCGCCGCGGCGGAGAAATGCGCCTGACGCCTTCGGCGCGGGCCGAACTGACTGCGCGCACCTGGCCAGGCAACCTGCGCGAACTTGGCAATGTACTGGATGTGGCCTGCGCAATGGCGGAAACCAACGTGATCGATCTGCCCGACCTACCTCCGGCCCCGCAGTCTCGCGCTCACGAGCAGGATCTGGAGGCGGTTCTGGACGCCTGTAACTGGAACATGGCCCGTGCCGCACGTCGATTGGGGGTGAACCGGTCAACGGTTCTGCGCCGCATCCGAAAAGAAGGGTTGCGCGCGCCCGACTGAGATGTTGCGCCTTGTTGCGTGTGCAACATGCTGGAGCGCGGCGATCACATATAGGGCGACATGTGCCGGATTTCCGTGGAATGGCCGCAGGTGCTTTCGCCACTCTGCCCTCATCACATTGCTGATGAGGAGGAACCGCAATGCTCGATTCGACAGTCACCTTACAGGTGCAAGAGGTGCTCGACAGCCTGAACGCTGCCTTGGAGGAAGGCGACGTGCAGGCAGCAAGCGCTCTGTTTGCCACCGACAGTTACTGGCGCGACCTGGTCGCCGTGACCTGGAACCTCAAGACGGTAGAAGGGCCGTCTGGCGTGCAGGACATGCTGACGGCGCAATTGAAACACACCAAGCCGCACGCTTTCGCTATTCAGGAAAGCGAAGCTCCCGGCGAGGATGGCGGTGTCGTCACCGCATGGATCACTTTTGAAACCGCCGTGGGCCGCGGTTGGGGCCTGATGCGCCTGAAGGATGGGCGAATCTGGACACTGTTGACCGCGCTGCAGGAATTGAAAGGCTTCGAGGAAAACAGCGGCAAGCGCCGCCCTATGGGCGCGGAACACGGCGCAGCCAAGAACCGCAAGTCGTGGAAGGAAAAGCGCGAAGCCGAAGCTGCCGAGCTTGGATATTCCGAGCAGCCATATACCGTGATTGTCGGTGGTGGGCAGGGCGGCATCGCCCTTGGCGCACGCCTGCGCCAACTCGGCGTACCGGCCATCGTTCTCGACAAGCACGACCGGCCCGGCGACCAGTGGCGGTCACGCTACAAGTCGCTCTGCCTGCATGACCCGGTCTGGTACGATCACTTGCCTTACATCAAGTTCCCCGAAAACTGGCCGGTCTTCACGCCCAAGGACAAGGTGGGCGACTGGCTGGAGATGTACACCAAGGTCATGGAGCTGAACTATTGGACCCGCTCCGAGGTGCAAAAGGCCAGCTATAACGAGGCCGCCGGCACCTGGACCGTCACCGTCAACCGCGACGGCGAAGAAATCACCTTGCATCCGACCCAGCTGGTGCTGGCCACGGGCATGTCCGGCAAGCCCAACATGCCGGACTTTCCCGGCATGGACAGCTTCACGGGCACGATCCAGCATAGTTCGCAGCACGAAGGCCCGGATGCCTGGAGTGGCAAGAAAGTGGTCGTCGTCGGGTCGAACAACTCGGCGCACGACATCTGTGCCGCGCTCTGGGAAGCAGATGCCGATGTCACGATGGTCCAGCGCTCGTCTACTCATATCGTGCGCTCCGATACCTTGATGGATATCGGCCTCGGCGCGCTCTACTCCGAGGAGGCGGTGGCCAACGGCGTGACGACCGAGAAGGCCGACATGATCTTTGCCTCCCTGCCATACCGGATCATGCATGAATTCCAGATCCCGCTCTATGACCAGATGCGCGAGCGGGATGCCGAGTTCTATGCCGGGCTCGAGAAAGCCGGATTTGATCTCGATTGGGGCGATGACGGGTCCGGCCTGTTCATGAAATACCTGCGCCGCGGCTCGGGATACTACATCGATGTGGGCGCCAGCCAGTTGATCATTGATGGCGACGTAAAGCTGGTGAAAGGCCAGGTGGAACGCTTTGACGCGACCGGTGTCGTGCTGTCGGATGGCACGCATCTGGACGCCGACCTGGTGGTCATGGCGACAGGATATGGCTCGATGAACGGCTGGGCCGCGGACCTGATCAGCCAGGACGTTGCAGACAAGGTTGGCAAGGTTTGGGGGCTCGGCTCCGACACCACCAAGGACCCCGGCCCGTGGGAAGGCGAGCAGCGCAACATGTGGAAGCCGACCCAGCAGGAAAACCTTTGGTTCCATGGCGGCAATCTGCACCAGTCTCGCCATTATTCCTTGTACCTTGCGTTGCAACTGAAGGCGCGGATGGAAGGCATCGCCACCCCTGTCTACGGCCTGCAAGAGGTGCATCACCTGTCGTGATACCGAGAACGGGCAGCGCCCGAGGATGCGCACCCAGGCGCCCGGCATCTACCTCCCGCCGGGCGCCCCCCCCCTGACTGACATTGGAGAAAAGACATGAAAGCAGCGCGTTGGCATGGCGTGAAGGATATTCGCGTCGAAGACACCCCCGAACCAAAACCGGGCAAGGGCGAAGTGAAGGTAAAGGTCGCATGGACCGGGATCTGCGGTAGCGACCTGCACGAGTATCTCGCCGGGCCAATATTCGTGCCCGTGGATGAAGACCACCCCCTGAGCCACGACAAGGCGCCGATAACCATGGGACACGAATATTGTGGTACCGTGGCGGAGCTGGGCGACGGCGTCACCGACCTTGCGGTGGGCGAGCGCGTCGCCATCGAACCGATCTTTGCCTGCGGAGAGTGCGCCGCTTGCCTGGAAGGCAAGTACAACTTGTGTGACAGCCTCGGTTTTGTCGGCCTGTCCGGCGGGCACGGTGGTTTTGCAACCTACAGCGTTGTCCCCGCCCGCATGGTGCACAAGATGCCTCAGGGGCTTTCCATGGAACAAGGTGCGCTCGTCGAGCCTGCTGCCGTCGCCCTGCACGCCGTGCGCCTTTCAAAGATCAAGGCGGGCGATAAGGCCGCGGTCTTCGGAGCGGGTCCAATCGGACTTCTGGTTGTGGAGTCGCTGCGCGTTGCAGGCGCGTCGGAGATTCACGTCGTGGAGCCCTCCGAGGTGCGGCGGCAAAAGGCGCTGGATCTCGGCGCGACGTCGGCGATCGATCCAACCGCGATGGACGCTGTCGCGGAGGTTCGAGAGGCTACGGGTGGGGTTCACGTTGCCTTCGAGGTAACCGGCGTGCCTCAGGTTCTGCCGCAATGCATCGACGCGACCCGCCACGAGGGACAGGTTCTTGTCGTGTCGATCTGGGAACAGGAGGCGTCCTTCCAGCCCAACACTGTCGTGCTCAAGGAGAGACAGTTGAAGGGCACCATCGCCTATCGCAATGTCTACCCGGCGGTCATGGCGCTTATGACGCAAGGGCACTTCAGCGCCGATCAACTGGTAACCAAGCGGATCCCTTTGGACGAGATCGTCGCAGAAGGCTTCGAAGCGCTTGCGGCGGAAAAGTCTCATGTGAAAATCCTGGTCGAAGCACCCGACTGACGTCCCGCTGCATCGGAAATCCGGCCGCCCCGATAACACGCCGCGGCCGGAGCCCCTTATAGGCGCAGCATGAAGGATCCAAGCGCTTCTGGGGTACACCCTTACGAAATGCGAGGAAACCCGGATTTCCACACTCGACCCGTACCGTAGGCGAAAGTACGAGTTCATGCGCCGTCCTGCGAGACCGCGCCCTTTCGCCTAAGGTACACTGCCGCGCAGTGCTGCCTGTCGTCACCAAAACAGCGGAGGTCAGCGTTTCACTATTCCCGCGTGAGTGGCATAAACGACCCTATGTATGTACCGGCTGCTGTTCGCAAATGATTTCTGGCATGTTCTCGGAAGTCGCTCATATGTATCCGGCCTGTTGG
>NZ_JASHIN010000026.1:0-17500 GCF_030733705.1 Roseovarius sp. MMSF_3298
CCCCGCCCCAGTATGCGGACATGATCCTTGAGCGTCACTCGGCGGCCTCCCTTGCGGTCAGACCTTGCAAAAGCTCTGCGATCTCGGGGCGGCAGGAGCCACAGTTCGTCCCGGCGCGAAGAACTTCGCCGATGGCCTCGACACTGAGCGCGCCCTGGGTTTCGACAGCGTCCAGGATCGTGTTGACGCCGACACCGAAGCACGAACAGATCACCGGCCCCGGATTGGGAACATCGGCGGGCGGGCGACCGGTCAGGGCCTCATGCGCTTCGGTCCCCGGTAGCGTCGCGAGATAATCGCGCATCACCGCAACAGGCGTGGACGCGACAAAAAGTGCTCCGATGATCCTGGAATCTTCGTGCAGCACGACTCGGGCAATCCCGCGGGCCGCATCGGTCATGGTGGATGCGACCGCCTCGCGTGCCGCGAAGAGGCGGCGCGCCTCGGCCTCCCAGTCTTGCACGGGATGCGATCCGGCCAGTTCCGCGCGATATCCCGCTTGGGCGCGGCTTTGTGCCCAGTACTCACACTGAAGCACCATGGGCGCCGCGGAAACGGCGAACCCGTACCAAGCCGCGTTGAGGCGCGAGACGGCGACGACGCTCGCCTTGCTTTCCGGTTGCCCGGAGACAGGGTCCGTGGCGGCAGCGACAAGGGCATCGATCCGGGCGCAAGGTGCGGTTTCGCCCGTCCAGTGCATCGGCGCGAAAACCTGACCTGGTAAGACGGCATCGGTGATCCGCGCCCGCAGGATGGCATTCCCCGTGGTACTCGTGACAGTAACGAGATCAGCGGCCGAGATGCCAAGGCGCGCGGCATCGGAGGAGTGAATTTCCAGGAACGGCTCGGCAAGATGGGCCGACAGACGCGGGCTGAGCGCGGTGCGGGTCATGGTGTGCCACTGGTCCCGCACACGGCCCGTATTGAGGCGAAAGGGAAAGCGCGGTCCGGTTTTGGCCGCTGGCGGGCGCCACGACACGGGAAGAAGGCGGGCTTTGCCATTCGGGTGATAGAACGCGCCGTCGCTGAAAAACCTCCCACCCTGCCGCGTGGCCGCAATCGGCCAACGCTGCGGCTCCAGCCGGTCATAGGCACGGTCGCTCATGTCGGACAGGCCCGAGATGTCGAAATCACGGCCAAACCGACCGGCGATACCCGAAAGCGTGGCATATTCGCGGAAAATCTCTGCCGGGCTGGCGTAGTCGAAGGCG
This sequence comes from Roseovarius sp. MMSF_3298, assembly GCF_030733705.1. Taxonomy (NCBI): domain Bacteria; kingdom Pseudomonadati; phylum Pseudomonadota; class Alphaproteobacteria; order Rhodobacterales; family Roseobacteraceae; genus Roseovarius; species Roseovarius sp. MMSF_3298. The sequence goes on from NZ_JASHIN010000026.1 coordinate 1,212, forward strand.
CGGCTGAACCCCATCCGCTGGCCAACCTGCGCGATGATCTGCCAGTCCGGGCGGGCCTCGCCCGGCGCGGGCAGGACACGGCGCTGGCGGCTGATGGTGCGGTCCGAGTTGGTGACGGTGCCATCCTTCTCGGCCCAGGCGGACGCAGGCAGGATCACATGCGCCAGGCGCGCGGTATCCGTTTGCTCGGTGATATCGCTGACCACGGTAAAATCACAGCCGGCGATGGCGTCGCGCACCGCATCGGCCTCTGGCATGGAGACCACAGGATTGGTGTGAATGACCCAGAGCGCCTTGATCCGTCCCTCGCCCACCGCGCGGAACATATCGACGGCCTTGAGGCCCGGCGCCACCGGCATCCGGGGCGCGTCCCAGAAACAGCGCACGGCGCCGCGGTGATCTGCGTTCTCGATATCGAGGTGACAGGCCAGCATGTTGGCCAACCCGCCAACCTCCCGTCCGCCCATCGCGTTGGGTTGACCTGTGACCGAGAACGGACCGCAGCCCGCCTTGCCGATCCGCCCGGTGGCTAGGTGGCAGTTGAGGATCGCATTGACCTTGTCGGAGCCGGACGACGACTGGTTTACGCCCTGCGAATAGATCGTGACCACGCGCTCGGTACGCATCCACAGATCGCAGAACGCCGCGACCTGCTCTGCGTCCAGCCCGGTGACCGAGAGATCGGAGGTGCGCGCGACGTCGAGCGTCGCGTCGAAACCTTCGGTCCTCGCGAGAAAACCCATGTCGAGCGCGCCGCCCTCGTAGAGCGCCGTGAATAGCTGGTTGAACAGAGCGACGTCAGAACCGGGCTGAAGCGCCAGGTGCATGTCCGCGCCATCGCAACTGGCCGTGCGGCGGGGGTCGATGACGACGATCTTCGTGCCCCGGGATTTGCGGGCGGCCAGCAGGCGCTGATAGAGAACGGGGTGGCACCAGGCGAGGTTCGAGCCGACCAGCACCACGAGGTCAGCCTCGTCTATATCCTCGTAGGTGCCGGGCACGGTATCGGTGCCGAAGGCGCGCTTGTGCCCGGCCACCGAGGAGGCCATGCAAAGCCGGGAGTTCGTGTCGATATTGGCCGAGCCTATAAAGCCCTTCATCAGCTTGTTGGCGACATAGTAATCCTCGGTCAGCAACTGTCCCGAGACGTAAAAGGCCACGCTGTCCGGCCCATGACGCGCGATGGTGTCGCTGAACCGATCCGCGACCAGTTGCAGCGCGTCGTCCCAGCCTGCGTCCTGCCCATTCACACGGGGGCGCAGCAGCCGGTGATCCAGCCCCACTGTCTCGGCCAGAGCCGTGCCTTTCGAACACAGCCGCCCGAGATTGGCCGGGTGCGCGCTATCGCCCTTGACCTCCAGACCGCCATCGCCGTCACGCCGCAGCAGAACGCCGCAGCCAACGCCGCAGTAGGGACAGGTGGACCGGGTCCAGGGCTGGTCGGCGCCATCCATCACGCGGCGTCCCGAGCGGTCAGGCCGGAACCGTCGATCAACACGCGGCCATCCTCGACCTTCAGAGGATAGGTGGCGATTTTTCCGGTCTCTCCTCGTGCTTGCCCGGTCTCAAGATCGAAGACCCAGTTGTGCAGCGGGCAGGTGACAGACTGGCCGTGGACGATCCCCTCGGACAGCGGCCCGCCCTTGTGCGGACAGGTGTTGGACGTGGCGAACACCTCGTTGTCCGCGGTGCGGAACACGGCGATACAGCCGTGCGACGTCTTCAGCTTCCGCGCTCCGCGCAAAGGGATTTCGTCGATGGCGCAAATGTCGATCCAGCTCATTCCGCGGCCTCCAGCGTGAGGTCGGCCAACGGCTGAAAGCGCTCGGCCTGCTTGGCATGGTCCGCCCAAGGATCCTTGCGGTAAATCGACTGGCTCAGTTCGAAAGCTGCGACCAGCCGGGCGCGCTCGTCGGCGCTGGCCAGCGTCTCTTTGACCCAGTCCAGCCCGACTTTTGCGACCCACTTGTAGGGCCGGTCGAGGTACTTGGCGTTCTCCCGGTAGAGCTGGATGAAGGCGGTGGTCCACTCGATCGCCTCAGCCTCGGACGCGACATCGACCAGCCGTTCGGTTTCCTTCACGTCCATGCCGGCCGCGCCCCCGACGCCGACCTGGTAGCCGCTGTCGACGCAGATAATGCCGACATCTTTGCAGGTGGCCTCGGCGCAGTTGCGCGGACAGCCCGACACTGCCAGCTTGACCTTGTGCGGGGTCCACGCCCCCCAGAGGATTTGTTCCAGCTTGATGCCAAGGCCGGTGCTGTCCTGCGTGCCGAACCGGCAGTGATCGGTGCCGACACAGGTTTTCACCGTGCGCAGCCCCTTTGAATAGGCATGACCCGAAACCAGCCCCGCCTCGTTGAGATCGGCCCAGATGAAGGGCAGATCCTCGCCCTTTACGCCCAAAAGGTCGATCCGCTGGCCGCCCGTGACCTTGACGGTGGGCACATCGTACTTGTCGGCGGCGTCGGCGATGGCGCGCAGTTCGGCGGCGTTGGTGATGCCGCCCCACATGCGCGGCACGACGCTGAAGGTGCCATCCTTCTGGATATTGGCGTGCTTGCGCTCGTTGACGAAGCGGCTTTGCGGATCGTCACGGTATTCCAGCGGCCAGTCCGCCAGCAGGTAGAAATTGACCGCCGGACGGCAGACGTGGCAGCCGTTGCGCGTCTTCCAACCCAGTTCCTGCCAGACGGCGTCCTGGCTTTTCAGTTCCCGGCCCTTGATCAGCCGGCGCACATCCTCGTGTGTCAGATCGCAGCAGCCGCAGATGGGCTGCGCCGCGGGCACTTGGAAGTCGTCGCCCAGCGTGACTTGCAACACCTGTTCGACCAGCCCGGTGCAGGTGCCGCAGGAGGCGCTGGCCTTGGTCTGCGCGCGGACCGCACCCAGATCGGTCGCGCCGCCCGCGATGGCGTCGGTGATGGTGCTCTTGCAAATGCCGTTGCAGCCACAGATTTCCGCGTCACGCGGCAATGCTGCAACGGCTGAGAGAGGGTCCGATGCGGCACCTCCCTGATAGGCGGGCCCGAAAATCAGCGTCTCGCGCATCTCCGAAATGTCCTCGCCCGACTGGATGAGGCCGAAGAACCAGTTGCTGTCGGCGGTGTCGCCGTACATCACCGCACCGATCAGCCGATCGTTTTCGATGACCAGCCGCTTGTAGATACCGCGCGCCGGGTCGCGATAGACGATGTCCTCGCGTCCCTCGCCCTCGGCAAAATCCCCGGCGCTGAAAAGGTCGCAACCCGTGACCTTGAGCTTGGTCGACAATTCCTTGGGCGTGAAAGCGGCATCGCGACCGGTCAGCGTCGCGGCGACGACCTTGGCCTGGTCGTAGAGCGGCGCGACGAGGCCGAAGACCGCGCCATCATGTTCGATGCATTCGCCGACCGACAGGATGTTTTCATCCGACGTGATCATCTGATCATCCACGTGGATGCCGCGCCCCACGGCCAACCCGGCCTCGGCGGCCAGCGCGGTGTTGGGGCGAATGCCGACGGCCATGACCAGCAGGTCGCAGGGCAGTTCTGTGCCATCCTCAAGCACAAGCGCCTTCACCTTGCCACCTTCGCCTACAACCTCCTTCGAGTTGGACGAGACGCGCACGTCGATGCCGCGCCGCTCAAGATCCTTGCGCAGCAGGTAGCCCGCCGCCGGGTCCAGCTGGCGGTCCATCAGGTGGCCCATCAGGTGCACCACCGTGACCTCCATCCCGCGCATCCGCAGCCCCGCCGCGGCCTCCAGCCCCAGAAGGCCGCCACCGATCACCACCGCGCGGGCACCCTGAGTTGCGGAGGCATCGATCATCCGGTTGGTGTCTTCGAGGTCGCGATAGGCGATGACCCCGTCAAGGTCATGCCCCGGCAGCGGGATCATGAACGGGTTCGACCCGGTGGCGATCAACAGCTTGTCGTAGTCCACCGTGCCGTTCTCACCGGTCACGGTGCTGGCGGTCCGGTCGATCGCGGTCACCTTTTCGCCGAACCGGCAGGTCACGCCATGATCGGCGTACCAGGTCTCATCGTGGGTAACGATCTCCTCGTAGGATTTCTCACCCGACAGGACCGGTGACAGCATGATGCGGTTGTAGTTGCCGCGTGGCTCGGCGTTGAAAAGCGTCACGTCCCAGCCGTCGGGATCGGCGTCGAAGAGGTGTTCGAGCGCGCGGCCCGAGGCCATCCCTGCGCCGATCACCACGAGTTTCTTGCGTGTCATGGCTTGGTTCCTCTCAGTTGTACCACGCGACGATGTGGGTGAGCGCCTCGCCGCGATAGACCGGCAGGCCGACGAAACTGGTGTAATCCGCCGGGAGGCCGGAGCCGCCTTGCGCCACGACCGGCAGCCCCGAGCCGAGCACTTGGCCCACAACGCCTTTCCACGCGGTGGCGGTTGGCGCCTCGTCTCGCGTGCCGTCGCCGTCATCACGCCAGAGCGGCCCTTCGCGTTCGCAGATACCGTCACCCAGGAAGGCGCGCGGATCCCGCGCGGCGCGCACATTCCAGATCTCGAAACGGCGCGCGATCGGCGTGCCGCGCGCGGAAAGAAGCGTCAGCACGCAGGGATGCTTTCCCGGAGTCGCCACCGGAAGCCCAAGCCCCGTGGTCAGCCCCGCCTTTCCCGCGGCCGAGGCGCGGATGAACTTGTAGCCAGAACCAAGGTCGCGCATCAGGATCGGCGCCTGTGCCGCCCAGACCGCACCCGGCAGGCCTTGGCCCTTGGGAAAATGCGTGTGCTGCGAGACAAACTCGAATTCTTCGGCAGCCCCGAAGTACCCGTCATCGAGCATCAGCATCCCGTTGCGGTCATCGGTCCAGACCTCGATCGCGCCGACGCGCGCCTCGTCGTCACCGCACAGAACGACCAGTACGGCCTTCAGCGTGGCGCCGGCGAAGACGGGCACGGCGACTGCGCTGGTCAGGCCGGCCTCCTTCGCCGCCTCGATACGCTGGAAATATGACCCGTCGAATCCCTTGAGCACAACCGGCCGCGCCTCGTCCCAGGCCTTGCCGGGCAGGCCCTCGCTCTTGGCGAAGCTGGTCTTGCGCGAGGTTTCCTCGAATGCGGCGAGCCCGTTGTAATTGCCGCCTGCCAGCACGAGGCGGTCGCCCTCGGGCACCCAGACTTCGCAGACCTGGATGAAAGTATCGGTGGCAGCTTGCGCTACGGTATCCATGGCGGGTGTCTCCGTGACGGGCGCGGTCATGCCGCGGCCTTGCGCGATGTGCCGGTTTTGGGTTTTGCGCCGTGCTCGTATTCCTCGAGGAAGTCGAGCACCTGCTGGCGGTAGCGGTAGTAATCCGGGTGCGCGAGCAGCGCCTTGCGGCTGCGCGGGCGTGGCAGATCGACCGATGTGATCCGACCGATGGTGGCCTGCGGACCGTTGGTCATCATCACCACGCGGTCGGCCAGCAGGATCGCCTCGTCCACGTCATGGGTGACGCAGATCGCCGTGACCTTGGTGCGCGACCACACCTCCATCAGCACTTCCTGCAATTCCCAGCGTGTCAGGCTGTCGAGCATCCCGAAGGGTTCATCGAGCAGCAGGAGCTTGGGCGACAGTGCAAAGGCGCGGGCGATGCCGACCCGCTGCTGCATCCCGTTCGACATGTCGCAGGCGGGCTTGTCCATCGCATCGGCCAGCCCGACGCGTTCGAGGTAGTATTCCACAACGTCCTGACGTTCCGACTGGCTGGCACGGGGATATACCTTGTCGACACCGATGGCGCAGTTCTCCCGTGCCGAGAGCCACGGGAAGAGGTTCGGCGACTGAAAGACCACCGCACGCTCGGGATCGGCCCCCTCGACGTGGCGCCCGTCAAGCTTGATTGCGCCCTTCGAGATGGCGTTGAGACCCGCCGCCATGGTCAAAACCGTCGACTTGCCACAGCCCGAATGTCCGATCAGAGAGATGAACTCGCCCCGGTCGATCTTCAGGTCGAAATCCTCGACCACGGTCAGCGGCCCCTTGGGCGTGGGATAGACCTTGTGCAACTGGCTGAAGTCGAGGAAGCGCTCGTCGATCAGACCTTTCTGGGCGTCCTTCACGACAGAGGGAAGACCATGGATCGGGGTCACGTCAGGCAGGTTGCGCGTGCCTTCGACCTTGGCCTCGATCCCGACATCCATCAGGTACTTGGTCACCTCGGCCCGCAGACGCTTGAACGTGTCGTCCGTGTTCATCTCCATCCGGTCGCGCGGGCGCGGGATGTTCACCGTGAACTCCTCGCCCAGCGTACCGTCCGGGTTCAGCGCGATGATCCGGTCGGCGAGGATAATCGCCTCGTCAACGTCGTTCGTGATCAGCACGCAGGTCTTGCGATCCGCCTGCCAGATCCGCTCGATCTCGTCGGCAAGATTCGCGCGTGTCAGCGCGTCCAGCGCCGAAAGCGGCTCATCCAGCAGCAACATCTCGGGGTTCATCGCAAGCGCGCGGGCGACGTTGACCCGCTGGCGCATCCCACCCGACAATTCCGCCGGGCGGCGCGTCGCGGCATGGCCGAGGCCGACCATCTCGACGTAATGCGCCACCTTCTCCGCCTTCTCCGCGCGGGACAAACCGGGAAACACCGTGTCCACCGCAAGGCCCACATTGCCGTTCACGGTCAACCACGGCATCAGCGAATAGCTCTGGAAGATCACGCCCCGCTCGGGGCCGGGCCCGGTGACGGGCGCGCCCTTGAAGCTGACGCTGCCCTTCGTCGGGTGTTCCAGCCCCGCCATCAGGTTGATCAGCGTGGTCTTTCCCGTACCGGAAAAGCCCAGCAGCACGAGGAATTCGCCCTCCTGCACCTCCAGATTGATATTCTTCAGCACGTGGGAAGCGTGCAGACCGGTGCCGAAACTTTGGCTGACGTGGTCGAGTTTGAGAATGCTCATGACATTTTCCTTTTGCGCTACCGCTTCGCTGCTCGAGCGCGGGTCACCGGTTGTTCGTGAAGGTGAAGAGGGACTGAAGCGCGTACATCACACGATCCAGCAAAAAGCCGATGATGCCGATGGTCAGAACAGCGACCATGATCCGGGCGAGGCTCGACGAAGACCCATTCTGGAATTCGTCCCAGACGAATTTGCCCAGGCCGGGGTTCTGCGCCAGCATCTCGGCGGCGATCAGAACCATCCAGCCCACGCCCAGCGACAGACGCAGACCAGTGAAGATCAGCGGCAAGGCCGAAGGCAGAACCAGTTTGGTGATCTTGGTCCAGGTGTTCATCTTCAGCACTTTCGAGACGTTCACCAGGTCCTTGTCGATCGAGGCCACGCCAAGCGCCGTGTTGATCAGCGTGGGCCAGAGCGAACAGAGCGTCACGGTGACCGCGGAAATGATGAAGCTCTTGGGAAACAGCCCCTCGTCGGTCGCCGCCAGCGCGGAAACGATCATCGTGACGATAGGCAGCCACGCCAATGGCGAGACCGGCTTGAAGATCTGTATCAACGGGTTGAGGCCCGCGTTGGCGGTCGGTGACAGCCCCGCAAGGATGCCCAGCGGCACGGCCACAAGCGTCGCCAGAAGGAAGCCGAAGAATACCGTCTGGATCGAGGTCCAGATCTGCTGGTAGTAGCTCGGTGCACCGGTATAGGCACGTTCCTTGGGTTCCCGCCCGCTGGCGATCAGACGCTCGTTGAGCTGATCGACCTTGGCTTGGAACTCGGCCCGCTTCTCGGCCTTGGCCACCGCATCGTCATGCAGGTTGACCGCCTCGTCCCAAACCTGAGCCGGGCCGGGCACGGCACCGAGCGAGGTTTCGACCTTCGGCGCAAGCGCGGCCCAAAGGAACAGGAACGCAGCGATGGCCAACAGCGGCACGGCAAGAAGCCGCCAGATTTCCTTGGCCTGCGCCCTCGGGTTGTCGCCTGCCGCGGCCTTGAGGATCGGCGTGGCCCAGCTCAGGCCAAGGACCTGAAACCATTTGTCCGCGGCGTTGATGCGGGTGAAGAGCCGCGCCCGGCGCGCTTCGCGGTCTGCGCTCTCGGTGAAATTCGGATCGACGGTGGTCATAAAGGGGGTCCTTGCTGCGAAAATGGCTAATGGGCCGGACATGTCTGGCCTGGCCGCCCGTCGCGTTGGACGAGCGGCCAGGCCTTTGGTCAGCCTTCGACCTCGGTGCCGACGACGATCTGCTCGCCCTTCAAACCGATCGGCAGGCTGTCGAGATAGGCGTTGGGCGCGCGGCCATCGTAGGGAATACCGTCGATGATATCCTCGGACGGGGTCGGCGCCTTGTAGCCGTCGCTGTCCCAGGGAAAGTCCGCCTCATCGGCCAGGCCCTCGTCAACCAGCATCCGGGCGGCTTCGAGGTAGATCTCGGGCTTGTAGACCGACTTGGCGACCTCGTCGTACCAGCTGTCGGGCTTGGGCTCGGCGATCTGGCCCCAGCGGCGCATCTGGGTCAGGTACCAGATGGCATCCGAATAGAACGGATAGGTCGCGTTATACCGGAAGAAGACGTTGAAATCGGGGATGTCGCGCTTGTCGCCCTTCTCGAACTCGAAAAAGCCGGTCATCGAGTTGGCAATCACTTCGGCATCCGCGCCCACGTACTCTGGACGGCTCAGGATCTCGACCGCTTCGGGGCGATTGGCGTTGTCGTTTTCATCCAGCCAGATCGCGGCGCGGATCAGCGCCTTGGTCACCGCCAAAGTCGTGTTGGGGTTTTCCTCTGCGAACTCGGCGGTGATACCGAATACCTTCTCGGGATTGTTCTTCCAAAGCTGGTAGTCGGTGATCACCGGTACGCCGATGCCTTTGAACACCGCCTGCTGGTTCCACGGCTCGCCCACGCAGTAGCCATAGATCGTACCGGCCTCCAGCGTGGCGGGCATCTGCGGCGGCGGGGTCACCGACAACAGGACATCGGCGTTGATCTGCCCGGAGATGTTCTCCTGGCTGTAATAGCCCGGATGCAGCCCGCCGGCGGCCAACCAGTAGCGCAGCTCGTAATTGTGGGTCGAGACCGGAAAGACCATGCCCATGTTGAAGGGCTTGCCCTGCGCCTTGTAATCCTCGACCACCGGCGCCAACGCCTCGGCCGAGATCGGATGCTGCGGGCGGCCGTCCTCCATCTTCGGAATATGCGGCAGCATCTGGTCCCAGACCTCGTTCGAAACCGTGATCGCGTTGCCGTTCAGATCCATCGAGAACGGCGTGATGATATGCGCCTCGGTGCCGAAACCGATCGTGGCCGCCAGCGGCTGACCGGCCAGCATGTGCGCGCCGTCAAGCTGCCCGTCGATCACGCCGTCCAGCAGGACCTTCCAGTTCGCCTGCGCCTCGAGCGTGACAAAGAGCCCTTCGTCCAGGAAATATCCCTGTTCATAGGCCACGGCCAGCGGGGCCATGTCTGTCAGCTTGATGAAGCCGAAGGTCAGTTCGTCCTTTTCCAGGTCCAGAAGTTCGGCCATGGCCGGGCTGGCAAGTGCGGTCGTGGCGGCGAGGCCGCAGAGAAGCTTTTTCATCATTCGTCCTGTCGATGCGCCCGGGCTGGCTTGAGATGTGGCCGGGCTGGAAACGCAAAAAAGGCCGTTCACCATCCCCCGACATGCGTCGGTGGAAAGCGAGCGACCTTGCTCAGACTGTCCCTGTCATTGGGAAGAATTCTGTCCGATCCACCCCGTTGCGGATCGACGATTTCTTTTTGGCGCGTCCGAGAGCTGCAAGCCAGAAAAATCCCGGCAATCCGACTTAAAAGGGCGCAACACGTGGACGGTTGATTAAAAAGTGATCACCACGGATCGTCCGGGTCGAAAACCGCGCCATCAAAAAAACGGTTCGGGAGCAGATTCAACTGCCCGCGAGAGGACGCCACCGCCGTCGGATGCAGAATCGCCCCCTCCACCTTGGCCGACGCGCCGGGCAGATCCGCATCGGTCTGCGCCATGTGCTGACGATAGAGATCGGAGCGAAAGACCGCCGCCGCCGACTCCAGGTCCGATTCCGTTCCGTGCGCGGCGGCAAGGCGATGGGCCAGCCATTTCGACTGGCTGCGCCAGGGAAACGTCGCGGCGGCCCCCTGAAAGCGCAGGAAACCGTCGCAGTCGCGTTGTTCGCCCCTGCGCGACAGGATCATCCGGCCCGACAGGGCTCGGTCAATCAGCTCCAGCGGCAGGTCGAGGTATTCCTCCCGAGACAGGATCTGGGCGGCGGTGATCCGGCTGTCCGGCTTGGCCAGCCAGCGGCTCGCCTGCCACACGGCGCGTATCAGACGGCCAAGCAGGTCCGGCTCGGTCTCGGCCCAGTCGGTGCGCGTGGCCAGCACCTTTTCCGGCGCCCCCTGCCAGATCGCGCGCCCGGGCAGCAACAGCGCGCCCACCCCCCTGTCCACAGCGACCGATCCCCAGGGCTCCCCTACGCAGAAAGCATCAATGTCTCCCGCTTCCAACGCCTCGGCCATCAGCGGCGGCGGTACGGTGCGGATCTCGATATTGTCGAGGCCCAACTCTGTCCGTTCCGCCCAGTAACGCAGCAGTTCCACATGCATGGAAAAGGGAAAGGGCACGCCGAAGACCAACTTGTCGGCATGTACCGCTTTCAATGCCGAGGCCGCCGCGCGTGCATCCCTGAAGTCGAAGGCGAAGTCGGTGCCGCGCAGCTTGGCTTCGAGCGGACGCCCCACGCCGATCACGTTGCCGTTGACCGACAGGACGCAAACCGCCGAAAGCGCGGCCCCCATACCGCCAAGTCCCATGCTCATGGCCACAGGCACAGCAGACAGCATGTGCGCCGCGTCGACCCGGCCAAACCCCAGCATGTCGCGCAATGACGACCACGACGGCGCGGGCACCAGGTCCAGCCCGATCGCCTCGGCCTCTGCAAAGCCAAGCTCATGGGCGATGATCAGCGGCGCCGCGTCCACCAGCGGCATGTAGGCGACTGGAATGGTAACGCGCCTCATCCCAGCAATCCCGCAGCGGTAACAAGCGCCTCTGCGACGTCGGCCACCTTGCGCCCCTGATCCATCGCGGTTTTGCGCAGCAATGCATAGGCTGCGTCCTCGTCAATCCCCTTGGCCTTCATCAAAAGGCCCTTGGCGCGATCAATCACCTTGCGCTCTTCCAGCGCCCGTCGAGTTTCCGCCAGCTCATTGCGCATCTGGCGCACAATGCTGAAACGGGCAATTGCGGTGTCGATCACGGGCTTGATACGTTCAGGCGCCAACCCGTCGACGACATAGGCCGACACGCCAGCCTCGATCGCCTCCCGCGCCAACCCACCTGCCGCTCCCGAGACGAACATCGCCACCGGCCGATCCAGCGGACCCGAGGCCAAAGTCAGTTCTTCCATCATGTCACGAGTCGGGTTGTCGATGTCGATCAGGACCATATCCGGCGAATGCTCGGCAATCTTGCGTGCAAGGCTCGAGTAGTTTCCGATCACGTAGACATCGCAATCGCCGGTTTGCTCAAGCGCATCGACGATCCCGGTCGCCCGGTCGCGATCTTCTTCCACTACCACGATGGTGAGACGGGCCTGCATAGGTCTTTACTGCAACTGCGTAGCGCAGCACTCAAGAGAACAAGTTCCTTTTCCGGCGACCCAGTTCGCTTTGAAGTGTCGTTAAGGTACTTGCGTTGAAATTTTGAGCAACAGCGGGTTTCGTCCAAATGCTGCGTGCGCATCAATGTCCGCCCTGAAGTAGCTGCTTTGCGGCAAACTAAATTTACATACGGTCAGATTTGGGTCGCTTTCGACGATCCGACAGTCTGGGCGGATTGCCGACCTTTGAGGTGCCCCTAGTTTCCTGGACAGCTGCCTTGTTCAGGTTCTGCTGTCTGATCTCATAGTCAACGGGCGACGGCATGCCCTTGTTCGTATGTTTGCGCTTCGGGTTGTAGAACAGCTCAATGTATTCGAACACGTCCTGTCTGGCGGCGTCGCGGGTCGCTGGGTTCGAGGTTATGCTGGTGCGGAAACGTCTGCCACTCCCGTCGAGGCCGCCAAGGCCAATCGGAAGACTCTCTCCTTGGAAGCAGACCATGCAAAGGTTCAGCAAGCGATCGCCCGTCTGCTCAATATTCTCGAGAGCGACGTGGCCGGCGATGCCCTCGTCCAGCGCCTTCAACAGAAGGAAAAAGAGGCTCGGCAGATCGAAGCGGCGATCACGGCGCGCGTTTCGTGGCCTAAGACCCCTTCTTCGCTGGAGGCGGTAGACCTCGACATGGTCTACGGAACAGTGGTGGGCCAGCTGAATAACCTCTTAGTCGGGCCAAAGGAGGTTGTCATCGCGAAGGAATTGCTCCGCCAACTTATCTCCGAGATTCGTGTCCGTCCGGACGAGAACGCCCGTGACGAGCTCGCGGTGACAATCCTTGGTGACCTTGCCAGGATTGTCACTGCTGATAGCCCAAACAGAAAAAGCGCTCCAAAGGGCGCTTTTTCTGTTTTTAGTCAGATTTCAATGGTTGCGGGGGTAGGATTTGAACCTACGACCTTCAGGTTATGAGCCTGACGAGCTACCGGGCTGCTCCACCCCGCGCCAATGCCGGGTATCTACTCCTGCGCCAAGACCTTCGCAAGGGGCCGCGTCGGCATTTATTACATTTTTTTAACAAGACCGACGGCATGGTTCACCGGAACACGACATCGAGACTGTCAAATGCCCCATGCTTGTGGTCCTCGCGGAAAAACCCGTGGTCGCGCTCCAGCCGCTGGACCGCTTCTTCGGTGAAGCGGACGATGTCATCGACGAACAATTCCAAGGGAGAGATAGCCTCCATGATCGACGGCTCGACGTCGTAATCGATTCGCCCCAAGTCGTCCGACAACGCATGCGCCTGCGCCAGCGCGGCGCCACAGACCTTCGCGTAACGCTTCCACGACTTGAAGCTCAGGTCATCCAGGTCGATGTCATCGCGAAACGGCGCCCGCTCGCGGCTCATGAAGCTTTTGCCGTCAATCTCTACAGCGCCGTAAAAGATATCGCCATGCGCGAGTTGCACACGCTGCCCATGCTTGATCCGCTCGGCCTGCTTTCCGGCATAAAACGCGTTCGGCGGCGTCAACCCGTCCAGTGCGGACCGGCGCGCGGCCTTGAACTCGATGATAAGGTCGTCGGTTGCATCCTGCGACGGCCCTTCGATCAATACGTAGTACCGTGGCAAACCCAGCGAGGCCGTGCCCTGACCGTGCCGCACGCAGACGTCCTTGACCTTCAACTCCCCGGCCCGGTCCGGCGCGTCGATGCCGTTGGACTTGGCCAGGTCGTTGATCGCCGTCTGGAACTTGTCGACCTCGGTCGACAGCGGCTGCAACTCGTCATCCGACCGAAAGCCGCGGCCGTTCGGCGTCAGGTAGTCTTCCCACAACCAATCCTTGCGCTCTTCCCACGCCTGCTCGAACAGCCGCTGGATGACCTTTGGCGAATTGTCGATCCGGTAGGCGTCGTTGCTTTCGGTCGATCTGTTGGCGTAGCGCTGCATGGCCAGAGCGTAGCCCTGGACGAATTTGCGGACGATCTTGCGCGCTTTTTTCGGCTTGAGATCGCCTTCCTCCAACGCCGCGATCCAGAAACCCACGGCGCCTCGCTTTATGTCCCAGCTGAACGGCGCATAGGTCGTCTCGTCAAAATCGTTCACGCCGAAAATCGGCGCCCCGTTCCGGTCGGGCATGACGCCGAAATTCTCCGGATGCACGTCCCCCAGCGCCATCACCGTGGGCATGTGCCCATCCTCGCCAGCCATATCGCGATAGAACAGAAGCGCAGTACCGCGGAAAAAATGAAACAGGCCGTCCGACAGCTTGTCGAACTTGTCCTGCGCTTCCTTCGAGCTCTCCGAGATCCGCGCGGAATGATCCTCACGGATCGTCGTCCGCACGTGCAGCCGACGCGCCTGGCCTTCCAGAAACTTGGGCGGGACAAGATACTTGCCTGCGGCAATGCCCGCGCTTAGCCGGGCAAAGGCCTTCGACCGCCGCTCATAGCGGTCCTCGATAGACTTCTCGGGCGGATCGGGGGCCTTCACGGTCTTGGATTTTCCGGAGTTCGTCTTGGACATCGCGTTCCTTTCGCCTTCAAAAGCCAACGGAACGGTTGGAACGAAAGTTCCCCGGGGCAGGAAGATCGCGCGCATGCCTAGAACAGGCGCCGCAACTTGCAGATCAATCGGTAAAGTTTAGGAGAAAATCGAAAGAGAGATACAATTCCAAGGATCTTACTAGGTTTGGCGGTGACCTACTCTCCCACGTCTTGAGACGCAGTACCATTGGCGCTACGGCACTTAACGGCCGGGTTCGGGATGGGACCGGGTGTTTTGCTCGTGCTATGACCACCAAACCGAGAAAGATCCTTGAATTCCAAGTCAGCACACTTGTTTAAGTGTACGGCTTCTGGATCCGCATAAGCCAATCTGGCTTTTACTGGATCAAATCAAGCCTATCGGACAATTAGTACCGGTCAACTGAACGCATTGCTGCGCTTACATCTCCGGCCTATCGACGTGGTGGTCTACCACGGTCCTCAGGGATACCTTGTTTTGAGGGGGGCTTCCCGCTTAGATGCCTTCAGCGGTTATCCTGTCCGTTCATAGCTACCCAGCACTGCCGTTGGCACGACAACTGGTCCACCAGTGGAACGTTCACCCCGGTCCTCTCGTACTAGGGGCAACTCCTCTCAAGTATCCTACACCCACGGCAGATAGGGACCGAACTGTCTCACGACGTTCTAAACCCAGCTCACGTACCTCTTTAAACGGCGAACAGCCGTACCCTTGGGACCTGCTCCAGCCCCAGGATGAGATGAGCCGACATCGAGGTGCCAAACACTGCCGTCGATATGGACTCTTGGGCAGTATCAGCCTGTTATCCCCGGCGTACCTTTTATCCGTTGAGCGATGGCCCTCCCACTTGGGACCACCGGATCACTATGGCCGTCTTTCGACTCTGCTCGACTTGTCAGTCTCGCAGTCAGGCTGGCTTATGCCATTGCACTCAACGAGCGATTTCCGACCGCTCTGAGCCAACCTTCGCGCGCCTCCGTTACGCTTTAGGAGGCGACCGCCCCAGTCAAACTACCCGCCACGCAGGGTCCCGGACCCGGATAACGGGCCGCGGTTAGACATCAAGAATGCATAGGGTGGTATCTCAAGGATGGCTCCACCGCGACTAGCGTCACGGTTTCAAAGCCTACCACCTATCCTGCACAATGCAGTCCTGATGCCAGTGCGAAGCTGTAGTAAAGGTGCACGGGGTCTTTCCGTCTAACCGCGGGAAGCCTGCATCTTGACAGGCAATTCAATTTCGCTGAGTCGATGTTGGAGACAGCGGGGAAGTCGTTACGCCATTCGTGCAGGTCGGAACTTACCCGACAAGGAATTTCGCTACCTTAGGACCGTTATAGTTACGGCCGCCGTTTACCTGGGCTTCAATTCGACGCTCTCACATCTCCTTTTAACCTTCAGGCACCGGGCAGGCGTCAGACCCTATACGTCGTCTTGCGACTTCGCAGAGCCCTGTGTTTTTAGTAAACAGTCGCCACCCCCTGGTTTGTGCCCCCGGACTTCAGTTGCCTGAAACCCGGGCCTCCTTCTCGCGAACTTACGGAGGTATTTTGCCGAGTTCCTTCAACATCGTTCTCTCAAGCGCCTTGGTATTCTCTACCAGTCCACCTGTGTTGGTTTAGGGTACGATCTTATGATGGAGCTATTTCCAGGGACTGCTAAGCTGCCCATTCAATCCGATAAGGATGAACAACCTTCGCAATCCGTCACTTCCATCTGGCTCAGGAATATTAACCTGATTCCCATCGACTACGCCTTTCGGCCTCGCCTTAGGGGTCGGCTTACCCTGCTCAGATTAGCTTTAAGCAGGAACCCTTGGACTTTCGGCGAGAGTGTCTCTCACACTCTTTGTCGCTACTCATGTCATCATTCTCACTAGTGATCTCTCCACGGGATCGCTCACGCGCCCGCTTCATCGAAAGCTCCTATCCTCCAAAGCACCTCGGAAGGTGCTGAAGAGGAGTGGAACTATGTCACACTACGCTCTGCTACCAGTGCATACGCACTCCTCGGCTTCGGCTCATGGCTTGAGCCCCGTTACATCTTCGCCGCAAGACAACTTATTTAGACCAGTGAGCTGTTACGCTATCTTTAAAGGATGGCTGCTTCTAAGCCAACCTCCTGGTTGTTTTGGTCGTCTCACCTGCTTTCCCACTTAGCCATGAATTGGGGGCCTTAGCCGGAGGTCAGGGTTGTTTCCCTCTCCACTACGGGCGTTAGCACCCGCAGTGTGTCTGCCATCTAGTACTCCTCGGTATTCGGAGTTTGGTTAGGATCAGTAAGCCTGTGGGGCCCCA
>NZ_JASHIN010000026.1:22500-60052 GCF_030733705.1 Roseovarius sp. MMSF_3298
AAGAAGAAGCACGCCAGTCCCAGCGCGCGGCGAAACTTCAAAAGGTTCACCCCCGCCAGCTTGCGCAGCGGCGTCACCACCAGCCCCGCCACCAGCAGGTACAGCGCCATCTCCCCCATTTCGTGCTCCAGCACTTTCACGGGGTCCGCGCCCAGCCGGTTCTGAATCCCCAGCCACAGCATCCACGCCGCATAGCCAAGGCTCGCCACGTAGATCGGCCACGCCGGCACCCGGCGCAGCCCTTGATTGATATGCTCGACCATCGCCATCAGAAGAACTTGGTCAGGTCCATCCCTTCATACAGGCTGGCCACCTCGTCGGCGTAACCGTTGAACATCAACGTGTCCTGCCGGCGGGCAAACAGCCCCGAGCCGATGACCCGCTCGCTCGCCTGGCTCCAGCGCGGGTGGTCCACCTCGGGGTTCACATTGCTGTAGAACCCGTATTCCCGCGCGTTCGCCTTGTTCCAGCTGGTCGGCGGCTCGGTCTCGGTCAGGGTGACCCGCACGATCGACTTGATCGACTTGAAGCCATACTTCCACGGCACCACCAACCGTACCGGCGCGCCGTTCTGGTTCGGGATGTCCTTGCCGTAAATCCCAGTCGCCATCAGGGTCAGCGGATGCGTCGCCTCGTCCAGGCGCAGTCCCTCGACATAGGGCCAGTCCAGCACGGGGTATTTCACCCCCGGCATCTCGTCCGGGCGCAGCGCCGTCTCGAAGGCGACATACTTGGCATTCGACTGCACGCCCGCCATGTCCAGCAGATCGGCCAGCTCGAACCCGTTCCACGGCACCACCATCGACCAGGCCTCGACACAGCGGAAGCGATAGATCCGCTCCTCCACCGTCATCCTGGCCATGATATCCTCGAAGGCATAATCGCCGGGCCGGTCCACCAGCCCGTCGATCTTCACGGTCCAGGGCTGGGTCGTCAGCATATGGGCATGGTCCACCGGGTCGCCTTTACCGGTGCCGAACTCGTAGTAGTTGTTGTAGGTGGTGACGTCCTCGAAGGAGGTCGGCTCTAACTCCTGCGCCCGTGCCTGGGCCGCGCCGACACCGGCCAGCCCCATGCCCGCCGCGGCCCCGGCCATCAACTGCCGCCGATTGAGGAACGCGGCCTCGTCGGTCACATCCTTGTCGCGCAGCGTGTTCTTCCAACGATGGGCCATGCGGGCTCTCCTGTTCTCGCGGGCATGTCTGTCAGTCGTGACATAAGGAAAGCGCATTGGCCCGGCAAAACAAGCCGTCTCACGAAGACGTTGGAGCGCGGTAACAATGGCGGCGACATTTACTTCGCGCGCGTGCGCGCGCGAGGCACCAAGCCGCGCGATCGCCAGACCGCGGGATGGCGACCCGACCGCGGTTCTGCGCACTTAATTCCTCCAATTTCCGCAAAACCCGCAATCGAGGCTCCTACGTCGACCAATCGCCAGCCCGTTCGGGCGGCCCCCTTTCGGCGATTGCGTGCAATCGCCTTTCGGTCAGCGGGCGATCGCGCGGCGGGCCTGGCGGCCCTTGATTCCGCGCGGGGCTATGGCGCGCCCGTCCCGGACCTGATCCGGGACCTCCCACTCTAGGGATACTGCGCCGCGTCCACGCTGGGCCGGATCTTGGTCAGCGGGATCGAGGTGCCGTCCGCCTGCACGATCCGCACATGTCGCCGCCGCATCAGCCGCGGTTCGGCCACGCCCACGGAATGCGCGATGGTCTCGACTTCCTTGATGACCTGCCGCGCGTAATTGGCGACCTTGAGGTACTTGTCCTCGACCACCAGCCCCTTTTGCAGGTGCTTGTCATGGGTGGTGATCCCGGTGGGACAGGTGTTGCGGTTGCACTTCAGCGCCTGGATGCAGCCGAGCGAGAACATGAACCCCCGTGCCGAGGTCACGAAATCGGCCCCCGCGCAAATCGCCCAGGCCACGTCGCCGGGATTGACCAGCTTGCCTGCCGCGATGATCCGGATGCGGCTCTTCAACCCGTGCCGGTCGCGCAGGTCCACCATCCGGGTCAGCGCCTCGCGGATGGGCATCCCCACCAGGTCCATCAGCGGCATCGGCGCGGCCCCCGTGCCGCCCTCGCCGCCGTCGATGGTGATGAAATCTGGCGCGCTTTCCGCGCCGCGCTCGACGATCAGTTCGAACATCTCGTCCCACGCCTCGCTCGACCCCACCACGGTCTTGAACCCCACGGGCTTGCCCGTGACCTCGCGGATATGGCCGATGAAATCCAGCAGTTCGCCGTAATTGTTCACCTCCCGGTGCCGGTTGGGCGAGATGCTGTCCTGCCCCACCGTGATTCCCCGGATCTCGGCAATCTCCAGCCCGACCTTTTCGCCGGGCAGGATTCCCCCCTTGCCCGGTTTCGCCCCCTGCGCCAGCTTCAGCTCGAACATGCGAACCTGCTCGTACGCGGCCATCTTTCGCAGCTTGTCATCGTCCAGGCCGCCATCGGCGGTGCGCACCCCGTATTTCGCCGTCCCGATCTGGTAGACCACGTCGCACCCGCCGGTCAGGTGATAGGGGCTCAATCCCCCCTCCCCGGTGTTCAGCCAGATCCCCGCCTCGGCGGCGCCCCGGCTCAGCGCCTCGACCGCGGGGCGCGAAATCGCGCCGTAACTCATGCCAGAGACGTTGAAGATCGACCGTGCCATGTAAGGCGTCCGGCAATAGGGCCCGATCTGCAACGGTTCGGTCGCCGCGAACTGGTCATCCAGTGGCGGAAACGCCGCCGGCACGAAGATCGGCGTGCCCGCCACGTTCAGGTTCCGGGTCGAGCCGAAGGCGATGGTGTTGCCCTTGCCTTTCGAGGCGTGCCCGACCCAGTCGCGCTGTGCGCGGTTGAACGGCATCTCTTCGCGGTCCATGGCAAAGAAGTACTGGCGGAAAAACTCGCCCAGCGTGGTGAACAGCCCGCGAAACCGCCCGATCACCGGGTAATTGCGGCGGATCGCGTCGCCGGTCTGGGTCTTGTCGATGACGAAAAAGAGCAGCGCCAGCGCGATGACGACCCCGATTGCCAGCACCAGAGCCAGCGCCAGAAAGCCGAGGATCTCGAAAACCAGGTCCATCACCGCCCCTTCGGAAACTGCGTGGCTCCCTTATGCCACAGACCTTGCCTGCCTCAAGCGTTAAAGCCGCCCTGGCGCGCCCCTGGTCCTCACGCCGTTTCACGAAGTTTTCAGTGGAATTCGCAAAACGCCCCGGCTTAGGCGGCGGATCTTTTTCGTCAAATGGCACCGGCGGAAATCCCCGCTGAACCGAACAGCCTCGACCCGCGTAGCAGCGACACGATGCGCAACACGAGCGTCGTTTAACACTCGTACCAAAGACACCTTACAAGGGAGACGAACAATGCTTCGCAGAACTTATCTTGCCCTGACCGCCGCCACCATCCTCGGGGGTGCCACAACCGCCTTTGCCGAAAGCGGCAAGGACATCGTCGACACCGCCACCGAAGCCGGCGACTTTTCCACCCTGCTCGCCGCGGCCGAGGCGGCCGGTCTGGTCGAAACGTTGAAAGGCGACGGCCCCTTCACCGTCTTTGCCCCCACCGACGACGCCTTCGCGGCCTTGCCCGAAGGCACGGTGGACACGCTGTTGATGCCGGAAAACAGGGATCAGCTGACCAGCATCCTCACCTACCATGTCGTGCCCGGCAAGGTCATGTCCGGCGACCTGAGCGACGGCATGACCGCCGAAACCGTGCAGGGCTCCGAGGTGACCATCGGCACCGAAGGCGGCGTGACCGTCAACGACGCGAATGTCGTGACCGCCGATATCGAGGCGTCGAACGGCGTCATCCACGTGATCGACGGCGTGATCATGCCCGAGTAATGTTTCTGGGGCGAGCCGGTTACGACCCGGCTCGCTTCCTCTTTGGCGTAGCTTTGTTCCGCCCGCACAGCGGCGCCAATTTCCGCACCCTGCCTCAGGCCGACTGTCGAAACTGCTGCAACGCATCGTCCTTGTACGGTATCTGGTTCAGACACGGCTTGGACAACTCTATCATCTTGCCGACCAATCTGCGGCGACGACGCGCACGGGGATGAAAGGCGGCAGTGTCGAAGAACATCCGGCGGTCGTTGAACGGGTTGACGTAAAAACTTGGTGCAAACGCATAATAGACGTTGTTCGGCGCAGACGGCATGAAGACTTCGGAATGCGCCATGTCCGGCAATCTTGCCCGGGCGGGTTCCGGCAAACCGTCGCACCACGCGCCATAACGCTCCCGCAAGCTTTCAAGCCGATCCGGTGCAAGACGATCCGACAAGTCTTTGGCCCGCATATTGAGCAATGCTGCAAGACCGTCGTCGATGGAACACCCGGTCACGGCTGTCTCTCTCGTCCACTTGTTCGCCCGCGTCATCTCGGCGCCGTTTCCGCGCAGAACAAGCTCTGTCGCCGGGGCCATTTCCACGGCACGCACCGTGGCCTTGTTGATACCGTTGAACGCAAGACTTGTCCTCAGAGCCATGACATCTCGCAAGGTCGCCACCTGATCGTCGGTAAGGCACCGTTCAAACTCGGGATCGTCACGGTCAACGACTTCAAGCTTTACGCCGACTTCTTGCGCCAGTGCGACCGCGACCTGCCGATCGAACTGAGTGATCCACCTTATGTCATGCATGAAGAACCGTTCGATGCGATCGAGAACAGGCGTTGCCGCGGCAAGCAACAGCCGCGAATCCGTTCCACCCGATATGGGCAGCGTCGTCGAGTACCCGCCCGCCAGTGCAGCCATCACCTGCCCAAGTCGCCCGGTTATCCTTTCGGCCAGGCCGTTCCGGTCCTCACCTACGGTTTCAAAATCATCCTCCGCGCCAAGCCAGTGCCGTTTCAGCTCGAAATCGGCAAGATCCAGATAGTGATTGGCATAGATGCGCCTGCAGTGGATGTCGCACGTCTCCCCCAGGGCAAACTGCGCCTTTCGGGCCTGCACGTCCTTGGCTGAAACAGTCCTCAGCGGTTCGATGTCCCGGTTCACCGCCAGATGAACGCTGGACGCAACAGCCTTGTCCTTGTTCGAGTAGACTGCGCTCAGCCCTCCGGATGGGTCGAAATAGACCCGTTTCGTACCGAATGCCGCCACCACGGCGATGAACCGACCGGCCAACCCTTCGATATAGGTTTCAAGCGCGTCGATTGTTCCCTTGCCTTCCAGAACAACGCGCCCATTCAGGCAAGCGCCCTCCTGGTCGACTGCGACGCCAAGAACTACGCCCACGGTCCGACCACTGCCAAAGACAAGCTCGTGTCGCGGAAGCCTTGGACAATGATGCAGATTCCAATCGCCCGGGCGGAAATGCATCCAATTCTCAGACGGGCCTGTACGCGACTTCGACAACCTGAACTGAAACGGAAAGGTCTCGTCAAAGTCCCAACCGTTGGCCTCACACACCGCTTGCGCGGCGCAAATCGTGCGTTTCATTCTGCCTCGCTCTCCGCCACATCGTTGCGCGGCTTGCTCTGCTCGTTGGGTCCGGGGGCATTATTATGGTTATGGACCTCCGGGGTTGGTCTACTTCTTGTGGATCACAGCGACCTGCAACCGCTTGCCGGGCACCATCCGTGCCGGCGCCAGATGTACGCCCGAGATATCCTCGGCCAGCTTGTTGAACTCCGCGGCCACTTTCGGGTCGCTATGGGTGAACGTGCGCGTCTCCACCCAGTCCCGGAACAGGGCGGCGGTCTTGGTGATGCCCTCCTGCTCGTAGGTGTCAGGCTGCCAGCGCAGATCCTCGATGATATAAAGCCCGCCCGAGTCCAGCCGCGGGAAGATCTCCAGGAACGCGTTCTGCTGGTGATGGCTGGCATGGCTCGCGTCGTCGATCACGATGGTGGGCGCTGTCTCGATCTCCTCGATCGCCGCCGCAATATTGTCGCGCTCGTCCATGTCGCAACGGTGAAAGGTGAACCGCTCGTGCTCGACCCACGAGAAATCCGACACGTCCAGCCCGTGGATCTCGGCCTTGGGAAAATAGTCCAGCCACATGCGGATTGACGGGCAGTCCGTCGTCTCGCGGTCCGCGGCGAGGCCATGCTCTGGCCCGCCGATCAGCAGGCCCATCTCCAGGAAGGTGATCTTGCGTTGCCGGTACGGATGGAAAAGCATGTGGTAAAGCTCGGTATACCGATGCTTCTTAGACCCCTTGTCCGACCCATAGCGATCGGCAAGATCGGTCAGGTTTTCGCCACCCTTGCCGGTGGGCAGGCGCGGCGCGGTGGTCACGTTGCCCATCGCCTCGGCCTCTTTCATCGCCGCCTTTTCCTCGCGTGACAGCACGGGTGCGGCATCACAATCGATCTTGTGCTTGCGCAGGGTCTCGTCCATCCAACTGTCCGGCTCCGGCATCCCGCCGATATCCGACAGGAACTCGCGGATGCGCCGACCATAGAAATGCACCGAATAGGTGTTCTCGGTCAGCATCGCCCCGACCTTTTCACGGGCCCGCGTCCGCCCCAGAAGACGGCGGTTGCGAAAGCCCACCGGGTACAGCCCCTCGATCGGCAGGGCGTATTTCGCCTCACCCGTCTTGTGCAGGTAGTGGGTCACCGCCTGAGGCCCCCAGACGCCCCATTTCATGTCGCTGACATGCACCGGATCGCCCGCGTCCTTCTTTTCTTGGAACTTCGCCTTCTCGCGGTCCGAATACCATTCCGGGATGCCATACTCGTCTTCGCTCATCTCCAGCAATTGGCCCAGCGCCTCACTGTCCGGCGGCAGGCCCAGCACGCCGCCATTGATATGCGTGTCCGATTCCCAGCCAAAGAAATGGCCCGTCTCGGTTTCGAACGGCTTCGCACAATAGGCATCCAGGTCGGCCCAGATCATCCGGTCGTTCTGTTGCAGCAGGTGATACCGGAACACGTCGGAGAAAAGCGCGAAGCTGCCCGTGCGTCCATGCTGGATGAACCGGTCGATCTTCAGCACGCTGTCACCGTGGATCAGTTCCACGCCCTCGGGCACGTTCTGAACGTCCTTGTAATGGTACAGCTTCACATGGTGACCCGCATCCAGGAAGGACTGCGCGCACAGCACCTCGACATAGCTCAAAGGCCCCTCGACCCAGAGCATCCCGATCTCGACATCCCGTTTCATCCGCGACCTCGTCCTTCGGCGTCTTGCGCGCCTTGTATTCTAATGGCTCGCCACATGGTCCAGCTCCAGCAGCGTGATGTCGGGATTGGCGCGGATGTCGGCGATGTCCTGATCGTACATCCGGGTCAGGTGCGCGCGCTCGTTCGGCGTCCAGGGGTCATAGGTGCCGTATTCCGGCCCGCGCGGAAATTTCTCCTGCAACGCGACCCGCTGCTCCAGCGCCTTGTCCGCCCCGTCCTTGTGAATCAACTGCAACAGTTCCGCCACCGCGCGCCCGCTGGCCGTGGGCCGCTTGTTGCGGTCTTTCGGTTCCTTCATCGCGCCGGTGTCGATCCCCGGCCCGCACAGCCCCCCCAGAACCTGCCGGTCCATCCTGCGAAAATCCTCGTAGCGCCAGACCGTCACCTTGGCGCCCGGAAACAGAGTCACCACGGATTTCAGTATGTTGTGCCAGTTCGGCATGTTCTCCATCACCTGCCGGCGCATCGTGCGCTCGTCCACGAACCACTGCCCGGTGACCGACCGCAGGTATTCCACGTAAGCAGACGCGAAAAAGTCTGCGTAATTGCGCAGGCCCAGATGCACCTCGCTCACGCCCTCGGGAAACTGCTCGGCGAACACCTCCAGCAGCTTGCGCCGCCAGCGATAGAGCACGCCCCGCTTCACGCAATGGCCGCAATGGCCGGCCATGTTCTCGTCCGACAGGATGATCCGTTTCGGGTTGCCCTTGGAAATCTCCTTCAGGAAGGCCCGGCTCATCCCGGCCAGCTCCTCGTCGGAAATCTTCGGGTCCCAGTCCATGCCGATCTTGTTATAGACGTTGCACTGCACCGGCACGGTCAGCTGCTTGCGGGTGTCGCGGTGGTGCACGTAATGCACGCCCTCGCGCTCGAGCATCTTTGAATTCCGCGCCAGCATCGACTGGATGTGGCTGGTGGCGGTCTTGTGGAACCCGCCGTGCAACACGATCTGCGGGCGCTTGCTCATTCGGCGGCTAGGTCCTGCAACAGCTGGTCGCGATTTACCGGCGCCTCGCCAGGGCGGTTGATCATCTGCAACAGGTCATGCAGCGCCGACCATTCCTCGTTCGCCTTCAGCGCGGAGATCTTGGCCCGGTGCCACGCACACGCCTCGGCATGCAAACGACGGATCTCCTTGTCCTCCATCAGCCTTTCGAACTCCACCCGGGTGGCCTCGGCCATCGGCACAAGGCTCGCATCCCGGGCCATGTTCAGGTTCATGTCCGCCCAATAGGCCACGCCCTGGTCACGGTCGATATGGTTGGTGCGGCCCCGGTCGCGCTTGACCAGGAAACTGTCGACCGAGCGCACGGCATAGTGATGCAGCCGTGCATGGTCGTGGCGGAACCCGCCCCAGGCCGACCAGCCCGTGTCGAAATATTTCTCCGGCATCGGCTGCCCGCCAGCGTCGGTCCAGATGAACCCCTCGGGCCGGCCCTCGAACTTGGGCCGGTGCACGCCGAACTTCTTGATCGCGTCGGACGGCCGAAACAATGTCTTCAGCCCCAGCCCGCGGTATTTCTCGCGGAAATCCTCCGGTGCGCCCCACGTGAAATGTTTGTGAATGAAACGGTCCTCATAGGCCACCTGGTCGCCGCACCCGAACAGCTTCCAGCACAGCGAAATCGCATCCGCCTCGCCCACCGCCTCGAACAGGTCGGGCAGGCGTCCGTCGCCCGCGCGGATATTCAGGAACTCGTCGCAATCGGCGCAAATCGCCCAGTCCGCCTGGCGGTAAAGGTCGTGCGAAAATGCCCGGCGTAGCGCCACCCGCTGCGGGCTCGCGCCTTTCTTGAAACGGTTGTCCACATGCACCGCGACACCCATCTCCTCCAGCCGCATGGCGATGCGGTCCGTGCCGTCGTCGCAATCGTTGGTGTAAATCAGGAAATCGGTAAACCCGATGGCCTTGTTGAAGGCCACCCATTCCAGCATGAACGGCCCTTCGTTCTTCATCGTGGTCACGATCAGGCAGCGTTCGTTGCCCCGCTCGCCCATCGGGCGCGAGGGGCGGTCGGGATCGGGTTTCTTGGCCTTGGCCGGTTGTTTGTCGCCTTGCACAGGCTTAACCGCCGACGGCGCGGCGGCCTGCTTCTTCGGCGCCGGCGCATCCTCGGTCACGTCCTCCGGACCGTCCATGTCCGCCTCGTCGAACCCGTCATCGTCTTCCAGGTCGAACTGATCGGCCCCATCGGCCTTCTGTTGCGCCGCGCGCTCTTCCTCGCGCTGCTTGCGCCGCAACCGCTTGCGGAACGCCAGGCCGAAGGCATTTGCCGTCTCTTCACGGCCCTTGTCGTTGAAATAGGTGGTGACGGCGTTCTTGTACCAGCGCAGGTCACGCCGCGCGCGATAAAGCCTGTAGAACTCGGCCTGATCCAGATCTCCAAAGATCGCCGCCTGCATCACAGGCTTCAGCGCACCGATCTTGCGCATGAAAACGGCCGTCTTGTGATCGGAATGCCGGCAATGAAATATCTCGATGTTCTCCCCCGAGAACCGCCCCACATGCTGCTTGTCCAGCGCGTGATAGGGGTCATAGAATATATTCACCCGCCCCAGGCCCGCGGTCAGCGCCGCCGCATCCGACAAAGGCAGCGTCCAGTCCTGCCGCCGCCCGCCCTCGTAGCGCGTCTCCCACGGGACCAGCCCGATATCCAGCGTGCTTTGCGGATTGACGGAAACCACATGCGCCCCCGGCACCAGAGAGCCAAAGGCGATGGCGGCAAAGCCCCCCATCGACACGCCGGCAAAGATCACCCGGTCGTAGCCCTCGAAAAACCCTTCGTCGCGCAGCTTCTCGAACCGGGCGATCAGGTCACCGTCGCGGTACCAATCCGCCACATGCGCCATCACGCCCAGGTGCGATATGTTCACGTCCTGCGCAAACTTGAACGCCCAGGGCTCGCGCTCCACCGAGGTGTCGTTAACGTTGGAAAGGTTGTCGAAGGTCACCAGCAAACGGTTCACCGGCCGGCGCACGTACATCAGCGAATGCCGCAGATGCCGCTCCATGAATCCTTCGCCTTCGCCCCCGGGGCGAAGCTCGTCGAACCAGCGGGGCACCGCTGGCGTGTCGTCTGCTGAACTGTCCTGCTCGGCCATGGCCCGATCTTATATCCGGTGTGGTTGCCGCGCGGTAAATCCGCGCCGTTCCGCTTTTGGCGCCACTATACGCCCGCCTCGCGAATCCGCGCAACACTCGTGTCAAATTGTCGACGCGACAGCCATTTGCGCAACACACCGCCCCGCCCTCCTCTGGCCATAAATATTTCGGGGGTTTGGGGGCTGGCCCCCAATTAAACCTGTGTTTGGGGGCCAGACCGACCAAGGACACGCTTCCAGCCCGTCCCGGGCCTGATCCGGGACCTCGTAGGGTGGGTTTCCAACCCACCTTCGATAGCCGACACCCCACGCCCCCGACATACGAAAACCCCCGCCGAATTTCTTCGGCGGGGGCCATATCTGTCAGCCATCAAGGCTCAATGCACCACGGCATCGTCCGGCCGCTCGCGGTTGGTCGACCCGACGCGCTCGCCGATGATCAGCCCATCGGCCCCGGCACTCACCGGAACGGTCGAGCCGTCCAGGATATCCCCGGCCAAGAGCCCCTCGGCCAGCGGATCCTGCAACGCCTTCTGGATCACCCGCTTCAGCGGCCGTGCACCATAGACAGGGTCATACCCCTCGTCGGCCAGCCACTTGCGCGCGTCATCGTCCAGCTCCAGCGTGATTTTCCGCCCGGCCAGCCGCTTCAGCAACCGTGCCATCTGGATATCCACGATCCCGTCCATCTGGTCGCGGTTCAGACGGTCGAAGACCACGATCTCGTCCAGCCGGTTCAGGAACTCGGGCCGGAAATGCGACCGGACCGCATCCATCACGTCGCGCTTGGCGTCCGCCGCATCGGACCCTTCCGGCAACTGGCTCAGCGCCTGGGACCCAAGGTTCGACGTCAGGATGATGAGCGTCTGCTTGAAATCCACCGTGCGGCCCTGCCCGTCAGTCAGCACACCATCGTCCAAAACCTGCAACAGCACGTTGAAGACCTCCGGGTGCGCCTTCTCGACCTCGTCGAACAGCACCACCTGGTACGGGCGGCGGCGCACCGCTTCGGTCAGCACGCCCCCCTCGTCATAGCCGACATAGCCCGGAGGCGCCCCGATCAGACGGGCGACCGAGTGCTTCTCCATGAACTCGCTCATGTCGATCCGCACCATCGCGCTGTCATCGTCGAACAGGAACTCCGCCACGGCCTTCGTGAGCTCGGTCTTGCCCACGCCGGTCGGCCCCAGGAACAGGAAGCTGCCCAACGGACGGTTCTCGTCGTTAAGCCCGGCGCGCGCCCGGCGCACGGCATTGGCCACCGCCTTCACGGCGGCATCCTGGCCGATCACCCGGCGGTGCAGGTTGCCCTCCATCCCGAGCAGCTTCTCGCGCTCGCCTTCCAGCATCTTCGCGGTCGGAATGCCCGTCCAGCGTTCGACCACCTGGGCGATCTGCTCGGGCCGCACGGCTTCCTCGACCATGACATCGCCATCCTCCTCGGCCTTCTCGGCCTCGGCCAGCTGCTTTTCCAGCTGAGGGATGACGCCATAGCTCAGTTCCCCGGCCTTCGCCAGGTTGCCCTCGCGCTTGGCATGGTCCAGCTCGATCCGCGCGCGGTCCAGCTGTTCCTTGATGTCGCGGGCGCCGGCCAGCTTGTCGCGCTCGGCCTGCCATTTCGCGGTCATCTGGCTGGATTTCTCCTGCATGTCGGCCAGCTCTTTTTCCAGCTTCTCCAGCCGGTCCTTGCTGGCGGCGTCGTCCTCTTTCTTCAGGGCCTCCGCCTCGATCTGCTTTTGCAGGATCTCGCGGTCCAGCGCGTCCAGTTCCTCGGGCTTGCTGTCCACTTCCATGCGCAACCGGCTTGCGGCCTCGTCCACAAGGTCGATCGCCTTGTCCGGCAGGAAGCGGTCGGTGATATACCGATGGCTCAGCGTCGCCGCCGACACGAGGGCAGAGTCCGAGATCCGCACGCCATGGTGCAGCTCGTACTTCTCCTTGATGCCGCGCAGAATGCTGATCGTGTCCTCGACCGTGGGCTCGGCCACCATCAGCGGCTGGAACCGGCGTGCAAGCGCCGCGTCCTTTTCCACGTGCTTGCGGTACTCGTCCAGCGTCGTGGCCCCGACACAGTGCAATTCACCCCGCGCCAGCGCCGGCTTGATCAGGTTGGCCGCGTCCATCGCGCCATCCGCCTTGCCCGCGCCGACCAGCGTGTGCATCTCGTCGATGAACAGGATGATCTCGCCAGCCGCATCCGTGACCTCGTTCAGCACGGCCTTCAGCCGCTCCTCGAACTCGCCGCGATATTTCGCCCCGGCGATCAGCGCACCCATGTCCAGCGCCAGAAGCTTCTTGTTCTGCAGGCTTTCGGGCACGTCGCCATTGACGATCCGCAGGGCCAGCCCTTCGGCAATCGCAGTCTTACCGACGCCCGGCTCACCGATCAGGACCGGGTTATTCTTGGTCCGGCGGCTCAGGACCTGCATGGCGCGGCGGATCTCGTCGTCGCGGCCAATGATCGGGTCGATCTTGCCGTCCTCGGCCCGCTGCGTCAGGTCCGTGGCGTATTTCTCCAGCGCTTCATAGCTGTCCTCGGCACTGGCCGAATCCGCCGTCCGCCCCTTGCGAATATCGTTGATCGCCTCGTTCAGGGCCTGCGCACTCAACCCGCCCTGCTCCAGCGCGTCCTTGGCGGGGCTTTTCACCATCGCCAGCGCGGTCAGCAGGCGCTCCACCGGCACGAAACTGTCGCCGGCCTTCTTGGCCAGCTTCCCGGCCTCGTCCAGCAGCTTCACGGTCTGACCATCCATATAGATCTGGCCCGCATCGCCACTGACCTTCGGGATCTTGCCCAGGGAAAGGTCCAAAACCTGCACCACGCGCGCCGGCTCACCGCCCGCCCGCTTGATCAGGTTGCTGGCCATCCCCTCGGGGTCGTCCATCAGTGCTTTCAGTATATGTTCGGGCGCCAGTTTCTGGTGGCTTTCCCGGATCGCGATCGTTTGCGCGGCTTGAATGAAACCACGCGACCGCTCGGTGAACTTCGACAAGTCCATCCCGTCTCTCCTTTTTTCAAGCGTTATCCCGGTGGCGCACCCAGCATTAGGCATGCGGCTTCGGGAACCTCAGACCTTTAAATGGGTAACACGACCGTGAGCTTCAAGAGGACCTGCAAATTGTTCGCACCGCGAAAACCGCAACCAGATGTTGATTAATCTTAAAGCCAAGCCACCACATGTGCGGAAACTCGCTCAATTTTTTTGTGAACCTTGCAACTTTTTCGGCCGACCCAACGTTATCCACACACTTATCCACAGGCTAAGTCGTCTGGTTGACTCGTAAAACAGGAGCAGACCCATGCAGATCGAGAAACTTGAATTCGACGCAATCCGCTACAATCCCGAGCTTGAAGCGTTCGAGGCGGCCGTTCGTATCCACGAGTCCGGTCACATTTTTCGCTACCCGGTTCACCTCAAGGCCCCGCTCAACGCGGAATACGCGCTCGTTGCCCGCGGCCTCACGCAGAAAGCCAGCCTGCGTCATACCCAAAAGGCGCATGATCTGCGCTCCACGCTGCCCGAGCCCGCGCAAGGCGCCGCCGCCGCCTGATAAATAGGCAAAAAGCCGCGAGGGGACGCACATTAACCATTTTCCCCTCGCAAATGGCGGACAATTGAGACACACTTTCTGCAGGTGCAAAGTAAGGGTGTGTCATGAAAATCGAGCGAATTTCCCTAGAGAACGTGTCGGTTTCACCGCATTCGGGTGCGCATGTCGCCACGGTCTTGCTGCACAGCGACGCGGCATCGTTCACGATGCGCGCTTCAGCCATGCTCGCAAGCAGGCTCACCAGTCTGACCGAAAGTTCAATTGTGACCCGCGCGCTGGTGCAGGATGCCCTCCGCCAGGTGCGGCACATGCCCGAATTCCGCAACGCACCGCAGACGGTCGTTGTCGCCGACACGGCATGGCCCATCTCCGCCGAACAGGCTTGACGCCGATCCCACGGCCCGCAACAAGGGCGCGACCCGATCCGAAAGGCCGCGCCGATGACAGACAGCCCTTTGCCCGCAGATGACCGCCTGATCGTCGCTGTTGATCTGCCCAACGCGCTCGACGGCCTGAATTTGGCCGAGCGGCTGGGCGACTCGGTGTCGTTCTACAAGATCGGGCTCGGGATGCTGACCGGCGGCGGCCTCGCCCTCGCCAATGAGCTCAAGCAGGATCACGGCAAGCGTATCTTCCTCGACATGAAGCTCTTCGATATCGGCGCCACGGTGGAAAACGCCGTGCGCGGGCTGGCGCAGTTCGACCTCGACTTCCTCACCGTGCATGGCGACCCCCACGTGGTCCGCGCCGCCCGCGAGGGCGCGGCGGGCAAGCCGATGAAGATCCTCGCCGTCACCGTGCTGACCTCGCTCGACCGCGCCGATCTCGACGCGTCGCTTATCGCCCCCGGCGAGATCCCAGACATCGTCGCCACCCGCGCCGCACGCGCGCTCGAGGCCGGGGCCGACGGCGTCATCGCCTCGCCGCAGGAGGCCGCGATGATCCGCGCCTTGCCCGAGGCCGCGGGCAAGCTGATCGTCACCCCCGGCGTGCGCCCCTCGGGCGCCGCACTGGGCGACCAGAAACGTGTCGCCACCCCGGCACAGGCCCTGTCGGACGGCGCCGATCACATCGTCGTCGGCCGCCCCATCTGGGCCGCCGACGACCCGCGCGCCGCCACGCAAGCCATCCTGAACGACATCGCCTGACGCAGGGTGGGTGAACCCCACCATCGCGCGCCCCAAGCCGCCCCCTACCTCTGCATGTACGCCGCCACCCGCTCGGCGAAATGCGGCACGGCCTTGTCGTGCGCCACGTACTCCTCGGGCGGCATCAGGCACCAGCCCCGCCCCTCGTCGCCAAAAATCACATCGTCGGCCAGCGCCGCCGGGCAATGCGCCACGAAGAACCACATCCGCGTCGGCCCCGCATAAAATCGCCGCCAGCCCAGCACGCCGGGGTCCAGCACGAGCCCCAGTTCCTCGCGTGTTTCACGCAGCACGCAGGCTTCGGCGCTCTCGCTCCCCTCGCGCCCGCCACCCGGCAGGTCCAGGAACCCGGGCCAGGGAATATCCACCGCATGATCCCGTTGGATCACCGCCAGCCGCTTGCCCAGAAACAACGCCAGCTTCGTGCCCTCGAACCTCTCTTCACTCATACCGTCTTTTCCCTCACGCGCCGCGCCCTTACAATACCTGCATCGCAACCCCGAACGCAGCCCCTCACATGCCCGCCCTCTGCCGCGACTGCCTGACAGAATTCGACACCGGCGCGCGCTGCCCCGCCTGCCGCAGCCCGCGCGTGCTGGCGCATCCCGAACTTCACGACCTCAGCATCGCGCACATGGATTGCGACGCGTTCTACGCCTCGGTCGAGAAACGCGACAATCCCGATCTGGCGCACAAGCCCGTGATCATCGGCGGCGGCCGGCGCGGTGTCGTCTCCACCGCGTGCTACGTCGCCCGCATTCGCGGCGTCCGCTCGGCCATGCCCATGTTCCAGGCGCTGAAACTCTGCCCCGAGGCCGTCATCATCAAGCCCCGGATGGAACTCTACGCCGAGGTCTCGCGCCAGATCCGCCGCATGATGGAGGATCTGACCCCCGACATTGAACCCCTGTCACTGGACGAGGCGTTTCTCGATCTCACAGGCACGGCTCGCCTGCACGGCGCGTCCCCCGCCGTGATGCTGGCCCGCCTGACCAAACGCATGCGCACCGAACTGGGCCTGACCGGCTCCATCGGCCTGTCGCACAACAAGTTCCTGGCCAAGATCGCGTCGGACCTCGACAAGCCGCGCGGCTTTTCCATCATCGGCAAGGCCGAGACGGCGGATTTCCTGCGCGATCAACCCGTCAGCCTGATCTGGGGCGTCGGGCAGGCCGCGCGCACCTCGCTGGATGCCGCCGGCATCCGCACCTTCGCCGACCTCCTGCGCTGGGAGAAAACCGATCTGGTGGCGCGCTTCGGCTCCATGGGCGAGCGGCTCTGGCACCTTGCCCGCGGACAGGACCATCGCCGCGTCTCGGCCCATTCCCCGATGAAGTCGATCTCGAACGAGACCACCTTTCGCGAAGACACCGCCAGCGCCGACATTCTCGACGGCCACCTCTGGCGCATGGCCGAAAAGGTCGCCGACCGCGCCAAGGCCAAGCACCTGGCGGGCCGCGTCGTCACGCTGAAACTCAAGCGGTCCGATCATTCTCTCCTGACACGCCGCATCTCGCTGCGCGACCCCGCGCAGCTGGCCGACACGCTCTACCGCACCGCCCGCGCGCTCTTTGACCAGGTCGACCATACCAAGCCCTACCGCCTGCTGGGCGTGGGCCTGTCGGACCTCGTGCCCGAGACCGCCGCCGAGGCCTCGGGCGACCTTCTGGACCCGCAAGCCCGCCAGCGCGGCCGCGCCGAACGCGCCACCGACGAGATCCGCGCCCGCTTCGGTGCCGACGCCATCCTCAAGGGCCGCTCCCTGCGCTGAACCGGGTTTTTCCCGTTAAAGCAGAGTGTTACCGGCACTCCCCTGTTGCCGAAAAATCACATCGACGCCGCCGATAATTGCTCGTGCAACTTTCCAACCCGTGCCACGTTGCTATCGCCATGAAACACACACTGACCCGTCCCATTCCCCGTCTTGCCGCGGTTGCGCTCTGCGCCGCCGGTCTGCGCCCCGCCGCCGCCGCCGACTGGGTGGACTTTTCCGGCGACATCTCGGTGGGCGCCAACAGCATCCAGGACAACGCCTTCATGTCCCGGATCGACGCGATGCTGACCTTCACGCTGTTCGACATCGGCGACAGCCCCGTCGCGTTCGAATTCGGCACCTTCGGGTACTATTACAAGGGCGACCGCCCGCACGAAACCTACGCCGCTTTCGTCTATGACGACCGGTTCCGCCTGGGCGTGGTGAAACCCGCCTATGACCAGGTGCTGATCTCGCCCTTCGACTTCACCGCCGCTTCCATCGCCGAGACCCGCGCAGAATACACCCGCGCCCGCGCCACGACCGAGGCGCTGCGCTTCAACTCCGTGCCGGTCGGCGTCTCCTATGGCGACACCACAGGCGACACGACCTGGGCCGTTTCGCTGCTCGATGCCAGCGACGGCAACTTCCGCTCCGCCTCCGCTTCCGCCGAATGGCAGGCGCAGGCCGTCACCCTCGCCGCCGCGGTCGAGGGCGTCTGGGACCCCAAGGACGATTTCGACGGCATCAACGCCAAGCTCGGCGCCCGCTGGCAGCAGGGGCGTTTCGACATCGGCGCCGCCTTCCTGCACCCCGATGCCAACCAGCGCCCCGATGCCGTGGCCTTTGACGTGAATTACAATGCCTGGCGCGACCTGACGCTTTCGGGGTTCGGCGAGGTCACGCGCAGCAGCACGACTTCGGCCTACGGGCTCGCCGCCCGATACGATTTTCAGGATCGCTCCGACGTGACCTTCGCCGTCACCGACACCAAGACCGACGAGGAAGTCCACTTCACCTACACGCGCCGGTACTGACCGCTCTTCTGGGCGCATCCGACGCACGATGTCTTAACTCGGGCCGTCGGCACGCCGCACCGTCGCGATACAGTCGGACATACCGACGCGATACCGATGCGGATTTCGGGAACCCTGCGCCGTTAAGCTTCGATTCGCCTCACTCGGCGGCCAGCTGCTGCGGTTTGGGCCGTCCGACCTCGGCGATCTGGGCGATCACGCCCTCCAGAACGGCTTTGAACGCCTCGAAATTGCCATTGGGCCGGATCAGCCTCTCGTTCATGTAAAGCGCCCGGTCGATCTCGACCTGCACCGCGTGCCGGTTCTCCTGCGGGCGGCCGTAATGCTGGGTGATGAAGGCCCCGGCAAAGGGCGCGTTGCGCGCCACATTCAGCCCGGCGGCACTGAACGCCGCCTCGATCCGGTCCACCACGTCGTCGCTCGCCGCCGCGCCGAACCTATCGCCCAGGACCACCTCGGGGCGCCGCGCCCCACTGCGGGCGACGGCATCCATCGCCTCGTGCGGCATCGAGTGGCAATCGATCAGGATCGACTGTCCGAAAAGCCCGAGCGCCTGATCCAGCTGGGTTTTCAGCGCCGCATGATAGGGCCGCCAATAGGTGTCGATGCGCCTTTGCGCTTCGTCCATCGTGATCTTGCCGGAATAGATCGCCTTGCCATTGGCCACCACGCGCGGGATCACTCCCAGGCCAGAGGCCACGCGCGGGTTGTGCCCCGTGCGCCGCGCCCCTTCGATCAGCGCCGGGTCCAGCTCCTCGGTCGAGCGGTTCAGATCCACGAAGGCCCGTGGCGCCCCCGCCTTGATAAACGGCGCCCCGTTGCGCGGCGCGGCCTCGAACAGATCGTCCACGAACGCATCCTCGGAACTGCGCACGCTCAGCTCATTGAGGTTCGTGCGCCGCACGAAAGACCACGGATAATCCCGCCCGCTATGGGGCGATGCGAACACCACCGAGGTCGTGCGACGCTCAGGATGTGTAAGGGTAAACGCGGCTTTGGGCATTCTCTCTCCTGCCGGAACATAATAGTCTGAAAATCAGGTTCTAAAAGCCCTTGATCCCCTTCCCGACTCCTTTTATAGACACGCCTCACCGGCGCGGTTCTCCGCGCCCCTATTCGTTGGGGGCCATGCCACTCCGGTATCAGGGCGATTAGCTCAGCGGTAGAGCACTTCGTTGACATCGAAGGGGTCACTAGTTCGATCCTAGTATCGCCCACCATATTCACTGCCCGGCCTGGCCGGTGCACCCGCAACCCGGCGCCCCGCGCCACGACATTGGAGACGAGTGATGAAAGTCCGGAACTCGCTGCGTTCGCTCAAGAACCGCCATCGCGATTGCCGCGTCGTGCGCCGCAAAGGCCGCGTCTACGTGATCAACAAGACCCAGAAGCGTTTCAAGGCCCGTCAAGGCTGAGATCCCGATCTGGTTCTGCTGAACGAACCCCGCCTCGGCGGGGTTTTTTCGTTTCGCCGGGGCAAGCGGTTACGGTGCCGCGCGATTGCCAGACCGCGGGGTGGCGATCCAACGGTCGTTCAAGGCACTTTATCCCTGCCACCTCCGCAAAACATCAAATTGAAGCGCTTACGTCCCCCAATCGCCAGCCCGTCCGGGCGGTCTGGCGATCGCGCGGCGGCGCGCAAGCGCGCCTCGATTCCGCGCGGTCCGCACTCTTCACACGTCGTTAGGAATTTCGCGGGACACTACGTCTCATCCCGCTCGAACCGCGCCAGACCCGGCACTGCCGGCAACCACTCTTCCCGCCGCACGGTCCACAACTCGTAGGTCGGCTGGAACACGTTCGGCGCATCCAGCGCCCCAAGATGGACCTCCACCTCGCCGTCGCTGACGGAAAACACCGACCCGCCGCAGCGCGGACAGAAATGCCGCCCGTCCCAGTCGCGCGTCTCACCCCGAATCGCAACCGCCGCCTCGGGAAAGATCGCGGCGGCAAAGAACACCGCGCCATGATGCTTGCGGCAGTCCAGGCAATGACACAGCCCCACTCTTTCGGGCTGTCCCTCCGCCGTGATCCGCACCGCCCCACAGAGGCACCCACCCTCGACCCGGTCTATGCCGCTATCTCCCGTGGGTCCGGTCATACCCGTTCACCGGCGGGCTGGCCCAATCGCCCAAGGCCCCCTCCGCCGGCGCGAACACCTCGACCTTCAGCGGATAGCACGCCGCCGCGTCGCTGGAATGCTCGGCCGAGCAATCCCCGCCCGGACAGGCGCTCAACGCCCCCAGCAGGTCGACCTCTGCAAACAATTCCAGGTAGTCGCCGGGCCGCACCGGGCTGGCCTTCATGAAATACTGGCCCGTGTCCCGCGTGAACCCGGTGCACATGAACACGTTCAACACGTCATGCACCAGCGGCTCGGCCTCCTCCAGCGACATCTCCAGTTCGTCCGCCACCGCCCGGGTCAGGTTGGAATGACAGCAATGGTGATATTGCGACCCGGCCAGCAGATTGCCGGTATAGGGATCGCAGCGCGTGCCGATCACGTCATGCACCGACCCGCCGTACTGGTCGATCCCGTACCAGTCCAGCGTATCCTCCACGATCGTCGCCATGGGCCTCAGATACGGAAAACTCGACCACATCCGCTCACCGGTCGTCAGGTGCGTGCCGTGCAGCGCCCGCGACTTGCCGGAGTAGAATCGCTCGCCCAGGTCATTCGCGTTCCACAGGTTCAGGTCCCCCACCTGCGGACCATCCACGCTGGTGATGCGAAAGAACTGCCCCGCCGCCACGCGAAAGCAGGCAGCCTCCCGCGGCGGGGCGATCACCTCACCGACCTTTTCCGCGCCGTCCCGCGCGGTGCGGTACAGGTCCATATCCGGCACGGGCAGGGTCTCGTTGGGATAACAGACGACGGGCTTCACGGCCCGGCGCACATCGGCATCGGTGGGTTCCGGCATGGGGTCCTCAGGATTGCGGCGTGTTCCTCAAGCAATCCAAAGGCGGTTTGCCATCCGATGTAAAGGCCCGCGCTCCGCAGAACGCACAGCGAAATGCCGTCTGCCCCGGCTTCGACGCGCCACGGTCTTCGCGCCAGCGGCAATTGCGCATCTTGGGGCGCGCGTAAATCGCCACCAGTATGAACGCAATGACAAGACCCACGACAATGAACATGCCGTGGGTCTTACACTGTCCCGCGGGGCAAGGCCAACCGGCCCGCCCCGGATCGGGGGGCAGTTACAGCACGACCACGTCCAGCGGCGGGAAGCCGTTGAAACCCACGCTGGAGTAGGACGAGGTGTAGGCACCGCAGCTGCGGATGAACACCCGGTCGCCCGACTTCAGGCCCAGCGGCAGGTCGATCATGCGTTTTTCATAGAGCACATCCGCCGAGTCGCAGGACGGCCCGGCCAGGATGCAGGGGCCCGTGCGCTCGCCGTCACGGGCGGTCACGAACTGATAGCGGATCGCTTCGTCCATGGTCTCGGCAAGGCCCGAGAACATGCCGATATCCAGGTACACCCAGCGGTGCAGGTCGTCGGGCGACTTGCGCGACACCAGCACCACCTCGGCGGCGATCATGCCGGCCTCGGCCACCAGGCCCCGGCCCGGCTCGGCCATCACGCGCGGCACGTCGCCGAAACGCTCGGCCACCATCTCGCGCACTTGGGCTGCATAGATCGCCGGCGCCGCGATTTCCTCGCCATAGAAGGCCGGAAAGCCGCCACCGATGTTCAGCAGGTCCAGCGCGTGGCCGGCCTCGTGCGCGGCGCGCCACACATCGGCGATCCGGTCCAGCACCGGCGCCCACATGGCGGTCTGGCGGGTCTGGCTGCCGACGTGGAACGACACGCCCACCGGGCGCAGGCCCAGCGCAGCAGCATAGTCCATCAGCGCCACGGCGTGATCCGGCGCGCAGCCGAACTTGCGGGTCAGCGGCCAGTCCGCGCCCGACGCCTCGACGATCAGGCGGATATAGACCTCTGCGCCCGGCGCGTGCTCGGCGATCTTGTCCAGCTCTTCCTCGGCATCCGCCGCGAACAGGGTTACGCCCACGTGGTGCGCGAACGCGATATCGCCCGGTTTCTTCACGGTGTTGCCGAACGAGATGTCCTCGGGCCGCGCGCCCTGCGACAGGCACAGCTCGATCTCGCCGCGGCTGGCCGCGTCGAAATGGCTGCCGGCGTTCACCAGCGCCTCGATCACCTGCGGCTCGGGGTTGGCTTTGACGGCGTAGTGGATATGCGCATCGCCCAGCCCCTGCGCCAGCGCGTGATAGTTCTGCAGCACGACTTCGGTGTCGATCACCAGCGTCGGGCGATCGAACGTGGTGGTACGCACGAAGCCCTCGATACGGGCGGCGCAAGCATGGCGGAAATCACCCGACAGGTCGGTGACGAAAGCGGTCATGGACATCTCCAAAGGTCACGAGGCGGCGAGGGCCGCGAGGTTCAGTTCAGAGACGTTACCGTCGCTACGTAACCGCTGGGGTATAAGGCCTTCGGGACAGAGGCGCGTGCGTTGGCGTCTGAATGCGCACATGGGGCCAAACCGTGAGTCGCGCAAGAGTTTTTGCATGCCGACCGATGAATTTTTCCACACAGTTTGAACTGTGTTTTCGCTACATCAGTTTCAGGCACTTCGCCCCGCCGCGCGCCCCGAGAAAATGCACCCGCCAAGGAAGGTCCCCTCCAGCGCGTTGTAGCCGTGATACCCCCCACCGCCGAACCCCGCGACCTCGCCGGCGGCGTAAAGCCCGTCCAGCACGCTGCCATCCGGGCGCAGCACTTTTGCTTCCGGATCGGTGTGCAACCCGCCCAGCGATTTGCGCGTCAGGATGTTCAGCCGCACGGCAATCAGCGGGCCATTGGCAGGGTCGAGAATCGCATGAGGCTTTGCCGTGCGGATCAGCCTGTCGCCACGATAGGCCCGCGCCTGTCTTATGGCGATCACCTGCGCGTCCTTGGCAAACGGATTGCTCAGCTGCGCATCCCGCGCCGCCACCTGCGCCCGCAAGTAAGCGGCGTCCAGAGGTGCGTTGGGCGTGATCCGGTTCATGCCCTCGACGAGCGTCTCGAAATCCCGTGCCACGACGAAATCCTCACCATGCGCCTTGAACGCTTCCACCGCGCCCGTCGCCCCCTTGCCCAGCCGTTCCTTCAAGACCTCGCGCCACTTGCCCGAGGTCAGGTCGGGGTTCTGCTCGCTCCCCGACAAGGCAAACTCCTTCTCGATGATCTTCTGCGTCAGGATGAACCACGAATGTTCATGACCCGTGGACAGGATGCGTCTCAAGGTGCTCAGCGTGTCGAACCCCGGCAGGCACGGCGCCTCCATCCGCACACCGTTGGCGTCGAACCACATCGAGGACGGCCCGGGCAAAATCCGTATCCCGTGGTTGGGCCAGATCGGGTCCCAGTTCTTCAGCCCCTCGCAATAATGCCACATCCGGTCTTCGTTGATCGCCCCGGCCCCGGCGGCCTTGGCCACGTCCTGCATCTGGCCATCGACGTAATCCGGCACGCCCGCCACCATCACCTTGGGCGCGGGGCCCAGCCGTTCGACGGGCCACAGGCTGCGCACCTTCTCATGGTCCCCGCCGATCCCGCCCGAGGCGACGATCACGCTCTCGGCCTGAATCTCGAACTGCCCGGTCACCTTACGGCTGGTCGAGGCCCCGCGCACCGCGTCATCCTCGGCCAGCACATCCCCACGCAGCCCAGTCACCCGCCCATCGGCCACGTCCAGCCCCGTCACCCGATGCCGGAACGCAAACCGCAAATTGCCCTCCGCCTCGGCCTCTTTCGCCAGCCGCACGAACGGGGCAACAACGCCCGTCCCCGTCCCCCAGGTCACGTGAAAGCGCGGCACCGAATTGCCGTGCCCGTCGGCCTTGGCCCCGCCCCGCTCGGCCCAGCCGACGACGGGAAACCAGCGCATTCCGAGATCGTGCAGATACCCCCGCATCGCCCCCGCGGCGAAATCCAGATACGCCTCGGCCACGCGGCGCGGGTTCGCATCCTCGGGTCGGTCGAATTGCGCGCTGCCCATCCAGTCCTGCGCCGCCAGGTCCCGGCTATCCCGAATGCCCATGCGCCGCTGTTCCGGCGTGTCGATCATCATCAGCCCGCCCAGCGACCAGAACGCCTGCCCGCCCAGGGATTGCGGCCCTTCCTGGTCCAGCAGCACCACCTTGCGCCCGCGCTGCACTGCCTCATACGCGGCAACCAGGCCGGCCAGCCCGCCGCCCACGATCGCGACATCGGTCTTTTCCATGATCTCCTCCCGCACTTGCGGGGCAGCCTAACCCGGCCGCCCCGCATCATGGAAGGAAACGTCGCGTCAGCTTGTTGGCTGTGGCGCCTCAGGCTGCGGCTCCGCCTTGCGGAACCACCCCCGGCGCGGACCGGTGCGCGGCTCGCCGTACCAGTTCTCGTTCCGCGTGGCGAACATGGTGCCCGCAATCGCCGCGAACAGCAGGATCGACCCGGCCAGCAGGGCGTAATCCGCGCTGCGCAGGATGAGGTAGAGCACACCGTAAAGCACCGCCAGCATCGCGCCCACGACCAGAGTTCGCTTGCCCAGCTTCAGCGCCGTCGCGGCAAAGGCCGTGACCAACCCGACCGTGGCCGCGCCCGACACCAGGTAGGCCATGCCGAACCCGACCTGCTCGGACAGCGCCAGCATCAGCAGGAAGAACGCCGATTGCGCCAGCCCGATCAGGATATACTGCACCGGGTGCGTCGGCCGCTTGGTCTGCCCTTCCACCAGGAAGATCGTCAGGAAGGTGAGGCCAATGAACAGGATGCCGTACCGCGCCGCGCGATAGGCTTTCTGATAGAAATCATTCGGCTGGTAGAGCCCGACGCCAAAGCTCGACTGGCTTCGCGCGACCTCGTTCTGGTTCTCGCGGCTGACCTGCGGCAAGGGGCGCGCCAGGTGCGGGATCACCCAATTGGCCTCGAACCCGTCCTCGCGCACCTCGTGGCTGTCTGGCAGGAACGCGCCCTGGAATTCCGGATGCGGCCAATCCGAGGTCAGCGTCACCCGCGTCTCGCGCCCCACCGGCGTGAAGGACAGCGCCTCGGCCCCGTTCAGCCCCATCTTCAGATCGAACGCCCCGATTTCTCGCGGGTCCCCCGTCGGCGCGCGCAGCCCGCCAATATAGCGGTTTTCACCCGCCACCGGCTCCATCTCCAGCGCCCGGCCATCGGCCATCAGCCGCGTCTCGCCCCGCAGCGCGCGGTTACTGCTCACGTAAACCCGCACCTCCGCCTCGTCCCACAGCAGAACCTCCTCGCCGCGCAACGCCGCCTCAGCCTCTTCGGCGTTGAAATCGAACGCGCCCGCGGCCTTGGCCGTGTAGACCGGCACCGAGAAGATGCCCCGGCTGCGCTCCTGCGTGGTCTTCTCCACACCGAGGTCCAGAGTGTCGGGATAGACATAAACCGGATCCCGGCGCAGCGTCCGTTCCACCTGCCTGAAGCGGAACACCGGCTGGTCGTCGCCATCCAGCCTCTGTGCGCCGGTCGCCGGGTCGATCACCTCTTCACGTTCGCGCACCATCACGGTCTCCTGCACCGGGATGATCAGGACAGGGCCGGACAAGAGCTGCCGCCCGCCCCACTCCTGCCCGACCGACGCGATGGCCTGGCGGTTGTAATCGGCGCGGCTGTCGATGATCGCACCGACGAAAAACACGGGGATGGTCATCAGCAGCACCAGCAGGCCCACGATG
This sequence comes from Roseovarius sp. MMSF_3298, assembly GCF_030733705.1. Taxonomy (NCBI): domain Bacteria; kingdom Pseudomonadati; phylum Pseudomonadota; class Alphaproteobacteria; order Rhodobacterales; family Roseobacteraceae; genus Roseovarius; species Roseovarius sp. MMSF_3298. The sequence goes on from NZ_JASHIN010000026.1 coordinate 47,915, forward strand.
ATGAACCGCAATCCGGGGGAACGCAGCATTGGAATGTCCTCTCATTTCATATTCCGATGCTCCCTTTTGCGCAGGCCACCGTGCAGACGCCCCCGCCCCCGTCGCGCAGATTTCGTGCAGGCCGGCAAACGCCCCTTGCCCCCCAAATGCACCTGCATTTATGGTCCGGCCATGAGCAGAACACCCCAGAACCTTTCCGCGTGGCAGGTCCTGTCGCGCACCCACCGCCGCCTTCAGAGCCACCTGGAGTCCGCACTCAAGGCCGAAGGCCTGCCGCCACTCGACGTGCTGGATGCGCTGGCCGCACTTGACGCGGGCCAGGATGGCCAGACCGCGAAATCACTGGAACACAGCCTGATGCTGCCGCAATACGGCGTGTCACGCCTGCTGGACCGGGTGGAAAAAGACGGGCTGATCCGCCGCGTCGCGGATGCCACGGACAAACGGCTCAAGCATGTGCACCTGACCGAGGCTGGCCGTGCCACGCTTATCGCCATGGTACAGACCCGCGATGCCGCGCTCGACGCATTCCTCGCGCCCCGGGCCAAGCCGGGGCAGTTGGACCGGATCACCGATCTGCTGTCCCTGCTCGATCAGGACGCGTCAGAGCCCACCTCGGGATAAAGCAACCCGAACAGCGCCAGGGGCCGCTCATCGCGCGACAAGGTGCCTGGCTCCCAGCCATCGCCGAAAGCGGCGAAGACCTCCTTGTCGTCGTAATGGTCGTCAAAGACCTTGCCCGCGCGTTCGACAAGTCCCGCCAGTTCACTGACGAACTTGCTCTCCCCGATCGCCGTCCGGTTCAGATAGTGCAGTCGCCCCGACAGGTGGCGGCACACGTCCCGAAACTCTTCCTTCGACTTGAAATCGAACTCGGGACGCGGCTTGCTCATTACACCGCACGCTCCAGCATCATCTTCTTGATCTCGGCAATCGCCTTGGCCGGGTTCAGCCCCTTGGGACAGGTCTTGGCGCAGTTCATGATCGTGTGACAGCGATAGAGCTTGAACGGATCTTCCAGATCGTCCAGCCGCTCGCCCGTCGCCTCGTCCCGGCTGTCGATGATCCAGCGATAGGCGTGCAACAGCGCTGCCGGTCCAAGATACTTGTCGCCGTTCCACCAATAGCTGGGGCAGGCGGTCGAACAGGACGCGCACATCACGCATTCATAAAGGCCATCCAGCTTTTCGCGGTCCTCGATCGACTGCTTCCACTCCTTCGCGGGGCGGTTCGTCTTGGTTTCCAGCCATGGCATGATGCTGGCGTGCTGGGCGTAGAAATGCGTCAGGTCGGGAATCAGATCCTTGACCACCGGCATGTGCGGCAGCGGATAGATCTTCACGTCGCCCTTCACCTCGTCCAGGCCATAGATGCAGGCCAGCGTGTTGATCCCGTCGATATTCATCGCGCAAGACCCACAAATCCCCTCGCGGCAGGACCGGCGGAAGGTCAGCGTTGGATCGACCTCGTTCTTGATCTTGATCAGCGCGTCCAGAACCATCGGCCCGCACTTGTCCATGTCCAGAAAGTACGTATCGACCTGCGGGTTCTTCCCGTCATCGGGGTTCCAGCGATAGATCTGGAACTTACGCACGTTCTTGGCGCCCTCGGGCTTGGGCCACGTCTTTCCCTTGGTGATCCGGGAATTCTTCGGAAGCGTCAGTTGTACCATTTACGTTTCCTCTCCGTTCAGCGGCCCAGCAGGACCAGACCGTTTTCAGCAATACATTGAACCGACTCGGGCCGGCTTGCGATGTCCACCACCAGCTCGACCGTCGCGGGTTGAACCCCGCCGACGGAATCGCGCGCGATGGAAATGATTTCCCCGGCCGAGGCCGCGTCGATGATGCAGTCGGTGACGGGCGCCACCGTGACGCCCGGAAAGCGCCGCGCGACGATCCCGTTGACCACGGTTTTCGCCCGCTCCCGCGCGATCGCGTCGGCGGCGTCGTTGGCCGCATCGCACCCCGCCAGCAGCAGTGGCAGCGCAAGAATGGCAAGCAACCTCATTCCGCCACCTCCATTTCCTTCAGGTCCGGCAGCACGTCCTCGACCTTGCGCATCTGCATGATTTGGCTCAGGTTCTTCGGCCCGAAACCCTCGATCGTCAGGTCCATGAATTTCTCCACGATTTCGTCCCGCGCGTCCTCCAGAACCCGGTTCTCGGGGTCCAGCCCGGTCACGATCCCCAGCCCGCAGGGCCGCGGGTTCAGCACGTCAAATGCCAGTTCGGGGCGGTATTCGCGCAGGATCAGCGTCATCTTCCACACGTCACCCGACCAGCCCTTGGTGCGCTCGGGGTCCCACTCCCGCTCGGCGGCGGCGGGCGAGAACGGCACAAGGTCATGCAGCAGGATCGTCGCATCCTTGTGGCACAGCTTTTCCGTCGCGATGAAATCGTCCAGAACGTACTCGAACAGGTGCATCCCATCGATGAACGCCATGTCGATTCGCGGCGCAAGTTCTCGCGCCTGTCCGCTGGCAAAGAAATCGCCGCTGGTTTTCTGGATCAAATGCAGCGCGGGCTTGTCGCCGGTCACGTCGCCACCCAGCCGAAAGGTCGGGTCGACGGCAATCGCCTTGCCCGGACACCGCTCGAGCGAATGCCCCCGCCCCGCGCCAATCTCCAGATACCACTCTGGCGCACGCGTCAGGTGCAGTACCTCCAGCACATCCAGGTAATGCCGCCCCCGCGCACGCGGCCAGCCCGCCGGACGGGAGGGCGCTGCCGTGATATGCGTGGCGGCCTTGGGCATCAGTAGGGGTTGCCGATGCAATAGATGGTCCCGCGATAGAGAACTGGCGCATGAGGCGGGCAAAGCGCGTTCACGCTCTTCTGGCGAAGGACGCGCACCGGCTTGACACTCCCCGCCGGCACGACGACCGGGTCCGAAGGCGCCACCAGCTTGCCGCGCGCAGCGGTGGCCGTTGTGTTCGCCGTCACACAGGCGCGGTACGCCTGCACCGTCGCATCCGTCGCACCCGGCTTCTTGCGGATCAGCATCGTCGCGCGGTTGCTCGCGTCATATTTTACCGTGACGTGCAGGTTTTCCCCGCCCGGCGTGTCGAAAATGCATTTGGTCGTTGCCGCGTCCAAAGTGCCGGCTTGCGCCAGTTCCGCCGAGGGCAACAGCCCCAACAGCGCGGCCGCGAATAACTTTGCGGATGTCATCAGAATGTCCTTTCCTTGGGTGCAATCTTCTTCAAATTGATCCCACCCTCGGATTCGGTCGTGAGCGGGTCCTCAATAATAGGACGATAGCTCAGTTCGACCGACTTGCCATCCACCCGCGCAACAGTGTGCACGCGCCAGTTCTCGTCGTCGCGCTTCGAGAAATCCTCGTGCGCGTGGGCACCACGGCTTTCCTTGCGTGCCTCGGCCCCGGCGATGGTGGCCAGCGCGTTGGGCATCAGGTTGGTCAGTTCCAGCGTCTCCATCAGGTCGCTGTTCCACACCAGGCTGCGGTCGGTCACTTTCAGGTCGCCCATCTTGGCCGCGATCGCGTCCATCTTCTTGACGCCCTCGGACAAGGTCTTGGACGTGCGGAAGACGGCCGCGTCCTCCTGCATCGTTCGCTGCATCTCCAGCCGCAGCTCGGCCGTCGGCGTGCCGCCATCGGCGTGACGGACGCTGTCGAAGCGCTCCAGCGCCTTGTCCACCTGTCCCGTGTCCGTCGCCGGCACCGCGCTGTCGGGGTTCACCACCTTGCCCGCGCGGATGGCCGAGGCCCGGCCGAACACCACGAGGTCAATCAGCGAGTTGGACCCCAGCCGGTTCGCACCATGCACGCTCGCACAGCCCGCCTCGCCCACGGCCATCAGGCCCGGCACCACGGCATGCGGGTCGTCCTTGGTGGGGTTCAGAACCTCACCCCAATAGTTCGTCGGAATGCCGCCCATGTTGTAATGCACCGTGGGCAGCACCGGGATCGGCTCTTTCGTGACGTCGACCCCCGCAAAGATCTTCGCCGATTCCGAGATCCCCGGCAGGCGCAGGTTCAACGCCTCGGCGGGCAGGTGGCTGAGGTTGAGGTGAATGTGATCCCCGTGCTCACCCACGCCGCGCCCTTCGCGGATCTCCATCGTCATCGAGCGGCTGACATAATCGCGCGGCGCAAGGTCCTTGTAATTGGGCGCATAGCGCTCCATGAACCGCTCGCCTTCGCTGTTGGTCAGGTAGCCACCCTCGCCCCGCGCGCCCTCGGTAATCAGGCAGCCCGAACCGTAGATACCGGTGGGGTGGAACTGCACGAACTCCATGTCCTGAAGCGGCAGCCCCGCGCGGGCCACCATGCCACCGCCGTCGCCGGTGCAGGTATGGGCGGACGTCGCGCTGAAATAGGCTCGGCCATATCCGCCCGTGGCCAGCACGACCATCTTGGAGTTGAACACATGGATCGTGCCGTCATCCAGCTTCCAGCAGACGACGCCGGTACACTGCCCGTCCTCGCTCATCATCAGGTCGATGGCGAAATACTCGATGTAGAACTCGGCATTGTTCTTCAGGCTTTGCCCGTACAGCGTGTGCAGGATCGCGTGACCGGTCCGGTCAGCCGCGGCACAGGTCCGCTGCACCGGGGGGCCTTCGCCGAACTCGGTCGTGTGGCCGCCGAAGGGGCGCTGGTAAATCCGCCCTTCCTCGGTGCGCGAAAACGGCACGCCATAATGCTCCAGCTCGTAGACCGCCTTGGGCGCCTCGCGCGCCAGGTATTCCATCGCGTCCGTGTCACCCAGCCAGTCCGACCCCTTCACGGTGTCGTACATGTGCCACTGCCAGCTGTCCGGGCCCATGTTGCCAAGGCTGGCCGCGATGCCGCCCTGCGCCGCCACGGTGTGCGACCGCGTCGGGAAAACCTTGGTCACGCACGCCGTGCGCAGGCCCTGTTCGGCCATGCCCAGCGTCGCGCGCAGCCCTGCGCCGCCCGCGCCCACCACAACAACGTCGTAATCATGTGTCTCGTATTCGTAAGCCGCCATGCTTCGTGCCTTTTCCGGTTCGTCTGCTCGGGCCATTCCGGCCCCGGCTATATGGTCTCATACGGGCAAAGGCGGCGCGCGCCCTGCCCTTGAATATCTCTCAGAGCGCCAGTCGCGCGATGGCGAACAGCCCCGTCGCCATGGCGCCATAGCTCAGGCACGTCACAAGTATGATCGTGACCTTCTGCGCCGTGCCATGCACATAGTCCTCGATCAGCACCTGGCACCCGTCGGCGAAATGCTTGAAGCCGACGACCAGCGTCAGCGCCGCGACGATGGCCGGGAAGGGCCGCGCGTAATAGGCCGTGACCTCCTCGAAGGAACTGCCCAGGATGCCGCCGAAGGTGAACACGAAAAGCGGGATCAGGATCAACAACGCGACGCTCTGCACCTTCATCGCCCAGAAGTGATGCACGCCGGTCTTGGCCGAGCCAAGGCCCACGGCGCGCTTGCGGTCTGTCAGGTAACGCATGTCCGGGGCCTCCTTCAGATGAACAGCACGGTCAGGATGGTCAGCACGACCGATCCGCCGATCGCGATCCAGCCCAGCATCTCGGCTTTATCGACTTCCAGCATCATCGCGTTGTCCCAGATCAGGTGCCGCACACCGGCCAGCGTATGATACCACAGCGCCCAGAGCGACAGGAACATCACCAGGTCACCGAACCAACTGGTCACCACCGCGTCGGCGGTCGCGAAATAATCGGCCGAGGTCGCGGCGGCCAACAGCCACCAGACCGTCAACAGCGCGGCGACAAGCAGCGCGTTGCCGGTGATCCGGGTCAGGATCGACGTCATCGACGTCAGCTGCGGGCGATAGATTGTGAGGTGGGGCGAAAGCGGCCGGTTGCCGCGATTGACGTCTGCCATTGGCATTCCCTTTCTCGTCGCGATGTGGCGCCGACCCGGGTGAGCCAGCCTGCCCCGCGATTTGAGTTCGTTTTATCCAATCATCCGGGGCGTCTGCAAACCCGTATTCTTCAAATAGTGCAGGCATTTCGTCGCAAAAGTAGTTTTCGTGATCACATACTCTAGTGCGTGATCACAAATGCGGCGCAAAGGAATCACCCCGCGCTTTCGAGATGGGTTTGGTGACTTCGCGCAGCAGTTTGCGGCGCATTCGGGCCGGGTACTCGGCATAATCGTTGGCTGTGATCACAAACGCGCCGGGCCCATGGATGACGTTTTCCCAGAAATACTCGGTCATCATCGGCTCCGCCCCCTCGATGACCAGCGCGTTGACGGTGATCCCCTGCTCGGTCAGCAGGCCATGGATCGCGCGCGGCTCCGGTCCTTCGTTGGACGACCCGTCGCCCGACACGTCGATCACCCGTTTTTTGCAGTCGGGCACATCCGCGAACTGCGCCGCGCCGACCTCCAGCGCCTCGCCAATGGCAGTGGAGAAGTTGCGCCAGACCCGCGGCGTGCTCTCGATCCGCGCCGCCAACGCCTCGACCGCGTCGAAATCGGTCATCCGCTGCCACGGCACCATCACGCGCTGGCGCGAGGTGCCGGTCCATTGCAGCACCAGCACCGCCGCCTCGCCCACGACCAGTGCCTCGCTGACCGCGCCATCGCGCAGCGCTTCGGCCAGACCCTGCATCTGGATGCGGTATTCCCCTTCGTCGACCGACCCGGACACGTCCACCGCCAGAACAAGCGCAACCTCGCAGGCGGCGACGGACACCCCCGCGCCGCCAGCCCCGACAGCCGTCAGCCAAAGACACAGGAGCGCGCGTAGCATGCCGACAGCATGCGCCGATCCGGTGCCGCTGCCCAGAAAAACCGCTCTGGGCGCGGCTCACATTCGCGTTGCCCCGCCTTCAGGCGCTGCGTCGCATCGGCCCCGCCACGCGCCGGGTAATCAGGTCGCCCACGCTTTCGCGGAAGAAATCACGCAGCTTGCGCATCGGGTCGTCGGTCTTGTCGATCACGCACAGGCCCGCCGCGCGGGCCTTGTCCCACATGAAGGGCGACGGCCAGCCCGACACGATCACGATCGGCACGTCCGACAGCTCCGGCTCACCGGCCAGTTCACCGGCAAACTCGCTGCCCGAGCCATCGGGCACGCTGTTGTCGCACAGGATGGCGGAATAGCGGGCTTGCGACAGCGCCTTGCGCGCGGTTTCGATGGTCGAGACGAAATCCAGTTCCGCCTCCACCCGTGCCCCGCGCATGGCGCGGCGGATCATCTCCTGGTCATGGGCACTGTCTTCAAGGACGAGGTACCGCAGCTGCGGGCCTTCACGGGGCGTTGGATCAGGCATGGCGACCTCCTTTCGCACTGGAAAGAAGGCTACAGGCCACGTGTTAACAAACTGAAAACGCCGCCCCGTGCCTCAGATCGGCATCAGCGCCCAGTAATCCAGGTCCAGCAGGACATGGGGCAGGTACTTGCCGTCCTCGCCGCGCAGGCTGAACGCGTCGCCGCCCTTGGTGGCCACCAGCCGCAACCGCAGCGCGCCCACACCCGGCGCGTCGGTCTCGGCGCGGTCCAGCACCTCGGACCATGCCCTGACGGTATCTCCGGCAAAGCACGGGTTCACGTGGCTGCCCGCGTTGATCGCCGCGATCATCTGCGCGTTGGCCAGCCCGTTGAAGCTCAGCGCGCGGGCCATGGAAATTACGTGCCCGCCATAGATCAGGCGCTTGCCATCCTCGCGCTGGGTCGCGTCGAAATGCGTCTTCGACGTGTTCTGCCACAGGCGCGTGGCCATCATGTGCTCGGCTTCCTCGATGGTCACACCGTCGACGTGGTCGATCGTCTCGCCCACCTCGTAATCGCCCCAGCGATGCGGCTCACCCGCCAGCGTCAGGTCGTAATTCGAAAAATCCAGCCCCGCCGGGATCACCAGGTCACTTGCGGCCACATGCGGCGCAGTCTCGGGCACCACCGGCTCGGGCGCAGGCGCGTCCACATCCTTTTTCCGCACCATCACCCAGCGGACGAACTGCAGCACCGGCTCGTCCCGCTGGTTCAGACCCGTGGTCCGGACCCAGACGATCCCGGTCTTGCCGCTGGAGGTCTGCTTGACCCCAATCACCTCGGATTCCGAGCGCAGCGTATCGCCCGCATAGACCGGCCGCAGCCACCGTGCCTCGGCATAGCCCAAATTCGCCACAGCGTTCAGTGAGATATCCGGCACGCTCTTGCCAAAAACGATGTGAAATGCCGCCAGATCGTCGATCGGGCTGGCGGGCAAGCCGCAGGCCCGCGCAAACTCGTCCGAGGAATAAAGCGCGTGACGCGCCGGGTAGAGCGCGTGGTACAGCGCCCGCTCGCCCCCGGATACTGTGCGTGGCACCGCGTGCGGGATCACGTCACCGACGGTGTAATCCTCGAAGAACCGCCCCGCGTTGGTCTTGGCCATGCTCACTGCTCTCCCAGCTTGATGTCGGGGCTGTAGTCGCCCTCGGCCTCTTTCACCACGGCCTGCCCACAGCGCATCACGCCGTTGGCCGCGTCGAACGCATAGGTCGGGCTGCCATGCAGTTCCCACCCCTTGTTCAGCGCCTCGGTCACCTTGTGGCAAAAGGCCGAGGTGTCATCGGCCGAGAGGAATCGATAAAGTTTCATCTGCTCACCCAAAGGCCGGATAGCCCAGCCAGTAATGCACGGCCACGATCAGGCCGTAGACCACGACACTGCCCGCCGCCGCGGCGATTTCCTTGGATTTCGGCGCCGGGTCGGGGCGCACCCACTCCGGCTGCGCCTTGTTGATCACGATCATCTCGATCACCGCCCAGGCCAGCAGCCCGCCGAACAGGATGAACGACGGCACGTCGCCATTCACCAACAGGTGCGCCAGCGCCCAGACCTTGACCGCACCCAGCATCGGGTGGCGCATCTTGCGCGCCAGCGTGGTTTTCATGCCCGACGCCGCGAACATGTAGACCGACAGCAGCATCAACAGGTTGTTGATCCCCACCGTCATCGGGTGCCGCCCCCAGAAGACCGCGCCATCCGCCACCTGGTAGCCCTTGGTCATCATCCAGATGCTGACCAGCAGCACCACGGCGATCACCGCCTTGCCCGCGTTGCCCATCGCCGCCCTCGGCCCGGGAGCGATACGTTTGAACAAATGCGCGCCGGTCCACAGCAGCACGCCTGCGATCAGCAATCCCATGATCTACTCCGCCGCCATCTGTGCAATCGCCTCGGCCTTCGCGAGCGTCCGCTGCGCCGCGACGACATGCAGGTTTTCCACGATCTGCCCGTCCACCACGGCAATACCCTGCCCCTGCTTCTTGCTCTCCTCGAACGCCTCGATCTGGCGCACGGCCATGTCGATCTCGAACTGCGTGGGCGCAAACGCCGTGTTGGCAATCTCGATCTGGTCGGGGTGGATCAGTGTCTTGCCATCGAACCCCAGGTCGCGGCCATGCTCGCACTCCGACTTCAGACCGTCGCCATCCCGGAAGCGGTTATAGACACCATCCAGCGCCACCACGCCCCGCGCCGCCCGCGCCGCCATCACGATCATCTGCAGAGACGCCAGCAATGGCATCCGGTCGGCGCGGAACCGACATCCCAATTCCTTTGTCAGGTCGTTCGTGCCGGCCACCAGCCCCGTCACCTGCCGGTGCGCTGCAATCTCGCGGGCGTTGAACACGCTGGCGGGCGTTTCCATCATGGTCCAGATCGGGATCTCGGTGCCGATCAGGTCCGACAGGTTGTCGACATCGGCATAGGTATTGACCTTGGGCTGCAGGATCACGTCCGCCCCGGCATCGCCCAGAACGCGCGCATCCTCGAACCCCCACTCAGTGGTCAGCGCGTTGATCCGCACGACCTTCACGCGGTTGCCATAGCCGCCGTCGCTCAGCGCCTGCGCCAGCGTCTGACGCGCTTCGGCCTTGGCATCGGGCGACACGGCATCCTCCAGGTCAAAGATGATCGCGTCGGTGGGCAACGTGCGCGCCTTGTCCAGCGCCCGTTCCTTCGAGCCGGGAATATAAAGAACGGATCGGTAAGGATGGGTGGAAAGGTCCATGGCGTGCCCCGCTGTCTGGTCGAAATTTTCTTGCGCGGGAATTCGCCATTTTTGGAACGAAAGTTCAAGGCCTTTCTCGCCGCGATGCAGAAATGGCCCTGTTTCGCGCACCTCCCGGGCGCTGCGAACGGTCCATTAACCTTGGCTTGGTACGGTCGCCTCCACGCTGTCTGCACCAGAAAAACGGCAGGGACCCATAGCTGAAAGGGTAAGACGATGAAGACCACACTGACGATGATTGCCACGCTCGTGGCCACGGGTCTGGCCGGTCCCGCCTTCGCCGCGAACTGCGCGCCGCGCGATGCGGTCGTCGACCGGCTCGCGTCCAAGTACGGCGAGTCGCGGCAGTCAATGGGCCTCGGAGCCAACAATGCGGTGGTCGAGGTGTTCGCCTCCTCCGAGACCGGCACCTGGACGATCACCGTGACCTCGGTCCATGGCGTGACCTGCCTTGTCGCCAGCGGCCAGTCGTTCGAAGCGTTGGACGAGGTGCTTCCGGTCGACGGCGACGACGCCTGACCCCGCGCGGGCGGTGCGCCGCCCGCCCGCCAGATTCGCCGTCAACCCTGCAGGGCGCGTGCAATTCAAGGCACTCCGCCAACACCACGACGCACTCTCTAAACCTCTGAAATTTCAACGGCTTTCGGCGTCCACGCCGCGCCGCATCCGTCCGTAACCGCTGCGCCGCGGCGCAGCGCCCTTGAATTGACCCCGGTTTGCGACTACCCCGTAGCGCGAAAACAAACCCACCGGAGATCAATTTCCATGGCCAGACCCAAGATCGCCCTCATCGGCGCCGGACAAATCGGCGGCACGCTCGCCCACCTCGCCGCCATCAAGGAACTGGGCGACGTCGTCCTCTTCGACATCGCCGAAGGCACCCCCGAGGGCAAGGCGCTCGACATCGCCGAGTCCGGCCCTGCCGAAGGCTTCGACGCCGCGCTCAAGGGCACGCAGGACTACGCCGACATCGCCGGCGCCGACGTCTGCATCGTCACCGCCGGGGTCCCGCGCAAGCCGGGCATGAGCCGTGACGACCTTCTGGGCATCAACCTCAAGGTCATGAAATCCGTGGGCGAAGGCATCGCCGCCAACGCGCCCGACGCTTTCGTCATCTGCATCACCAACCCGCTCGACGCGATGGTCTGGGCCCTGCAAAAATTCTCCGGCCTGCCCGCCGAGAAAGTCTGCGGCATGGCCGGCGTCCTCGACAGCGCCCGTTTCCGCCACTTCCTCAGCCTGGAATTCAATGTTTCGATGAAGGACGTCAGCGCCTTCGTCCTGGGCGGCCACGGCGACACCATGGTGCCCTGCGTGCGCTACTCCACCGTCGCCGGCATCCCCCTGCCCGACCTTGTCGACATGGGCTGGACCACGCAGGAAAAACTCGACGCGATCGTGCAGCGCACCCGCGACGGCGGCGCCGAGATCGTCGGCCTGCTGAAAACCGGCTCCGCCTTCTACGCGCCCGCCACCTCGGCCATCGAGATGGCCGAAGCCTACCTCAAGGATCAAAAGCGCGTCCTGCCCTGCGCCGCCCATTGCGACGGCGAGTTCGGCCTGAAGGGCATGTATGTGGGCGTGCCCACCGTGATCGGCGCCGGCGGCATCGAGCGGATCGTCAACATCAAGCTCAACAAGGACGAACAGGAAATGTTCGACACCTCCGTCAAGGCCGTGAAAGGCCTGGTCGAAGCGTGCAAGGGCATCGACAGCTCGCTCGGTTGAACCCCGGCCCATAGCCTGTACTTTGAACGCGCGGTCCGGATCGGCCCGCGCGTTTTTCGTTTCAGTACGCAGCCCCCGACACTGCAAGCCACCCGATTCGTCTTGCATATCAATGCGCTCATTTGTGATCACAGCATAAAATCGTGTGATCACAAAAGGCGGAAATTCGCCGCAAATCGTGGGGCAGGTAACGAAAGGGGTTAAGTCCCGCTTCATCCTGTGGCTATACCAGAGGCAAACGCACAGACAGATGGGACATCCGCATGAACATCCATGAATACCAGGCGAAGGCCTTGCTGCGCTCTTACGGGGCGCCTGTATCGGACGGGCGTGTCGTTTTGCGCGCGGAAGAGGCGAAGACCGCGGCGGGAGAGCTTGACGGCCCCGTCTGGGTGGTCAAGGCGCAGATCCATGCGGGCGGCCGCGGCAAGGGCACCTT